>DAOOUW010000105.1:0-1602 GCA_035390885.1 Bacteroidota bacterium | reverse complement strand
GCATAACCAAACATACGTTTAGCTTTGTGACCTTCGGCAGTCGCGGTTTCGAGCATCGGCGGATACATTGTAGAATATTCGTACGTTTCACCTTCGATCGCAGTTTTCAAATTCTCTACTGTCGATTGAATTGCATCGAGTGATTTCAAGTGTCCTTCCGCATGGATTCGTTCTGCTTCTGCAGTTGTTCGGAACAAGCGTGCAATGTTCGGGAAGCCATCGCGCTCCGCCGCCGCGGCAAATGCTTTGTATTTTTGGTAAGCCTGGCTTTCCCCAGAAAATGCAACTTTCAGATTTTCTTGTGTCGTTGGCATAAAATTACTCCTTCATTTTGTGTTTTAAGATTTAGTTATAGTAATTGTTTCAAGGCCATGCGCATTTGGACCTGTTTCTCTTTTCCGTAATAGGAATGCAAACAAAAATCCAATAAATCCTAATGTCGAAAAGATCCACATTCCTAATGCGTATCCTTTTGGATTGCAGGCGCTGGCATTTCCATAATCATTTGCCCATCCTATGAGAAAGTTAAAACCTGCTAATCCTATATTCTGTACTAACGTCATTAAGCCGTAAGCAGTTCCCAATTTCGATTGATCAACAAGATAACTTACAGAGGGCCACATAACTCCTGGAATGAGTGAGAAAGCTATTCCCATCATTGCCATTGGTAGATAAAGAGAAATATGCGTATACGCCATTATCAAATAGACTGGAATAATAAGTAATGAGCCAAACATCATAAATAAAGCCCGCTTCCCAACTTTATCAACTAACAAACCAAACAGAGGCGTTGCAACCATTGCAAAGAGCGTTAACATACTGGAAAGAAAACCGCCGAGTTCCCTGCTTGTTCCATGAGCATCCATAAAAAATTTTACAGCAAATGTTTGGAATGGAAAAATCGCAGAATAGAACGTAACGCACAATCCTACAATAAGCCAGTAAGATTTTCCAAACTTAAAAATATCTGAAAATACAACTTTATCGGTACTGCCTGCTTCGCCGAGCGAAAATCTTTTTTCTGCTCTCACTTCGAGTATCCAGTACAGTACTGCAGCGACAACACATATAACACCAAATATAACTGTAATAAGAAGTGGACTCTGCCAATTTTCGTAGGCACGAGAAGCCCAGCTTGGCGAATTCAATGCAGCGAATGAACCTAATCGCGCAATGGTAAGATTGATTCCAAATGCAAAACTTAATTCTTTTCCCTTGAACCACTTTGCAATTGCTGTCGTAACGGCGACAATAAGAGATTCAGCTCCAAGTCCAAAAATAAGTCTGCCTGTCGCCATCACAGCCAGAACACCGCTCGAAGCGGTGATAATTGCTCCAATCAAACAGAGCGCTGCAAACAGTAACGTCGAAATGCGTGTGCCAAGACGATCGATAATGAATCCGCCAATAAGAACCATAAAAATATTCGGCACGCTGTAGATGCCTTGCAGCAATCCTATATCAGAATCGGTGAAGCCTAACTGACGCACCAGCACATCCGCCAGCGTACTAATTGCATCGTAGACGTAGTAGTTTCCAAACATCGCAAGACTAATAACAACCAGTACACTCCACCGGTACGCTGATGGCAGCTCTTTCTTT
>DAOOUW010000104.1:0-1702 GCA_035390885.1 Bacteroidota bacterium | reverse complement strand
ATTATGGAACCAAAGAGGATAAGGTTCGCCATTAAACTTGGTCCTGCTGAACCACCATTCGATGGTTGAGCCATCAAAAGAATAAATTGTAGCACTATTCTGTACTCCTTTCATTAGTTTGTAATGTCGTATCGTTGATCATATTTTTTAAAAACTCTCTTTTCCAATCCAAGAAACGATGCTCAAGAATTGCAAGTCGAGCTTCACGTACAAGATACAGAAAGAATGCCAAATTATGAATACTTGCAAGTTGAAGAGCAAAAATTTCCCTTATAAGGAATAAATGACGCAGATATGCACGGGTAAAATTCCGACAGGTATAGCAATTACAATCTTCCTGAACTGGCGTAAAATCAAATTTGTATTTTGCATTCTTGATATTGAAAGCGCCCTTCTTGGTAAAAAGCATTCCATTCCTTCCATTCCTCGTTGGAATAACGCAGTCGAACATATCAATTCCACGCTCGATTGATTCGAGAATATTTTCTGGCAACCCGACTCCCATTAAATATCGAGGTTTATCTGCTGGCAAATATGGCTCTGTAATATCAACGATTTCGTACATTTGTTCGGTTGGTTCGCCGACAGCAAGTCCACCAATTGCATAACCATCAAAGTCTGCCTTCACTAATTCATTTGCACTGCGTATTCTGATTTCAGGATAGACGCTCCCCTGAACAATTCCGAAGAGAGCCTGAGAAAAACCATACATTGGAGGTTGCTGTCCAAAAGCTTCTTTAGATTTTAGAGCCCACTGAATTGTTTGTTCATTCGATTGTCGCGCATATTCAAAATCACAAGGAAACGGCGTACACTCATCGAGCACCATCATAATATCTGAGCCTATACTACGCTGAATTTTCACAACAGTTTCTGGTGTAAAAAGATGATACGAACCATCGATATGCGATTGGAATTGAACTCCTTGAGGTGTAATTTCTCGAAGATCCGATAAACTAAACACTTGAAAGCCACCGCTATCTGTAAGAATTGGTTTTTGCCAATTCATAAAACGGTGCAAGCCTCCAGCTTCTTCTATTACTTCAGTACCAGGTCGAAGGTAAAGATGATAAGTGTTCCCTAAAATAATTTGGGCGCCAAGCTCTTCCAACTCCCGCTGTTCAACTGCTTTAACTGTCGCTCGAGTGCCAACAGGCATAAATATAGGCGTCTCAATAATTCCATGATCCGTTTTCAATAATCCTGCGCGTGCTTTTCCATCTTGAGCTACAAGGGTAAATTCCATAATAACCTATCCACCACCTCATTGTATTTTTTTATCAGTTGATACAGGGTGACATTTAGCATTTTGTCTTTGGAAAAAAACTATTCCCAAATAAACTAAAGCACCTAATGTGTCTGCCATCCAATCATACATATCATAGGATCTCCCAACGACATAGAATTGATGCAATTCATCAAGATAACCATATAAACTTGTTATAATTAGTGTTATAACAATAGCGTGGTTTTTCAATTTTGGAAATGCTGATTGAAAAAATAATGCTCGATAACTCAACAATGCAAACACAAAAAATACACAGAAATGTGCAATTTTATCAGGACCAATTGGTGATTTAATTTCTGGGAGATGAAGCGACGGAATCGAAGATTCGATAAAAATCACAATCGCCCAGATGATTAACGGTAATTGATATTTTACAAATGAATTCACTTATTTTCTTTCTATTGATTGTAAAGT
>DAOOUW010000103.1:0-1749 GCA_035390885.1 Bacteroidota bacterium | reverse complement strand
GAACTTCTCTGGCGATATTCTCTCCATGAATTCGATGCTGATATCGTTCTCATCATCTCAAATCATCCTGATCTCAAACCACTTGCAGAACACTATTCAATTCCTTACCACCTTTTCCCTATCACAGCCGATAATAAGGACGAACAGGAAAAAAATGAAATCAACCTTTTGAGACAGGAACGTGTGGATACAATTATCCTTGCACGGTATATGCAGGTGTTATCACCTCAATTTGTGGATACTTACCCAAATCAGATTATCAACATTCATCACTCTTTTCTTCCTGCCTTTGCTGGAAGTAATCCATATAAACAAGCTTATGAACGCGGCGTAAAAATTGTTGGCGCTACAAGTCACTATGTTACAAATGAATTGGACGAAGGTCCAATCATCGAGCAAGATATTATCCGAATCTCTCACAAGGATACCCTTGACGATCTTATTCGTAAAGGCAGAGATTTAGAACGGCTCGTTCTTGCACGTGCTGTACGACTGCACCTGCAGGATCGCGTGTTACCCTATGGAAGAAAAACCGTTGTCTTCGATTAAGCGGTAAAATCCTTCTTATGCCAAATGTCTTTTACGTAAACAATGTCGAGCTCCCCGAACTGCAACCATATCGGGTTCGCAAACATACATCGGAACTTCAAAAACAAGGATTCTTCCTCGCAGAAGGAAAACGAGTCGTGCAACGAATGCTTTGTTCTTCAATTCATACACAATCGATTCTCACGACCGAATTCGTTTTGGAATGGCTTCAGAAAGAAATTCCAAAAGAACGATTTGAGCGTCTCAACATATACATTGCGCCGCGCGAATTTCTTTCTGACTTAGTTGGATACGATGTACAACAATCAATTCTCGCGCTTGGTAAAGTTCCTCCAGACATTCCTCCAGAATCCATTCTTCAACAATCCGATGAAGAGCATCTCTTCGTCGCCACCGACCATCTCAAGAACCCGGATAACCTTGGCGTTATCATTCGTAATTGCACCGCATTCAATGCAGACTTACTGATTACTGAACCGTCTTCAGCGAGTCCATACTATCGAAGAGCTGTGCGAAATTCAATGGGAACTGTTTTTTCGCTTCCTGTTTATCACTCAATGTCTCTCACGGAAACGCTTCAAGCATTACGCACTCAATGGAATGTTCAGATCATTGGCGCTCATCCTTCTGGAAAAACGCCTCTCCACGAGTTCTCTTTTTCTAAAAATATCTGTCTTGTGCTTGGCAATGAAGATTCGGGAATTAGCGACAAGGTACTCGATGTTTGCACTCACACCGTTTTCATTCCTGTGCAACCGACGGTTGATTCTTTCAACGTTGCAAATGCTGCTGCAATTTTTCTCTGGGAAATTTTTAAACAGCGAACGTTACTTCACAAATAATCACTCTCGATTGCTTAGAAGATTTATTTGAATAATGTTGGTTTTGCAATAATATAATGGCTGTTGCCTTACTCAACCCTCTAAGAAATTCGGTCGCCAAGATGCAAAAGGGCGTATCGAGGCAACAGGTTACACTTTTGCAAAATCGACCTTAGAAAAATATGGAAGTAAAACGAGGCGAGCGAAGCGTCCGCACAAAATTCTGTTTGACCCCGCTTTCGACTTAGTAGAATGCGAGACGAGTTTATTTTCTGCAGCGAAGTGAGCCGATGTTTTACCCATATTTTTCTTCAGTCTTAAACCCAAACTATGCAGTAAGGATATTTTCAATTTCTGTAAATCTTTCTTAAGCATAATT
>DAOOUW010000102.1:0-1835 GCA_035390885.1 Bacteroidota bacterium | reverse complement strand
ATGTACTCGTTGATCTTCCTTCGACCGTTATACTCTTCAACGATGACATTCACACTTTCGATGAAGTAATTGAACAACTTATGAAAGCGACGGGATGTTCGCAAGCGAAGGCTGAAGAGCTTACATTGGAAGTGCATAATAATGGCAAAGCCGCCGTCTTTGAAGGTACAATGAACGAATGTTTACAGGTAACTTCAATACTGGAAGAAATAGCTCTCCACACGCAAATTGAAGTATAAAGGATAAGGAAAGAATGACTTCGGTAGAAATTCGGGAAAGTTTTTTACAATTTTTTAGAGAGAGAGGACATACTGTCGTTCCAAGCGCATCTGTCATTCCATACAACGATCCGACACTCCTTTTTACAAATGCTGGAATGAATCAATTCAAAGATGTATTTCTCGGCTTAGGAACACGGCCTTACACGCGTGCAGTCGATACTCAAAAATGTATCCGAGTAAGCGGAAAACACAATGACCTAGAAGAAGTTGGGCGAGACACCTATCACCATACATTCTTCGAGATGCTGGGAAATTGGTCGTTTGGAGATTACTATAAAAATGAAGCTATTAGCTGGGCATGGGAACTCCTTACAAAAGTGTGGGGATTGCCAAAAGAACGCTTATGGGCTACAGTGTACAAGGATGATGATGAAGCAGAAAATATCTGGAAAACAGTAACCAATATTGATCACTCACATATACTACGGTTTGGTGAAAAAGAAAATTTTTGGGAAATGGGAGAAACCGGACCTTGCGGACCTTGCTCTGAAATTCACATTGATCGTACGCCACAAGGAACAGCAACAGCAAAAATGGTTAATGCCGGGACACCGGACGTAATCGAAATTTGGAACCTTGTTTTCATACAATTCAATCGAGATGAAAACGGCGCGCTGCATCCCCTTCCATCAAAACATGTAGATACCGGAATGGGATTCGAACGGATCTGCGCTGTGCTTCAAAATAAAACTTCAAACTACGATACAGATGTATTCTCTCCTCTCCTTCAAAAGATTAGCGAAATTTCAAATAAATCTTATGCTGGTACGCTTTACACAGGAACTTCCAATCGTCAGGAAGAAGTTGATATAGCAATGCGCGTCATTGCCGATCATATCCGCACTCTTACATTTGCAATTGGCGATGGCGCTCTTCCATCAAATGAAGGACGAGGATATGTGCTGCGTCGTATCCTGCGGCGCGCAGCCCGCTTTGGAAGAACGCTTGACCTCCACGAGCCATTCCTCTATAAATTAGCGCCTGTTCTTGTCGATACGATGAGCAATGTTTTCCCTGAAATAAAAATTCATCAAGAGCACATCCAAAAAATTATTAAAGGTGAAGAAGAATCGTTCAACGCAACTCTCGATAGAGGACTCGAACGTTTCGAAGAAATAGCTCAAAGGGCTCTAACATCGTCGCAAAAGATAATTAGCGGTGAAGATGTCTTTCGACTCTACGACACCTATGGATTCCCTGTTGACCTAACGGCTCTCCTCGCACAGGAAAAAGGATTGAACATCGATACCAATAGTTTTGAAAAACTCATGGAAGAACAACGCGCTCGTTCTCGTGAGTCTGGAAAATCGCTCTCCTATGGAACGAATAAAATATTCTCACTAGGCGATCGCACATTACCACCGACAGAATTTGTTGGATATACAGAATTCGAATGCGATGCCACCGTACTCGATGTAGAGAACAATTTCGTCATTCTCGACAAAACTCCTTTCTATGCCGAATCAGGCGGACAGGTTGGCGACACGGGCATTCTACAAGCTTCCGATATCAACATCTCTGTGGAAGACACGCAGAAAGACGGAGATATTTTTG
>DAOOUW010000101.1:0-1895 GCA_035390885.1 Bacteroidota bacterium | reverse complement strand
TATTTTCATTATAAAAATATCCTGCAGCAAAACCGGTGATAGATTTTGTCAATGCTGTTAGTCCAAAGAGTTGCGTCGTTAGTACGTCTTGAGCAAAACCAGCAAGGAATCCTCCAAGAGTAGCTTCGATCTGTCCAAAACGAATTGCAATGTATACAAGCCATAGCAAAATCAGATCCGGTACAACCATTTCTATCGCAAACAATGGAATAAGCGTTGTTTGTAAAAAAAGCAAAATTATCAGAATCAAAGCTTGTTTCAAATATAGCTGTCTTTTTTTCATTGCTCTTCTATCTTTTTCATTCGAGCTATCATTTCGTGTTTGAGTTTATAGCAGTTTCTAATTTCGTTCTCTCATCATCTGGCTTATAGAACATAACAAACACTTCCTCAAGTTTTGCAAAATCAACTGCAGGAGTAATAACAATTTTGCGGAACAATGAGCCTTCCTGATCCTCGATGCTTTTGACAATACCAATTCGAATATTGGGGGGAAAAATTTGACTATATCCTGAAGTGATAATGAGATCGCCCGGTACAACATCCATCGTTTTGGGGACATTCTCGAACAAAAGATTTGTTCCGTCCCAATGCACGATTCCATCTACACGACTTCGTTGATCCTTGCCACTTACACGGAAAGAAGTATTCAAAAGAATATTTACAATCGAATAATTTTTAGAAACCCCTGCAATAAGTCCAACTAATCCATCTTCATTGATCACAGGCATCTGTTCTTCCACCCCATTATTCGTTCCAATATTAATTGTCATTGTGTTGCGCAGAAAAAGAAGATTCTTTGACACAACATTGCCTGCAACTAACTGGTAGGGAGATTCTTCTTGTAGAGAAAGTAGTTTTCGGAGGCGATAATTTTCTAATTTCGCTTCACGGAGACGAATTGCTTCATCGGCAAGTTCGATATTTTTTTGCCGAAGAGCTTCATTCTCGGATACCAATGAAAAATACCTCGGAATAAAACTTACTTGCTTTTGAATGATTCCAAATGTAACTGTTGCTATCGAACGAAGATGTTTAATTTGAGGGGCATCATTGAGTGCAAAGGCAATGAGAGAAAACAGAATACAAAGAGTAAGAACAACATACTCTTTAAATTCAAAAATAATATTATAGAGACGCTCCATCATATGCGCTTACAACATTTCCCCGGTGAAACGAGAGCACCCATCCTACTCAATAACGCCGCCCTTTAAGTAATACATTTGAGTAATGGTCAATGTTTTCCAATACTTTCCCGGTTCCCCGAACGACCGCAAGAAGAGGTTCTTCTGCAACGTGTACGGGAAGGTTTGTTTCAAGACGCAAGCGCTCATCTAATCCTTTCAAAAGTGCGCCGCCGCCGGTCAGCATAATACCGCGATCTAAAATATCAGCGGAAAGTTCAGGGGGAGTGCGTTCGAGAGTTACTTTGACAGCTTCGACAATTTGTGAAATTGGTTCATTGAGCGCTTCACGAATTTCTACTGAACTCACTTCCGTTGTCTTCGGTACTCCATTAACAAGATCGCGTCCCTTCACCTGAATTGTAATCTCTTCTTTCAACGGCATTGCCGAACCAACTTCGCATTTAATTGCTTCTGCGGTACGTTCGCCAATGAGGATATTATGGTTGCGTTTAAAAAATTGAATTATTGCGTTGTTCATTTCATCGCCAGCAACTCGGCGCGATTCTTCATTTACAATTCCTGAGAGAGCAATGACAGCAATTTCCGTTGTACCACCGCCAATATCGACAACCATATTTCCAACAGGTGCATCAACATCCAAACCGATTCCAATTGCTGCCGCCATAGGTTCTGCAAGGAGATGAACTTCTTTGGCGCCTGCGTGCTCGGCTGAATCGCGTACTGCGCGCTTCTCAACTTCTGTAATTC
>DAOOUW010000100.1:0-1961 GCA_035390885.1 Bacteroidota bacterium | reverse complement strand
CGCTTCTATGCAAGCATCGATCTCCCTGTAGATGATATTCTCCAGCGGAGCGATTTATACGAACGGAAAGGAAAATATCAGCACGCATTTGAAACAGATATCGATCGTGCAGGTGATGTTCGTGTTATGCTAAGTATCAAAGATAACGATTACTGGATGACAACGATGCTCCATGAACTTGGTCACGGCGTTTACACAAAGAACATCGACAAAAATCTTCCTTTTATTCTACGAACAGAAGCTCACATCTTTGTAACGGAGGCAATTGCACAACTTATGGAACGACAAGCACACAATGCAGACTGGCTGCAATCAATGGTCGGAATCAGCGATAGAGAAAAAGATGAAGTGCGAAAAGCAACTGATGATTATTTGCGAATGAAAGCGCTTGTCTTTTGTCGGTGGACGCAAGTGATGGTTCGCTTTGAGCGCGCTCTGTATGAAAATCCAGAACAGGATCTCAATAAACTGTGGTGGACACTTGTCCAGCATTACCAACTGATTACTCCGCCAGAGAACAGAAACAAGCCAGACTGGGCTGCAAAAATTCATCTTGCGCAGGTACCTGTGTACTACCACAACTATCAACTTGGAGAACTTGCTGCATCGCAATTTCAACATTGCATTACAACAGAAATACTCAAAACCAGCGAGCAGAATCCTTCCTACTATAATCATCCTGAGGTTGGAACATATTTACGAGATCGAATATTTGCACCTGGCGCTCGTTTGCGGTGGGATGATCTAATACGCTCGGCTACAGGCGAACCGCTGACAGCAAAAGATTTTGCACGTGAGTTTGTACAGTAAACATTGATTGTAATAACCGTTTACTTGTTTTATTATTTTCACTTTCTCGAGTCGAGGTAATTTCATTTTGTTCACTGGATGGAATTGCCTCCATTGATATTGTGAAAATATAATTTCAGGGCCCATTCTTTCTCAACCACAGGTTCTCTAAGTTACGTAACCATAGCCATTTATACACTTCTTTGCCTTATAAAAGCCAGCTGGCGAATATTGGACTATATAAAATTTACCCTTCGATCAATTTGCTTAAGATTTTGCTCCCATTTTTTTGGCATTGGCTTTGCTTTATTTTTTCGCGCTATAATTTTGGAGAAATTTATGCCGCTTATTCAATGGTCAGAGGATTTAAGTGTTGGCGTCGAAAAGTTCGACTCACAGCATAAAAAGCTCATTGCCTTAATCAATGAACTTCACGACGCAATGAAAGCTGGTAAAGGACATCTGGTATTGCATAAAACGCTGGAAGAATTGACATCATATACACAGACTCATTTTGCTGACGAAGAAAGGATTATGAAGCTCTATAATTATCCTGGATACAACGCACAAAAAATTCAGCATGATAAGTTTGTTGCTGAATTGCATGAACTCCAGCAAAAAATTGAATCGAATCCACTTTCTCTTACAATCGATGTAATGAATTTTTTGAAATCATGGCTAACGAGCCATATCCAAAAGACCGACAAAGCTTATTCATCATTTTTCGAATCAAAACATATTATATAATTAAAGGAGTTTTTAATGTCAAAAATTAAACAACTACTTAACAATCTTTCGTTTGCAACGAAAATTACACTTCTGGCAAGCGCTGCAGTTATTCTTATGGGAGTATTTATTTACGTTTATATTCTTCCCATCGTTGAAGATAATTTGTGGAATGAAAAGAGAAAACAGGTACAACATATAGTAGAAGTTGCTCACAGTACAGTCGAAGGATATGCAACTCTTGCACAACGAGGGGAAATGACTGCCGAAGAAGCACAGAAACATGCTCTTGAAGCTGTTCAATCGATGCGGTTCGATAACGATAACTATGTTTGGATCAACGACTATAATGCAATTATGCTTGCACATTCTTATTCTGAACTTATAAACAAAGATCAAACAAATTTCAAAGACCCCAATGGAGTACAAATATTTGTAAAAGCTGT
>DAOOUW010000099.1:0-1993 GCA_035390885.1 Bacteroidota bacterium | reverse complement strand
GCACTGCGAGGGAAAGAATATCTCTATCAACGATTCTTTGAGCATAGCGGTATACCGCTTTTTGTGGCAGATGGAGAAGGAGTGTTGGTAGAAGGGAATGTGGCGTTCTACAAACTTCTTGACAAGACGGAAGATGAAATGCAAACGCTTCTTCCAAATCGTATTTTTATTGAAACAGAAAAAGATTGTGCAAAGCTCATCGAAAACTTGAATAGAGAAAAAAATCTTGAAGACTATACAATTCATCTCCGCATGCCTGGCGGCAAGGGGAAGCGATATTCAGCGACACTCATTGGCGTGTTCGATGAATCCGGAAGACTTGAGTACATCCATGGAAAAATCAACGAATAGTTCGATGGAGCAATAGTAAACGAATGAGTCCAATGAAACAAACCTGCGTTGAAAATTTTCACATTCTTTCATATATAGAAGATTAGCTCTTGCTATTCAGTTGGCAGTAAATTAAATCTTTATAAATGTTGTATATGTTTCCTATGAATGCTATTTATAAAAATCAAAATGTTATTATCCCCTCTGAAAATAAAGCCGACCTATTTATAGAATCCTCTCTAGCGTATGAAGATATAATTTCTTTAGCAAAGCAATTATGCAATGTGCCCATTGTTGCTCTTTCATCGTTCGAAGGCGAACGACATTTGATAAAGGCACAGTGTGGAATAGATGTTCAGGAAGACAAATTATTAGAGCCGTTTTGTTCTCTTACGGTCCAGGAGAATAAGTTTCTACAGATTGAAGATGCAAGCAAGGATTCTCGTTTTCGGAAATTGCCGATTGTTGCACGCGCTCCAAAAATTCGGTTCTATGCTGGAGTTCCACTTATTGGTTCAGAAGGTACGGTATTAGGGACATTGAGTGTGGTTGATACGAAGCCAAAATCGTTGAAACCAGCGGAGCAAGAAGCATTAGAACGTCTTGGCAAGATTGTTGAGACACAAATGGAGTTACGACATTCGGTGAAACAGCTAAGCGGTTCAGTGTCACAACTTCAATATTTGGAACAAGAGCTTCGTCGCCAGCAGGAAGAATATAAGCGTATTGTCGATTCAGCGAGCGAACTCATATACGAAGTTGATAGAGAGGGGCGTATTACTTTTTTCAATCCTGCGACTCTTCGCCTTTTAGAATTTTCCGAGGATGAAATAATCGGGCGCAACTACATTGAACTTATTCGACCCGATTATCGGTTTACAGTTCAGCGTTTTTATACGGTTCAAAGTGTTCGTCGAGCGCCAGTGTCGTACTACGAAGTACCGGCAGTCTCAAAAACAGGGAAGATCATTTGGTTGGGCCAAAATGTAACGTTTCGTGAGAAGGATGGCGAGGCGCTTGGATTTTCTGTCGTCGCTCGAGACATTACTGAACGGAAGCAAGTTGAAATTGCATTGCTGGAGGGACAGGAACAGTACCGAACCATTTTTGAAAACGCTGCTGAAGGAATTTACATGACCGACCCGGAAACACGGCGCGTTATCGATGCGAATCCTGCTTTTGCACGTATTGTTGAGTATAGCGTCGATGAGCTCCGTGGACTTTCGGTCTATGATCTGGTCGTTGATTCACCGGAGAATATTGACCGGCGCATGGAAAATCTTCATCGTTTAAGAAATCCTATACGGATTGAACGTACCTATCGTGCAAAAACGGGAAGAGAGGTCTTTGTCGAAGCTGCCGTGAGTGTCATTATGCTTCACAGCAAAGAAACGCTTGTAACAATCATTCACGATGTAACGGAACGAAAAGAAGCTGAGGCAAAACTTCTGGCGAGCGAGCAACGCTTTCGAGAACTCTTTACAAAGATACCGCTGCCAGCATGGGTTTGCGATTTGGAAACGCTCAAGTTCCTCGAAGTGAATGATGCCGCCGTAAAGCGCTACGGCTACTCACGCAATGAATTTCTTTCGCTTCGGATTACAGATATCAGGTCGCATAGGTTCGAATCGCAAATGCAAATTGCCTATGAGCTTTTTCAAAC
>DAOOUW010000098.1:0-2219 GCA_035390885.1 Bacteroidota bacterium | reverse complement strand
TTGGTACAGCGCCGTCATTATTCTTTGCAACAATCTCTGCGCTTCCGGAAGGAATTGATGAGCTGCTCTTTGCCGCTATCATTCAAGGAAGCAAAATCGAAATAACAAAAGGCAAAACAATTTCGATCGAAGTTCCAGCGAAAGCAGAATTTATTCTCGAAGGAATTGTCGAGCCGAACGAGCGCAGGCTTGAAGGACCTTTTGGCGATCACTTTGGACATTATTCACTTGTTGCGCCGTTTCCTGTGTTTCATCTCAAAGCAATAACGCATCGAAAAAATCCTGTTTATCCAGCAACAGTCGTTGGAATTCCACCGATGGAGGATAAGTATGTGGGGGAAGCGTCGCAATATCTTATTGCTCCGCTGGTGCGCATTCTCTTCCACGAAGTAAAAAATATCTGGGCTTACTACGAAACGGGATTCAATATTTTGCTTGTTGCGTCGGTGGATGTGCGATATAAAAAGGAGGCTTTGAAAACTGCATTTGGAATTTTAGGAATGGGACAGTTATCGCTTACGAAATGTCTCATACTGGTTTCAAAAGAAGTTGATCCGAAAAATTGGCGCGCAGTTTTACGAGAAGTTCGCGATAATTTCCAGCCTCAAAATGATTTCCTCATTCTTCCCAATGTGCCAATCGATACATTAGATTTTACAAGCGCTACAATGGAGCTTGGAAGTAAAATAGTTCTCGATGCTACGCGAAAATCATATCGAGAACCAAATGCTCGGCAAGAGCAAGCGCCTAACGTTGATGAATTTATTTGTTCTCTCGACCGGCGAATTCTTGATGTTCGTGTTTTTGAAAATAGTCTTGTTATAGTAAAAGTATCGAGAGATGGAAAAGAAATATTGAAATCTTTAATTTCTCATCCAAAACTTCAGATATTCCCTATGCTTGCAGTCGTGAGCGATGATATAGATTTAGATAGCGATGAAAATGTAATATGGGGAATTTTTACGCGCTTCGATTGCAGTCGAGATATAATGTTTTCTGATCGAGAATTTCTCGGAACGGTTCCGTGTTATCGAGGTGTTTTAGGAATCGATGCGACATGGAAAGAAGAATATCCTGAGCCTCTCACAATGGATGAGGCGATTGTTCACCGAGTTGATGATTATTGGGATGATTTATGGAAAATTTCTTAATCCGATTTCACGATTCAGCTCTTCAGCCGATTTGGGGAAAAGTACAAAGAGCTGAAAGACTTTCTTTCGAAGACGGAATGCAACTGTTTCGTACATCGGATTTCCTTGCGCTTGGCAAGATGGCTCACTTTGTGCAGAAGAAGAGAGGCGGCGATGCTGTCTATTTTGTGGTGAATCAAAAAATCGAGCCGACGAATATTTGCGTTCACTCGTGCAAGTGCTGTGACTTTTCGAAGAAGCGAGGCGATTCAACAGCTTATGAAATGTCAATCGAAGAAATTCTTGCAAAGCTATCCGACGAAATTCAAGAAGTTCATATCACTGGAGGCTTACATCCTGATTGGGATTGGGAATATTACCTTGAAATGATACGTCGAATTCGTGCGTCGTTTCCTTCGATAGGAATCAAAGCATTTACGGCCGTTGAGATTGATTATTTCCATCGCAAGTTTCAACTCTCAGTGGAAGATGTTTTGAAGCGCCTCAAAGAGGCAGGATTGCAAACGCTTCCCGGTGGCGGCGCTGAAGTTTTTTCGGAACGAATTCGGAAGGAATTGTTTCCTCAAAAAATTAACGCTGAGCGTTGGCTCGATATCCATCGTACAGCGCATAAACTTGGAATTCCAACGAACGCAACGCTTCTCTATGGACACATCGAAACGGCTGAAGAGCGCCTTTCTCACTTGATGAAATTGCGTGAACTTCAGGATGAGACTGGAGGCTTTCTTTCGTTTGTTCCGCTTGCATTTCAACCGGGCGCTTCGGGAATTAAGCCGCCCGATCAATTTACTTCGGCAATAGATGATCTCAAGCTTATTGCAATTTCACGCTTGATGCTGGATAATTTTCCCCACATCAAAGCATATTGGGTTATGTCGACTGAGGAAGTTGCTTCGGTGGCATTAAATTTTGGTGCCGATGATATTGACGGTACAGTTGGCGGTGAACGTATAGCTCACGATGCAGGCGCAAAGAGCGCCGCAAGTTTAACAAAGGAAAGAATTGTTTCGATCATTCGCGAAGCTGGAAAAATTCCTGTGGAACGCGATCTCTATTACACGCCTCGCA
>DAOOUW010000097.1:0-2268 GCA_035390885.1 Bacteroidota bacterium | reverse complement strand
TTGAAAGGAAAGTCAAACCACGAACGAATGCGTAACTAAACCGAAATTACAGAATAGAAACTTGAAAAAGGATGTTGCTTCGATACGCCTGACAGCCGAAATCTTGACGGTGGCTGAGGTGAGCAATAGCTCGTATCGAAGCCACCGACTTAAGTTTCTTATTTCTTACTTTACTAGCAGCAACTTCTTTACTGCTGTATAACTTCCAGCTTCTAATTTATAAAAATAGACTCCACTCGAAAATCTCATTCCGTTGAACTCCGCTTCGCTTCGTGTCCATTTATGATTTCCTTGCTCTAAACTACATACCTGTCTCATTCCTATCAGGGGGTAATATATAGGTATATCGAAAAAATCATGTTTTGAATTCGTACTTTCAAGAGAATAGAGCAAACACTCCGATAAATTACCTCATCTTTCAGCGTTCCATTTTCTAAAATATAATCTGAAATAAATTACCTAATAAACACAAAGTTTAAGAAGACATCATTATTCTGTACAATCGAGCTTCACCAATTATTTTTTACATTGATTCTTTTTTCAATTGAATGAGCATAGATTATCGAATCAGCAACATTTTTTTCGTAGCTACTAATTCTGAATTAACCCGCAACGTATAGAAGTACACTCCTGATGCATACGAAGACGCATCGAAATCAACCGAATATTGACCAGGAATTTGCTCTTTGTTCACCAGAGTTTTTATTTCACGACCAAGAATATCGTACACCGCCAATGTAATGAAACTTGCCGTATTCACAGAGTAGGAAATCTTTGTCATTGGATTGAAAGGATTGGGAAAATTTTGTTCGAGCTCAACCTTTGTAGGAATATTCGTTGATGCAACGTACGATGGTTTTTCTCCAACAAAAGAATAACTGATGCCGTCATACCAGGTTCTGTTGACATCGCCTTTTAACGTCGTTGTTCCAACCTGTACAGCAGAATCATCAACAAATACATCGAACGTCGATGAAGCGCCTACATTGATTCTACCCAGATAAGCCTCATAGAGAAACCGATTTGGTTCTGCAATTATAGGCTCAACGTTATACTCGCTGCTATCGATGCTTCGACTTGCCATTTGTCGATATACTTGCATCGAATTGAGTGTAAACCCTGCTTTAATTCTCCAATCCGCTGCGCTTGCAGTCGAGCCCCAGAAATTTACCCACACATCGTAGGTTCCTTGTGATGATACCGGAACTGTAGTCTTTAGTATTGGCGCATTCTCTCCCGCAGAGAGTTCGGAAGAAGATATAACCGTCCCTTCATTCCCTGCGCCGGTACGAATATGCCATTGATTATCAATTGGATTAGAATTCGAGTCCGGACCTGTTGGTGAAAATGATGCACCATTCCATAAAGTTGTGTTCGATAGTTCAGCGTCAACGTATGTTTTTTTACTAACTATTTCCGAGTCATTCTCGATAATTCCAACTATTGCAGCATCGAAATTCATTGCTGTTGTATAGGTACCACGGCACCAAAGCAAAAGATGATTCGTTTGGTTCCATAAGGGGACTATCGGACGCATATTATCTCGAGTAGAATTTTGTGTAATTGGCGACCAACTCCATGTTTGCCCATTATCCGTCGTAACTCCCTTCCAGATTTCCCTTACACCTAAACTTACAGATGTATCACGAGGATCGTATGGTGTAGAAATATAAAGTGTATTCGGATCATTTGGACATAGTGCGCCTAATCCAGTATAATCCTCCTCTGTCGATACTAATTTCAATCCAGCTTTTCCAAGATAGGTGTAGGACCATTGCGAACCATCATAGCGACAATAGATAAATGCATGATCGGGATTCGCAAGAGGAGCGACATTGTATCCATTACTGAAGGATTGATTTGTACGAGCAGTAATAATCGTAGCTATAATACCATCATCATACCGTACAAGGTCTGCCTGCCAACAGCGATGCATCGTGTCATTTCCCATAACTGTACCATCGCTAAAAACTTTTGTGAAATCCCAATATGCCGGGATGAATGTTGTGTCGAAAATATTATTATCAACAAGGATGCCATCGGATCTGTAAGCTTTCCTATCTTTTAGATAACCATGGTAAATGCTTGTCAATGTATCACGCGGATGTTGTTCAGTGAAAACAAAATCAATGCGATCGGAACCATTACTCCAGTATTTATAGTATCCTTTGTTATAGGAATTACTTGTGTTCGTTGTCAATTGGCCACCCCAGGTCCAAGTATCTCCGTAATTCGTCGATACGATAAAATTCGGAGCTCGATGATTTG
>DAOOUW010000096.1:0-2340 GCA_035390885.1 Bacteroidota bacterium | reverse complement strand
ACATTACGATTTTTGAAAGACCTTCAGAAAACCTCCATTCAAAGATTAAAACTTCGGCAAATTTTGCTCCTCATCATACGAACACTTCTCATTATTTCACTAGTGATGGCTTTCTCGCGCCCCACACTTCAAGGCTCGATTCCATTCTTTCTTTCTGAGAAAGCAAAAACAACGGCTGTAATTCTGTTCGATGATTCCTACAGTATGCAGGCAAGTGATGAGTATGGCGTTTACATTGCACAAGCTAAGAAAGCTGCTCACACAATTCTTTCCTCACTGAACGAAGGCGACGAAGTCGCTCTCCTTCGTCTTTCGGAATGTAATGCGCCACAATTAACAGCTCAACTACAACATACTTTTCCCGCCGTGACATCGGCAATCGACAACATAGAACCTGTCGCTTCGTTTGTTCCCTTCAGCGCCGCGCTTCCAAAAACAATCGACATTTTCTCCACATCGCATAATTACAATCGTGAGCTCTATCTCCTATCCGATTTTCAAGAAGGATTGATCAAGGAACTTTCTTCTTCAATAAGCAATCTACCTCGATTTCCTGAACATACTCAATTCTATTTTTTCCCGATTGGTAAAAAACCGACGCGCAACGCTTCACTCGAAGCTATTTCCATATCGACAGTTATCTTCTCTCCAAATAAACCTTATACCGTTAGCGCTACAGTTGTTAATACAGGCACAACTCCGCTTGTAAATCAAAGTATTAGCATCTATCAAAATGGGAAGAGAGCCGCAGAAAAAAGTGTCGATGTTGGTGAAAGCCAACGCCGTGAAGTTGATTTTTCACTCCTTCCTCTTCAAAGAGGAACAATTACGGGAGAAATTATTCTTGAAGATGATAATTGCGAATTCGACAATAAACGAACCTTTGCAATAACGATTCCTGAACAAATCCACGTCTGTATTATAGGAACGCCTTCGGAGACGCAATATTTGTATGCAGCTCTTTCCACTTCTTTAGGCGATTCCCTTACCGCATTTCGGATTGTGCGGTGCACTCTCGAACAGCTCTCTACAGCACGGCTCAATGCTTCCGATGTTCTGGTTCTTGCTACCGATCAAGAAATAACGCCTGAACGGGCTTCGATGCTTGGAGCATTCCTCAAACGCGGTGGCGGGGTAATTCTTTTTCCACCTGAAGATCCAAATTCGTTCAATTCACTTTTTGCTATGCCGAACAACACAACGGTTTTTGGCGCTATTGAAAATATTCAGCCAACGAATCTTCCCAGCGAATTTTCTTTTATTGATTTCCGTCATCCAATTTTTTCTGACATGTTTGAATTTAAAACACCTGGTGCAAAGAAGGAAGAACAAAGAATAACTCTCGAGGCGCCATCTCTCAACCGATTTATTACTCTCCTTCCAAAACCTCAAACTCAAATTGTTGTACGATTGCCGAACGGAAAACCGTTCCTCACCGACGACGTATATGGAAGAGGGCATCTCCTTACCGTTGCAGTTAATCCAACAACAAAGTGGTCTGACTTTCCTCTTCGAGCTTTGTTTGTTCCATTTATTCATCGAGCTGTACTTTACTCTTCACAAATGATAGCAGCGCCTCTCTTTGGAGTATGCGGAGAACCAATGACCATCCCTCTCCCACCATCGCTGAACGTATCAAAAGTAACCGTCATTCCACCTGACGGCTCGCAAATTTCCGTGCCTCTTCAATGGACAGGAGATCAGTATATTGTACAATATTCGCAGACAATAATTCCAGGAATTTATTACCTTAAAAATATTTCGACGACTCTTCGTGCATTTGCAATAAATCTTGACTCCCGTGAAGGTACTCCTCCGCTTCCACAAAGTGAGATTGAAAACATTTTCAACCAAATTGTCAAATCATCTTCGGATATTCATTTTCTATCCCAAAACACGCCCATTGAATCAAGTATTGCGCAAGGAAGATATGGCACGGAACTATGGCTCTACTTCCTGATCCTTGCAATTCTCTGCGCCTTCGCTGAAATAATACTAGCACGAAATAAAAATTCAGATGACTCTCAACGACAGTCATAAACATTATGATTGAATTAGCAACAACAGATAAAGAAAAATGTATACTCGTTGGCATCACAACGCGCAATGTATCAAAAGAGAAACTTAACGAATCTCTCGACGAACTTGAACTTCTTGCCGACACTGCAGGCGCAGTTGTCGTTGAAAAGATTACGCAGGATCGTGAACGAATTGAACCAGCAACTTTTATTGGAAAAGGAAAAGTTGATGAAATCGCAGCTCGAGTTGCCGCGGAAAAAATTCCTCTCGTTATTTTTGATGATGACCTTACTGCAGTACAGGTTCGAAATCTTGAAAGAG
>DAOOUW010000095.1:0-2559 GCA_035390885.1 Bacteroidota bacterium | reverse complement strand
CCAAAAGGTTTCTTAAGATTCCCAACTTTAATTTTTATATCGTCAAAGTAATCGAGCTTCGCGGAAAATTCTCGCAGTTCCACTGTATGATCATCGGAATTCCCACGAAAATCCAATTGAGCATCAACATATTTTGTAATAACAATATCGGCTTGTAATTTCCCTTCATAATAAGTTTTATTGTTATATCCATTTACAGGATTTCGATCGTACCACCGAAATCCAGTGGCTCCATAGCCGCTAAAACTTACCTGAGCTTGAAGGTTAAAAGAATAAGTAAAGAAGATACAAAAGAAAAAAAGGAATGCCTGTTTTGTATTCATGATTTCGAAATATCAAACCTAAGAACCGAAAACTGTCCTGCTGATCGTTCAAGAAGGATTTGTAGCAACTCTTCTGGCGTAGTAATTCCATTCAATTGAATTGTGTAATCGAGAATTGCCTGTTTTGCATCTAATGCGTGCACACTCGTTATGCTCCATCTTTCTGTCGTTTCTAACAAAATTTTCTCGATTGCCTTCTTACTATTCAGCAGATCATTCACTTTGACACTAAGATAACGAACAGAGACCTGGTTTTTAGGTTCGCCAAATTTTGTTTTCCAGAATAGAATCAATATCAACGATGTAACGAGTGTAATAACGATTCCTATACTGTACTGATGTAATCCACAGGCAAGACCGATTGCAATTGATAGAAACATATAGGCAGTATCCTTCGTACTGCTCAAGCGCGTTCGAAAGCGAATGATCGATACTGCGCCTACTAAGCCAAAAGCGCCAGCAAGATTATATCCAACAACTTTAATCACCGCTGTTACAATGACCCCCATAAGCACCAAGGATTGCACAAAATTTGATTCATATTTCTGTTCTTTATTCTCCAGCATATACACCAACGCTACAATCAGAGACATTCCAAACGCAATGATAATTGCAACAAAAATATCGAGTATACTGGATGCAGAAATACGACCTTGCAACTCATTCATTGCATTCATTAAAGTATCATTCATAGCGGACCTCCTCTTGTTTCAGCGGTTCTTCGTTTAACTCAGGAGCGGCTTCAAACAAAGGCGTGTATAGTAAAGATACTCCAAATGCGTATTTTGAAAACGACTTTTTCCGTATGGAATATCGTCTAAAGAGTTCTATCAACCATTCGGGCTTCTCTTCGATAGTTTTGACTTCCATAATCATAAATTCATTGTTGAATGATACCGAATCCTGACCACGTTCGTGATATTTCTGATATTTCATTTTCGAATCGAACGTAATTCGTAAAAATGGATTTGATTTTTCAAACGAGATACGATCATATTCTACGCGAAGAATAGGTGCAAGGCTATCGCTCTCTATTTTGTGCTTTATGACTTGATAGGTATGGGGAAAAGATGAGCTCACACTTGCGGCGTTGAGGTCGAGAATCCCCTCGATCACGTTCTCATTCGATAGATCTTCTATCCAATCTTCATGAATTCTAAATCTTCGCTTATAAGTGTAGAGTGCATCCTTTTCTTTTATTTCAAGAAAACCCTTTTTGAAAAATCCCTCATGATCTCCATACTGGCGAAAACGAAGCTTGTATCTCGGTTCCACCTTGGAAATATGGTTAAGGTAACACATCCATTCAGAATTATCAAAATAAGTCGATGCAATATTGTAATGCTGTCTTGAGGTATATGAAAAATTCTGATGAATAGCATTCAAAATATTCAGAACTATCCCTTGATGGATGAGGTATTTGTCTTCTCGCCTTTGAAAAATATTTTTATACATTCTGTCTTTTTTTCTTATCCATTTTTTACAAATGTGTGGATATTTTTGATGAAATTACTGGACATTTCGGTAAAATGACCTTTATCGTCGGTTAATAAAAACTTAATACATTCAAAAGATTATTATCGTACAATCACATTGTTATTAAGAGTAATATACCAAATAGTACCAGTAAGAACAATTGAACGGGAAATAGCTCATCGAGATTGATGCAAAAGTACAGAAATAAAGGCAAGTAGAGAATTTCAAAATCTGGAAAAATTTGAAAATGCAATCATTCCTAAATCAAAAATACCTGGAATTATGCAAGATGATCTTCACACTCAATATAAAAAAGGCTGTCTTTTAGACAGCCCTTTCTTTTTTACATAAATGGGTATTCACTCGGATAGAAAACACCTTTTGGGTAATTGAAGAAGACATCTTCAACGCCTAACATTTTACAAGATGCAAAGAGTGTTTTCGCTACATGCTTAAATGCAACTGCGGTATGATGTGGAAAGCGCTCTTCGAGAAGCACATGACGATAGAATCTTCCCATTTCTCGTATAGCAAACACGCCAATAGAACCGAAGGATTTAGGTTTGATTGGCAATACTTCGCCATCTGCAACATACGCTTTTATTTCTGCGTCGGATGTTGATTGAATGCGAAAGATCGACACAGGACCGGATTTAATTTGACCTTCCAACGTTCCGCGTGTAATAGATGGTTTATCACCCGGATCTACCAATCGATGCATAATAAGCTGATACTGCATAACCGGCTGAAGCATACATTG
>DAOOUW010000094.1:0-2744 GCA_035390885.1 Bacteroidota bacterium | reverse complement strand
CATTTCTATAGTCCTCTTGTCTTCACTCACTACACAGCAAGCTGGACTCCCTTGAAAAATTTTCGAGGGACAGTTCATTATCCTGGTAAAATCATTTCCGATGAAGACTATCGAAAATTTATAGATACAACAACGGATACTGCAGCTATACAAGCTCTCCAAGAAGTTGAACAACCTTTCGACAAAGAACGGATGAGAGCTATGATAAAACCAGCCGTTGAGTTTGCAAAGAGTAAAGGATTAAAATTGTACTGCGGAGAATTTGGCTGTTTGCCAACAGTGCCCCGTGCAGATAGACTCGCCTACTATGCAGATTTAATAAGTGTGTTCAATGAAGAAGGAATTGCATGGGCGAATTGGGAATACAAGGGCGAATTTGGCCTTTACTTCTTTGATACAAAGACTTTGAAGTCTACAACTCCAGATGTCGAGTTCATTAAGACGTTGCTTCAATAACATACCATTTTTACGAGGATGTGTCGAAAAGGAGGAATACATAATTTTGAAGCTCGACAGAAAGCATACCAATATAATCACGTTCTAAAAATAATACTCTACTCACGGGTGAACCCGTGGGTTGCAAGCTGGTTGTAGCCGGTGGCTTCGATACGAGCTATCCGTCACCTCAGCCACCTGCCGAAGTCGCTGCCTGAGGCTCTCGAAGGCAGCGTCAATGAAAGCAAAGATGAGCAATCAAAACAGTAACTTCGAGAACTTCAGCCACCGTCTAGTACCCAGTTACCGAGGCAACAGTCTCTGAGAGTTTCTAATGCATAATTTGTGTTAAAAATAAGAATGTAGTTGTATCTGTAATTTACTGACGAGTGAATCGGTATATCGCAAACATATTTTACTCTAGTAAAATAAGTCGGTACATTGGAATATGTTACTATTCTAATTTCAAGTTTGCAGGGATTAAAAGAGTAACGGAATTGAGTAAGGAAGAATTTTAAGATGACATTCTTTTCAAAAAATACAACTGATTGGGCTGTTAGCGAATGGGAAACATTTGCTGAAGATCTCCAAGAAGGCATTCTTGATCAATATGAATATTGGCAAGACCTTTCTATGCGAGAATCATTCGATAATGGCGAACGTACATTAACTCCGGAGTTGCGTGATCGAGTTAATGCAGCTGATGAAATAGTGCGGAATAAATTGATCCCCATGTTGAAAAAATATAAACGGCTCAATGAGTATCAAAATAATGGTAAGAAAATACCTCAACAGCTTTGGTGGTGGCATCTGGGAGAGAAAAAATAATTTCTCACCCACGGATAAACTCGTGGGTTGCAGATGGCTGTACCGGTGGCTTCGATACGAGCTCTCGCTCTACTCAGCCACCGACCGGAAATCAATTGCAAAAGCATTATCTTTCCAATCAAAGCCATTTTCTCTCATACGTATCTAACAGTAATTTGAACATCTTACCGTGGTTGGGATATTTTAAGTGCAGCAGCTCATGAAGAATCACCTTCAGCCTTACTTCTTTTGGTTCTTTCAGTAATTTCCTATTGAACGTCAGTCTGCCCTTGCTCGAGCAGCTTGCCCATTTGCGCTTCATCGACTGAATATGAATTTCCTTCGGCTTCACTCCCACATCGCTCGCCAGCGTTAGCACATCTTCCTTGAATTTTTCCAGCGTCATCATTCTTCCCTGTTTGCTTTTAGCGTCTTCATGATCTTTTTCACAATCTCAGGAATTTCCTTAACATCCTTTTCGCCCGAACGCGTAATAGTCTGATAAATACCGTTTCTGATTTCCCTCTCATACTTTTCGCTTTTCTGCCAGTGCGGATATTTTTCGAACAGATTCCTCATCTCATTTGCCATCAGTTCGGCGTCTTTGAAACCCTCGCTCTTCAGCATCCAGTAAATTGTGAAGTCCTCAGCCGACATATTCTTTTCTGTCTGTTCCTTCCTTGCATCGTTGATTTCTTCGATGATCTTCTTTAGCTCTTCCAGCGTCTCCTGCGTGTTCTTTTGCCTCATCTTGTACATCTTTACAAGAAGTTCCGCTTTCTCGGCAATCGAAAAAAGATACGGCGAATTTCCACCTTGCTCCTCGACTGTTCTCTCGATGCTCTTGATGAGATTGAATACTTTTTCCGTTTCAGAGGCTTTGCTTTCTTCGATTCTTCTTAACGTCGCTTCGTTGATTTCACAAACTTCCAGCGTCGGTTTGATCTCGCTGCTCGTGGTGTGCTTCTGCACAAGGAGAGCGGTTTTTCTGGTAAACATTTTGTCAAGAAGAGTTCCTCTCTCATAATTTTCCCTTACAATTTTATACATTCTTAAAAGCGTTTCGTAATCGTCCAGATAAGCGCGCAAAAATTCATCCGGTGAAATAATCTCGTAGATATCCGACAACTTTTTGAAGTACTGATAGAACTCCTGTCTCTCCTCTTCATCCCGGAAACGCTCCAGCGTCGCCTCTACCGCTTTATCCTGCGTCTTTCCTTTTATAAGCGTGAGATATTTTTCTCTTCCAAGTTTCATTTCGTTTTCGAATCTCTCTTTCAAAATCTTGATATCGCGTACAATGCCTTCGATGTCTTTCGAATCGAACGCAAGCGCTTTTTCGAGATTGTCGAAGATGCCGACGAAATCGAGCACGAAGCCAGACGTCTTTTTTCTTCCTTCATCATCTTCATAAGGACGATTGACCCGAGCGATTGCCTGCAACAGAACATGATCCCGCATCGGTTTATCGAGATACATACAATAGAGAATCGGCGCATCGA
>DAOOUW010000093.1:0-2844 GCA_035390885.1 Bacteroidota bacterium | reverse complement strand
CCGTAGACATAGAGCATATTGAATTGTCCGGGTTGAAATTGGAATTCCTCCAAATCTCCAGAAGGTTGAAGTTCAATGGTAAAGGTATCTTCCGTTTCCCGTTTTACACGGTTAATTCGAAACGGCCACGGCATCATAGGATTCCGTTTAAATTCTACTTTTAGCGTTTCTAACTTAGGATCTGTCGCCATAGACATCCAATAATTGTAATCGTGTTGCTTCAAATCGTTGAACTATAATTGATGAAAATCGCTTTAGTAATTCATAACCTAAATCATGATCTTGCTCGCATTTCGACCGTAAGCATTTTCCATCCATCGCTATCATTCGAGTAAGCTCGAGCGCCTTTCCGTCATAATGCCAAAAATACGGCGGAATCAACCACGACCACCCGAGAATATCGCCTTCCTGAAGCGTTTCTAAAATTATTTCTCGTTGACCTGGCGCTTTCAACTCAATAGCTACTTTCCCGGTACGAATAAGGTAAAATTGATTTGCCTCTTCTCCTTCTGAAAATATCTTCTGACCCGCATCGAACCGCACATTCGACGCGCATCCTACAATAAGATCGAGGTACTCTTGCTGTAGCCCCTTAAAAAATTTATGCTCAGCCAAAATTCGTTGAAGGTCTTCCATAGAAAAGCCCTTTCAAAATATCATTAAATACTTGTTTCTCGAATTTTTTGAACCTCTTCTGTAATATCGATGCCAACCGGACACCACGTTATGCACCGGCCGCACCCAACGCATCCATACGTGCCAAACTGGTCGACCCACGTTGATAGCTTATGGAGAACCCATTGACGATAACGCGATTTTACCGACGTACGAACCGAGCCGCCATGGATGTACGAAAATTCTAACGTAAAACAAGAATCCCACTTCCGAATTCTATCCGCTGTTGCGCCCGAGAGTTCAGTTACATCCTCTACTGTCGCGCAGAAACATGTCGGACAAACAAGCGTACAATTTGCACAACTCAAACACCGGCTCCCAACTTTTTCCCACTGCGGGTGCTCTACTTGCTGCATAAGCAAATCTTTTAAATTTGTTATGTCTATTTTCTTCTTCATCTCTTCAGCAGCTTTTTGACAACGATCTCCCGCTCGTTGCACTCTTCCATCAGCTTCTTTTCCCTGCTTCAGTTCCTTCAGCATTGCTTCGCCGCGATCGCTTCCGCTTTCGAGAACAAAATAGTGTTGATTCTGCTCATACATTTCCGTTAATGCAATATCAAAACCATCGTTCGCTTTTGGACCCGACCCCATTGATGTGCAAAAACATGTTCCCCCAGCTCGTGTGCAATTTACTACAATGATGAACGCATCCTTTCTTTTCATCTGATAAACTGGATCGACAAACGGACCTTCTAAAAATACTCTGTCTTGAATTTTCATTGCCTGAAGTTCACACGGACGTATTCCTAAAAATGCATACTTCTTCTTCCTCTCGCCTTGCTCGCTACTTCCAGAAAGATTCGACCCTTTGGAATGTTTTTGTGTAACAAACAATTTTTGAATTGGCGGGAAAAGAAATCGCTTCACCGATTGAGGTCCAACCACAAATTGAAATACTGTAGGTTCATCTGTTTTGACGAGACGGTATGACCCATTCGATTGCTCGTCTGTCCATCCAATTGGCAACTGCGTAACGGATGTAACTTCGTCTAATACTATTGCATTATTCTTAACGACAGGAGCAATGATGGTATAGTTTCGTTCCCGCAACGCCTCCAGCAGAGTATCAAAATGTTTTCGCTCAAGGATATAAGCGCTCACGATCCACCTTCTTCGATTTTGTTTTTTGTTGAATGCTCTGAATACACTACTATCTTATTTCGTTATTATGAGAAACAAGCGCTCTTACAAAGAACTAATTTACTCTGGCGGGAATATCAAGAATAATATTGTAAAGTTCAACAATGGTAAGGCGCTTCTTTTAATTTTGGATAAAAGATATGTACTCAAATACTGTGCTACAAATTGTTTCAACCCAGATTATGCATTATAAACTTGCACAGACTGTTGCCTCGATACGCTCTTCGAGCTACTTGGCAACCGATTTCCTGACGGCGACGGAGACGACGGGATTAAAAATACGTTTTGGACAATAAAAAAACCCTGCTGTTTTTTTTACAGCAGGGTTTTTTAACAAATGACCATTATATTATCTAATTATTTTGTAAGTGCAAATTCATTTGTCATTTTATCTGGATCAATATATAACTTTCCTGTTGAAAGAACAGTTGCTTCGATGGTACTATTTGTATATAATTTTGAAGTAGCAGTAAGCACTACAGTACTATCGGTGGCTGTGGCCACATATGTAGCATTTTCATTTTCTGCTAATTTTGTCGGTAATTTGAAGTTTTTATAATTTCCTTCACCGCCGCCCATCGAACTTGGACGAATCTTATACTGGTAAGCATGTGCCCCAATATTATTGAGGTCATTTATTATGGCATCTTTGTTTGATTGCACACTCTGTGCGCTAAACAAACTAATTCCTACGGCAATTGCGATGCCTACAACGATAACGCCGAGGATAATGAGTAGAAGTTGTTGTTGTCCCATAATTTATCTCCTTACATTATTGGTTAATGGTTATTTCATTACAATTCTATTAAAATGTACTCAAAACTCATTCCATACATTCTAATTAAAATACTGCTGTTTTTTTCTCAATTTTTGTACTGGTTAAATCAGGCAGAGGAAATATTTTCAGAATCGGAAAATTTTTCTTCTCTTTTCTTCAATACAAATTATGAATTAGAAACTAGCAAAGTCTGTTGCCTCGATACGCACTTCGTGCTACTCGGCAACCGAGTGCCTGACGGTGGCTGAG
>DAOOUW010000092.1:0-3092 GCA_035390885.1 Bacteroidota bacterium | reverse complement strand
GCGCCTGCGTGCTCGGCTGAATCGCGTACTGCGCGCTTCTCAACTTCTGTAATTCCACTTGGCACTGAGACAATGATGCGTCGGCTTGGAACCCACCCCACGCTAATCTTTTTGATAAATTCACGCAACATTCCTTCCGCAATTTCAAAATCCGCAATCACTCCATCGCGCATCGGCCGAATGGTGCGAATATCTTTGTGCGTCCGCCCAAGCATTTCCTGAGCTTCTCTTCCTATAGCAATAATTCTTTTTGTGTTTCGGTCGAAGGCGACAATCGATGGCTCGTTGAGAATTATCCCCTTCTCCTTCATCCATATCACTGTATTGGCGGTGCCTAAATCAATCGCAAGATCAGCAGAAAAAAGTGAAAAGATGCTCATAGTATTTCATTCAAATATTGTGAATGTTAATGTCTAAAATGTCGAATTCCAGTGAAAACCATCGCGACGTTATTTTCATCAGCGGCAGCAATTACTTCCTGATCGCGAACTGAACCACCCGGTTGAATGACGGCTGTTGCACCAACTTTTACCGCTTCCAGAAGTCCGTCGGGAAAAGGAAAAAACGCATCTGAAGCAACAGCGCAACCATGCAAATCGAAGCCTGCCTCTTGAGCTTTCCGTGCAGCAATCTTCGATGAATCAACTCGGGACATCTGACCTGCGCCAATTCCCAAAGTTCTTGTACCAGAAGCATATACAATTGCATTGGATCGAACATGCTTTGCCACTTTCCAAGCAAAGAGAAGTCCTTGAAGTTCATCCTCCGTTGGCGCTCGCTTCGTTACCACTTTTAATTCGCTTGGATGAATTCTGTGACTATCGGATTCCTGCACCAGCAATCCTCCAATGACACTCCGAAGATCGAACATTCGCTCTCTACGAATTGTCGAAGTCTGGCGAATGAGTCGGCGATTTTTCTTCGCCTGCAGGAACGCAACCACGCCGTGTTCGTACTCAGGCGCAATGACGACTTCAGTAAAAATATTATTGATTGCTTCGGCAGTAGCACTATCTAATGGACGGTTGACGCAAACAATTCCGCCGAACGCTGATTCGCTATCGGCTGTAAGCGCTTGCTGGTACGCTTCTATTAACGTGTTCGCTGAAGCAACGCCGCATGGATTATTATGCTTTGTAATCACAACCGTTGGCTCATCAAATTCCGAACACAACAACGCGGCAGCGTTGATATCGAGAATGTTATTGTAAGATA
Organism: Bacteroidota bacterium; assembly: GCA_035390885.1. Taxonomy (GTDB): domain Bacteria; phylum Bacteroidota; class Ignavibacteria; order UBA10030; family UBA10030; genus JAOAFT01. Next base: position 1,877 of record DAOOUW010000092.1, on the reverse strand, counting down.
ATTCTTTTCCATGGAGCTGTTCAAAAAATTTCCCAAAGTCGCCATAGAGCGCTGCACTTTGATGTGGATTTTCACCATAGCGAAGCGACTGAGCTTTACGGAACGTAAGAGTATAGGTCTCAGGAAATTGCTGAGCCGAAGTTAGTCCAGTTAAATACTGTGCAATAACACTATCGTAGTGAGCTGTGTGTTGAAATGCGCTTACTGCAAGTTGAAACCGAGTTTGAATGGAAAGAGCGCCGTTATGCTGTTTCATCTCTTCTAATATCACACCATACAAATCTGGATTTACAACTACAGCAGTATATCGAAAATTTTTAGCTGCAGCGCGTACCATCGAAGGGCCGCCAATATCAATGTTTTCGATCGCATCTTCAAACTGAACGTTCTCTTTTGCAATTGTTTGTTCAAAGGGATACAAATTCACAACGACTAAATCAATTGGCGAAATTCCATACTTGCGAAGTTGCTCGGTATGCTCAGGATTATCCAACACCGCAAGAATACCGGCATGAATGTTAGGATGTAGAGTCTTTACACGTCCATCGAGAATTTCAGGAAATCCCGTAACATCAGAGACCGGCGTAACTGGAATATCGGCTTTCTTGAGAGCCTCATAGGTTCCGCCTGTCGAAATAATTTCAATTCCAAATTGTTGTAATCCTTTTGCTAACTCAACAATTCCTTTTTTATCCGAGACGCTAATCAAAGCGCGCCGAATTGGCAACAAGTGTTGATCATTCATATTCATTCCAAAATCCATGCTTTATTTCCCTCAAAGACGACTCGCTCTTCAACGAGAGCCTTGAGCGCTAAGGGATAAATTGTATGTTCTACTTCTAAAACTTTTGCAGCAAGTGTTTCAGGCGTATCAAAACGTTCAACAGAAACACAACGCTGAATCAGAATAGCTCCGCGATCATACTCTTCATTTACAAAATGCACGGTAGCGCCGCTCACTTTCATTCCGCTGGCGAGTACCGCTTCGTGAACATAGCGTCCATACATTCCTTCACCGCCAAAGAGTGGAAGAAGCGCAGGATGAATATTGAGAATCCGATTGTGAAATTCTCGAACAACAAGCGCTGGTATTTTTTTGAGATAACCAGCAAGTGCAATACAACTTGCGTTCGAATCTTTCAACAAATTTAAAAGATTCTGTGTGTACTCAGCATCAGTTTTAAAATGCGCTCGTGAGAAGTGAACATCTGGGATGTGTTCAGACTTCGCAATTTCTCGTGCACCTGCATTTTCATTATTTGTAATAAGAACGCTAATGCATGCAGGAATGATTCCTGCTTTACAAGCATTGAGTATCGATAAAAAATTTGATCCGCGCCCGGATGCAAATACTGCTATATTCATGAATTCAGATTATTGACTATTCCTTCTTAATAACGCCAAAATTTACAGAGAAGTTGAAGCATAAGCAATGAATTCTATGGTTTTTCCAAAAATTTTTCTCTTCCAAGTGTGCTTTTAGCTCTCAACCACTAGCGAACCCGTGGGTGGCAGAATGTTTTTGCGGTGGCTTCGAGAACCTCAGCCACCGTTTTTATTTTGGTTGAGCTGTAAGGTTTATCGAGGCAGCAACTTCTCTGTTTTTTAACCCACAGGTAAACCTGTGGGTTACAGATATAATTTTGCGGTGGCTTCGAGAACCTCAGCCACCGTCTGAGTTTGGGTTACCGATGCGCTCAAAGGCGTATCGAGGCAACACTTCTAAAGCATAATTTAGGGTAACAACAAGCGGATGACCAGCATTCAACAGGCGCTCTGACACTATATTCCTAATCCGATAAAGCCAACGTACTGCTTCATTAGCGCTCCTTGCGTTTAGAATAGAGCGCTCGAAGAATAAGGACGGTCGTTTGTCC
>DAOOUW010000091.1:0-3160 GCA_035390885.1 Bacteroidota bacterium | reverse complement strand
GATAAGGGTTTCGAGCTGGCTTACCAGCCTGGATTCGTCCTTTGTGCCATCTATCGATTTCCACGCCATACAATGACTGTAACCGGCGGAGATGGCGCCTGCCTTTGCCTCCAGGCCATCGGAGATCACGATGAAGCCATTGTAGGTAAACATGCCCGGTATCGTCTGTTTATAGGTCTGAATCTGGTTAAAGGCAGACCGCATTGTTGCCTGTTCATCCGCTGGATTTTTCAACTCCATGACGACAAGCGGTATGCCGTTGACAAACAGGACGAGGTCCGGCCGCTTGTTGTTGTTACCTTCTATGACGGTATATTGATTGACTACCAGAAACTCGTTGTTTTCCGGATTCTTATAATCGATGAGCCATACCAGGTCGCCCCGTTCTACGCCATCCCTTCTATACTGCACCCGAATTCCTTCCGTGAGCATCCGGTGAAAGGCTTCGTTGTTTACAATGAGTTCTTGCGACCTGAAGCGCTGAATCTGCTTGATGGCATCGTCCTGCGCATCGACAGGAACGTCCGCATTGATCGTCCGCACCGCCCTTGTCAGCCGATCCAGTAGAAGCACATCCTCAAACGACTTCCTCTCCGCCCGCTCCCCATCCGGCGCAATATCGGGACCGGCACAGTACCCGTAGCCCTGGTTTTTTAGAAGCTCAATGGCAAACGCTTCGATGGAAGATTCGGTGATTCTGGAAGCCATTCCACCCTCTTTTTGTCTCATCTGTGAGACATATTGCATTTTGTGTCTCACAAAACGCCATTTATGAGACACAAACAGTTTTGCGTCTCACGGGTGAGACACAAAAAGGTTCTCTCCTTCGGTGATAGCAAGGAGTTCCCCAAAAGCGAATATCCCTGCTCTCCGGCCTTTTCCTTCACGCAGTGGACTGATGAATCCCCTGTCAGCGAGCACATTAACAATCCGTGTAGCAGTAGGTTTAGGAATTTCAGAGCCATTTATGAACTGGGGTGTTGTAAATATTGGGAATCTAAAAATAAAATCTACTGCTTTGATAGCATGTTGACTATGGGTTGATACTGGAACGGCAATCTTGATTTTATTGTAAAGTTCGAGGATTTTTCGCGCTTTTTCTTCATTCTCGTCTGCCTGTGTACGAATACCCTTCAAAAAAAATACGCACCATTGCGTCCAGTCATTGTCTCGCGAAACGATCCGCATACGCTCGATGTATTCATCCCTGTTTGCCTCGAAATATCCACTCATATAAAAATCCGGACTTTGAAGTAATCCCCGTTGAAACAGGATTAAAGGAATTATCATGCGTCCAAGCCTTCCATTTCCATCCTTGAATGGATGCAATGCCTCGAATTCCAGATGAATGATGGCAAGTTGTACCAGAACATCGGGTTGAGATGTGTCATTTACATATTGTTCCCAGTTATCCATCGCAGGCTGTAATTGCTCCGGTGATATTGGTATGAAACTCGCTGTATCTATCGTAGAATTTCGTTCTCCTATCCAGTTCTGTTCGGTTCGATACGATCCCGGTGTTTTATCTTTTCCACGCACACCTTGCATCAAAATAGAATGAGCCGATCGCAGAATATGTTGAGAAAAAGTCCGGTTTTGTAACTCTGCAACGCAATTTAACATCGCTTTACGATAGTTTAAGACTTCTTCAGCATCTCCACGTTTTGTTTCCGGCATTGAAGAACTTCCAGCTTCATATTCAAATACCTCGCCAATCGTAACATGCGTACCTTCGATCTTCGATGAAAGAACAGCTTCTTGAGCAATTAGAGGGGACAACAATACATGCTTATTTGGAATAGCAGTAAGAAATGCATCATAACGCCCAAGAGCAGCATTTGCCGGTCCAATGAGAGGAATGAGTTTCTGCCATTCAAGCTCAAAAGGAGGAAACTTTCCCAGGTGGTAGCGAACAGGACTCATTTTTGCACCTCCGAATCAGTAAACCTCACCCTGACCTCTCCGCTCATCAGTTTGGGCAGCAAAGTGTCACGAAGTTTTTCGAGAGTGCGGATTTGCATTTTGTTTTGGCATATCCTCTGGAAAAATGGAGATACAGAATCCTCAAATTCATTTATTTCTGTATTGCTCGGAATCGGCACTTCACTATCTCTAAACGTGGAAGTTGTTATCGTATCAAAAACACAGCCATAAGCCGATGCTCGCAACTCTTCTACCAAATGGTTAATCAAAAGATATGTAAAGAAAAAGCAACCTTCGATTTTTGGTAATATTCCATAATTCGTTTGGCTGAATGCCATCGGTTGAGCAAGTAAACAGTATTTCCCCACAGTCCCTCTCGCAGATATTATGGTTGCATATTTTGGTAATATTTTTGTCGAACTATTGTTCAATCCATCTTCCGTAATCATTTTCTCTGTGTCGGTTACGAATGTTTTATGATTCGAGGATATATCCTTTCCAGAAAGCCAAGGAATTGACCCGTCCCAGTATTCGGCTATTGATGTTTTTGGAGTGCCACCACCAACCAATTCAATTAATTCTAGAAGGCTTCCTTCCTCCCACTCCTCATCCGCCTCTTCAATAAACCACTGCCGGAAGATCGCCTCTGCCATCTGCTCCAATGTCTGGTTTTCCCGATTAAGCAAGTCTATCTTGTCATCAAGGCTCCCAAGCACAGAGGCGATGGCGCGCTGCTCGGGAAGGGGAGGAAGAAGAATAGGAATATTTATTAAATCTCTAATAGGTAATTGCGGTTGGGCACTGCCAGTAGCAAAAATATTATATTCATATTTAAGATTTTTTAATAGTTGATATGTATATTCAGGCGAAATTTGCTCTATTTTAGGACGAATTATTACCATACCTGAATTAATACGAATATTATTAAATGGTATTGCATCACTATAAAATGCAATATTCCCAACAGTACCTCGCGTCGTTAAAACAATATCATTCTTTTGTAGTTTGCCTTTTCCTAATTTACCATCTTTCTCTTTTGTTATAAAATAGCATTCTTCAAAAACAAAGCCATTAGATGTTACATTTTTAGTATTTAAAAATAAACAATAACCAGTTTCGTTAAACTCATTTTGCTTTGGGTAATTTATTCCTCTATCTCCATCAATAATATCTAAAGGGGCCTCCCCCAGCTTGCATTCCCTCCACCCCTCCGGTATTCTGTCAGTCATCACGCCTC
>DAOOUW010000090.1:0-3203 GCA_035390885.1 Bacteroidota bacterium | reverse complement strand
ACGATGGAAACGCAGTAACTTCGTACTATCTTGGAAGACCATGGCAAAACAGCCCACGAACAGTTTTTATCAATTGCTATGAATCTTCCGCGCTTCATCCTGCTGGATGGATGAGCTGGAATGTAACTCCTGCTTTGTATGCTGAATATACATGCTTTGGACCAGGATCCGGTACAGGTAGTCGTGCCTCATTCTCCAGACAATTAACTAATGATGAAGCAGCAACATATTCGTTAGAAAACATCTTTGCACGAAGTTCAGCAAGTTCATCGCTCATTCTCTATGACTGGATGCCATCTGAAGCCACAGTCGCAGATAATTTTCCATTCACAGTGCTTGGCGTGGAGAATAACTCAAGTCCACAGGTTCCACATACGTACACATTGGCTAACTATCCTAATCCCTTTAACCCGAGCACAGCCGTACAATTCTCTGTTGCGACATCGGGAAGAGCTATTGTAAAAGTATATAATTTACTTGGACAAGAAGTTGCAAGACTCTTTGATGGCTATGCTGACGCAGGAAAATTCTACGTCGCATCTTTCAACGGATCGAAGTTTGCCAGTGGAGTCTATTTCTACACATTAGAATCGAACGGACAGCATCGAGTCAATCGTATGCTGTTATTGAAGTAACCCTCCTGCCAAAGTTGTAGCGCAATTTACGTTCGATTCAAAAAGCCCGACTTTTCACTCTAAGTCGGGCTTTTTATTTCATTACACGTAAAGTTGGGTGAAAAAGTGAAAATAAAAATATTTATTTTCAGTGAAGAATTGATGGGAAATTCTTAGTTTTTATTAAGTCATTATACCTTTTTATAGTAATGGTGCAATGGAGTTTGATTCGTTATGAGCAAATATAAATTTGCGATAATTCTTCTAGCATTCCCTCTTAATTTATCATTTGCGCAAAATCTATTTTTGCAGAAAGATCCATATTTTTCCAACTCAAATAAGAATCCATTGATAAGCAATCTGACAGAAGATTTTAGTTCGATGTACCATGTCGGGAAAGGTTTCATTTCAAATACGATTCATTTAGATTCAAAGGATTTAATGACCGCTGGCATTATCGTTGGGGTAACGGCGATTTCAACTACTTTCGATAATCCAATTCGTGATGCTGTCAAAAAATCCCATAGCTCAACTCTGGATAGAATCACCCCATTTGGTGATAAAATTGGGAACTCCATGTACGCGACCAAATTCTGTGGCGTAGTATATTTGGGAGGATTTATACTCGGAGAAGATGAATTAAGAAAAACAGGACTGATGCTAACAGAAGCCATGGTATTGAACGGCGCTGTTACACAAGGTTTGAAAATTATTATGGGTCGGAGCAGACCTTATGCAAATGAAGGAAATTATGATATTGATTTTCTGGCTATGCGATTCCAAGAAGAAGATTATTCGCTTCCTTCCGGCCATACTTCGGCAGTGTTTACTATGGCTACAGTCTTATCCGAGAGGATCGATAATATTTACGCATCGGTTGGACTTTATTCACTTGCGGGATTGACAGTGTTTCAAAGAATTTATGCTGATGCTCACTGGTTTTCTGATACATTCCTTGGAGCTGCAATTGGTACTGTTATTGGGCTAGAAGTAGTAAAACTAAATTCGGAGTATGAAACATCCAGAACAAATTTGAGCGTAGTTCCTCTCGTGAATCCCAACGGTTACGGAGTTAGCATAACTCTGAATTTTTAGATTAAGTTTTTACAGTTACAAATTTTTTTAGTACGGTTGATAAATAGCTCGAGGAATGCAATAAACTAACCGCCGCGCTATTTTCCTAAAAGAAGAGTATAGATTCCCTTTAAATCGATCGCATCGTATTTATTTCCAGCATATTTTTGTTATTTTCTCATATAACATTTTGAATCATCATTCTCAGTTCTTGCTTATAAAAAGAAATTTACTCATTCAAGGAGTTCACCACAATGAGCAGAAAAATATATTTCATTCAAATAGCGCTTTTGATTTTTGGGCAATGCGTTGCTCAACCAAAAATAAACACTTCTGCTCCAAATCCAATGAAACTCTGGTATCAATCACCTGCCAGCATCTGGGAAGAAGCATTACCAATCGGGAACGGACGACTTGCCGCAATGGTCTATGGCGGCATCGAGACCGAAAAGATCCAGCTAAACGAAGAAACAGTATGGGCGGGAGAACCAGGTAATAATATTCAATCTGAAATAAGAAGCCATCTACCAGAAATTCGCGCTCTTATCTTCGAAGGAAAATACAAAGAAGCGCAAGATCTTGCAGATCGCTATTTACCATTGGATATTGGTGGAAAGAATAATTATGGAATGTGTTATCAGCCGGTAGGCAATTTGATAATGACTTTCCCTGATATGAACAATATTCAAAACTATTATCGCGAATTAGATATTGCCAGCGCACTTTGCAAAGTAACGTACCAAAGTAATGGTATTAACTTCAAACGCGAAATGTTTGCTTCGTTTTCGGATGATGTCATTGTAATTGAATTTTCTGCTGATAAACCTGCAAGCATTTCTTGCACGCTCGGATTGAACAGCCCACACACAAAACAAAAAGTGAGTGTGAACAGTAACGAAATAATTTTGGAAGGTACAAGTGGATCCCATGAGAACAAAATTGGAAAAATAAATTTCGTTGCAATTCTCAAACCCAGAATTGTGGGCGGAAGCATCCATCCAACAGATAGTTCACTTGTGATTACCAGCGCAGATAGAGTTATCGTCTTTATATCGATTGGTACAAATTTCAAAAACTATCAAGATATTTCAGGAAACGCCGAACTCAAAGCAAGGCATTTTTTGGATAAAGCCTATCCTAAAGACTTTCCCGAATTAAAGAGGAATCATTCCAATAAATACAAACAATATTTCGATCGTGTTCAGTTGTATCTTGGAACTACCGATGCTATTGCTAATCCGACTGATATTCGATTAGCGCAATTTAAGGATGGCAACGATCCTCAATTAGTAGCGCTCTATTTTCAATATGGTCGTTACTTGCTCATTAGCAGTTCGCAACCCGGGACACAAGCTGCAAATTTACAGGGAAAATGGAACGATAAGCTATTTCCGCCGTGGGATTGCAAATATACAGTAAATATTAATACCGAGATGAATTACTGGCCTGCTGAAGTAACAAATCTTGCTGAGATGCACGAACCATTATTTGCATTGATAAAAGATATTTCTGAAA
>DAOOUW010000089.1:0-3596 GCA_035390885.1 Bacteroidota bacterium | reverse complement strand
TCAAGCCCGCTCCATCGAAATGTCCAATTCAAGCGCGGCAGCATCGTACCAAAAATTTTCGAGAGAACCGGAAAACTTTCGAGTCCATCGACAAATGCCTCAGAAATTTTCTTATCGTTACTCCGCGTGTCATGAGCGTCATTTTGCATCTCGTTGTATCGTTCATTGACTTTATCCATTCCTGTTCCAAACAACTTAAAAATGAAGACAGGCGGCATTGTAAGGAACGACCGATCAATATCGCCAGATACAGAAAGGCTCTTCAAGTGTGTATATCCAAGCGAGTCGCTCACCAGACTCCGAGTACGGGAAAACGACCATCCATGTTTCCAGTTCAGATCAATACGCGCTCCTTCCCACAGTGGTCGAGAGGTACGAATATTAATTGTATTATTCTGAGTAAATGCATCCGTCAGTGTTCCATTTGGAGCTCGTAAACCCGGAACCGTGTAAGCTGTAAAAAATGGGAACGAACTTTTTGATTTAATAATTAGATCGCCATTCGGATCAGATGAAAATCCCAATTGGTACCATAACGAAGGTCCACGACTCAACGATGATGACTGAAAGAATGGAACGCGTCCAAAGACATTGCCAAAACCTGGACCGCCATAAATCCCATTGTTTTGCGATGAATTGCTCTGACTAAAAGAAAGACTAATCGATTCAAAATCGAAAATTGTAGTTTTGAATAACAACCGGGTAATTGCGTCAAGTTGCTCGGCAAGCGAACGATTCCTTTTTGCCTTCGTTGTATCTTTTGGAGATGACGAAGACTTTGGGGTTGGCGACCATATTGCATCCCGCAACGTACGAAGATTCACATCGAGATTGAAAGCAGGACTCGTATTCCATCCAGCGGTTTTTCCTAACGACCCGGCTGTCAAATTGTAATTCCAGGAATATCGTGAACCATACTGAAAGCTCGGCGTCAAAATCTTATTAAGTCCCCAAAGCTGAGTCATTGCAATTTTAATTGGAAAGTTAATACTCTGCGAATACTGCTGATCGATACCAAAAGAAAAGAGTCTATCACTCAAACATAAATCGCTTAGAATATCATAGAAGGAACGTTCACGCCCAAAACGATCAACAGCCAGATGACGCAACGTGCTGGAAATGTTCACTTGATAATCCATTCCCAAACTAAGATGTTTCCCTTCGAAGAATTGCCACCCGAATGAAAGCGAACGCTGCGCAGTGAGATCGCGCGTCGCCTGATTAGGCGCAAGTTGATCACGCGTAAAATTCTGACCATGACTTCTGGCGAACGATGCGGAGACATTGATATTGCGCGGCGTGTAATAAATTTTCAAATCTGTAAAGAAATCAAACGGCTTAAATGGACGAATAAAATTGCTCCCCGAGAACGAAATCCCATATCGAATCTGTGTATTCCATCTCCAGGAACGATCCCATTCTATTGTAGGACTCCTGCGATACGATGAACTATACGAGTAACTTAATGAAATTTGATTGATCGTCTTTTGGATAATCCAGAGGTCTATTGGAATATTGAGTCTCAAATTAGGGAATGAGTAACTATCCGTAATATTTAAATCCTGCGAACGGAGACGTACATCATTCGCATTCTTATCGCCATTAGCGGTTGTTCGACCAGCAGCAGCCGCAGCCTCTACCTGTTGCGCCGCTTCTTCTACCAATATGTCGGTGCTGGGCATATAGAGCGGTTTATTATAACTTTCGGAATGGGAGTATGTAAAGCCTAACGTTGTTCCGTTCCATTTTTCTGGGAGAAATTTTTCAAAATTTATTGAAGAAGTAAAACTCCAAAAACGCGTGTCAATTTGGTTAAAAGATTTATTTTCCAGTCCATGGAAAAATGGATCTTGATGATTCATTGCAAACCCAAAAGAAGCCACATCCGCTAATTTCAATTGTGTGTCGAATCTGTACGCAGAGCCAGGCGTATCATTGACGTCTGTCAAACGCATTTCATTGACCCAAACCTCGCCATTGAGAACAGAATCTCCCATCCCGGCTGGATTTTCCACACCGAGGACAAAATACTTCACAGTCGTGAGCGATGGATTTCCTCGAATAGCGTACTTTGCTCCCGGAACATTCGGTACATCAATCGAAGCATAATTATAAGTTGTATCACGGAGTGGCTTCAGCGCTGTGAGATCGCTAAAATTGATTACGATATCGTTTCCATTCCAACCAGGACAAATGGGAGCTCGATATTCATAGTAATTCAATGAATCCGCACCAAAACGGAAGTAGAAACTTGCATCATAATTATTAGGGCTGACATACTTAAATTCTCGATAACCTTTTATAATATCTGAACTGTCTTGGCCATGAACCATCATCTTCAAGGTACGATAGTTAAACATATTAACCGATCTGCCTGTATATTTTACAGCTTCCTTCGATTCACCATCGCGCAAATTGTGAACAATAAGATTAAGCGATTGTTCATTGTTATAGATTTCCTCTGTCGCTTGTGTTCGATCTCGCTGACGTGGAACTGGCTCGCCATAATTCGGGTTATCTTCATAATTCACGACGCTAATTTCAAAATTATTATCATCCCGAACTTTCTTTTCCCATTGATTCCCCACAAGATTAAATTCAGCAATTCGGAAGAGAACCTCATCGGTCGCTCCAGTAACCCACATACGAATACCCTCGACATTTGTAAGACTCGGAGAACCTATTTGCCTCTGAAACTCACTGAGCGGAATACGCACAAGGTACCATCCTTTTTCTCCTCCACCCGACACAAATTTTTTAAATTCATACGAGTTTGTATCTAATGGAATTTCATATTCAAAGTACGCATTGAAGCGGTCGAGGTTATTGTTGTTATTGAGATCTTCCGTATCCGGGTAACGACTCCCAAGCTCGCTGCCGGAGTTTCCTTCTGAACCATTGCATCCAATAAATTGCCGTGCAACTTCTGTATTGAGAGTCCGAGAAATTGCATACGGCGGCTGCTTCCAATTATCTCCCGATGGATCGCTTTCATACTCAGGGTGGGTAGCTTTGTAGTAATTTACAAATGTTATGTACTTGTTCCTTTCAGCGTCATCACGAATCTCGTCGATTCCAACATCTTCTAATGAAGGATTTAAAATTCCATTCCGTAAACGGCTGTCGTTGTCCAGTCCATCTTCCGAATCAAGTTTTTGATTAGGAATAACATCTTCACTAATATATCCTAAATCTAAGTACAGCTTTGCAGTTGATTCCCCTTTGATTACTTTAACCCATAATTCGATAAAGGAAATGTTCTGATCGATTAGATTTGTGGTTGTGGTTCCAAGTATTGTTTGAGCGCCTGCCCACGTCCGGTACGATTCATTCGTGAGAATGGAATTAAGATTCATTGAGTAGTTGAAAGCGCCGCGTTCTCGAGGATTAAAATAGAAGTTAAGCACTGGAACCTGTTCCTCTCCTCGTGCAACGCTCTTTCGTCTTCCCCAGATATCGCTCACCAATACATCGCTTTGCAATATATTGAACCACACGCCATGAGCCTTGTACTCAATCTTCGTTGAGTCTGGCATTATTCTGCTGTCATTCACTGTCGGGATATTGATTCCATCTGGATATGTATCTAAGAACGT
>DAOOUW010000088.1:0-3659 GCA_035390885.1 Bacteroidota bacterium | reverse complement strand
AAAATCCTCCGCCGATAGTCGAGAGTGATGAACTCAGGGAATTCACAAAAGAAGATTTCTCTGTCCAACTACTCATTTCGTCTGAAAGACTCTGGTCGTAGTGAAAGGCAGCAATTGTTGCAGCTGTTAATGTTGTGATGACAGCATAGTCCTTCCATGGATTCTGGTTTTTGGTTGCTTGAGCAATCGAAACTTGATGCATTGATAAAATACAAACGAGAGCAAGGGCAATTTTTTTCATATAGTTAAAATTCGATTTCGACTCCTCCGACATGGAAGGAGCTATATTGATAGATAGTTTCATTTGTGCCATCGCTTTGGTATTCATAGTAGAAAATATTTTTCTATCCAGAACATTCATTATTGATAAATCAACATTGCCATTCCTATTTCTTATATAATATTTGCTAATCCTTTGAATATCAAGATGGCTATAAGCAGGATAAAATTCTGAGTTTATGTAATCAGAAACCTACCATGCTCCGCCAGACTAAATTTCATACTTGAGCTGTTAGAGCCTCAAGAAAAGTTTTGAAAAAACTTGCATTGCTCATATTTCTTCTTAAAATTTACACCAATACATTTGTGAAAAGGTAACTATGGAAACAATAAAAGCAATACGATTACAAAAGGGAGATACTATTGGTATTGTAGCGCCAGCCAGCAGAGTAACAAGCGAAGACAAAGTATACAAAGGTGTGGAATATCTCGAACGATTGGGGTACAGAGTAAAGCTAGGAAAGCATATTTTCGATCTTTATGGATATTGTGCAGGACGAGATGAAGATCGAGCTGCAGATTTTAATGAAATGATTTTGGATAAAACAGTGAAGGCAATTTTTACTGTTCGTGGTGGATATGGCTCGTTGCGTATTTTGCCGCAGATCAATTATCTGGCGCTACGACGGAATCCCAAAATCATTGTTGGGTATAGCGATATTACTGCTTTACAGTTGGCAATATATCGTAAGACTGGACTTGTAACTTTTTCTGGTCCGATGATTGGAGTTGAAATGTGGAATGAAATCGATCCCTTTACCGAAGATCAATTTTGGCGTATGGTAACTTCCGCAAAGAAAATCGGGGTTATTCCAAATCCTGATAATGAACCTTTAACAATACTGCGCTCAGGAAAGGCAGAGGGGAAATTATTTGCAGGGAATCTCTCGTTGCTGGTTTCACTAATGGGAACTTCATTTTTCCCATCGCTGCGTAACGCTATTCTTGCAATCGAAGATGTCGATGAGGCGCCACATCGTATTGACCGAATGCTTGCTCAATTATTGAATGGAAAAATTCTTGCAAATCTCTCTGCATTGATCTATGGTACATTTGTTTCTTGTGAAGCTGATGATGAACAAGAACCTCACTTAACTCTTGAGCAAGTGCAAAAGGATTACGCTGAAAAAGTAAAAAGTGTTGTCGTAGGGAATCTTCGCTATGGACATATGCCAAGGAAAGTAACGCTTCCAATTGGCGTTCACTCAACAGTAGACACAAAAAAAGAAATAATACGCATTGATGAAAGTTGTGTTCTCTAACCAGATATTGTGCGATTAGTTCTGTTGTAAATCTGTTCCGTCGAGCACGGTACGAATGACTTGAAGCAGGTGCGAAGGATTGTAAGGCTTTTGCAGAAAATGTGTTACTCCCAATTCCGAAAGTTTTTTTCGTTCATCAGGATCGAAGTAACCGCTTGCCATAATGACCTTCTGAGTTGGCTTGATTCGTTTCATTATAATGAGAGACTCTGTTCCGCTTAACTTTGGTAGTCCAAGGTCAGAAAGAACTAGATCGATAGAAGTATAGTTTTCCTTATAGATGTCAACGCCTTCCAATCCATCTTTTGCAATGAGAGCTTTGTATCCATGATTTTCTAACACTGAAACGAGAAGCTCTCTCAGGAAATCTTCATCTTCAATGATAAGGATGGTTTCATTTCCATCTTTGATTGTGGGGATTGTAATTTTTGTTTGATCTGATTTTTGGATTGTGTGATTTGAAGGAAGAAAAATTTGAAATGTGGTACCCTGTCCGACAGTACTTTTTACATCAATGAATCCATTCAAACTTGATACAACGCCGTAGACAACAGAAAGCCCTAATCCGGTTCCTTTCCCATTTTCTTTTGTTGTATAGAAAGGCTCGTAGATACGTTTAAGCGTTTCCTGAGACATTCCAATTCCTGTATCTCGAATTGTAATTGTCTCGTAGGATGTTGCCTGTGCTTTGGGAAATGTTGTCTTGACATTATCGAGAGGAAGTAGTTCTGTCTTCAAATAGAGCACGCCGCCGTTTGGCATGGCATCTCGTGCATTGAGAGAAAGATTCAACAATGCCTGATGAATTTGTGTAGGATCGCCGAGAATAGGCGAGAGGTTCGGTTGAAGCTCCAGTTGAATTTCTATAGTCTTAGGTAATGTTTCGCTCAAAAGTTTCGTAAGCTCTTTAATTAAGTCATTGATGTTGACGGGTACTTGTTCAAATTCCGTACGGCGTGCAAATGTCAAAATTTGTCGTACAAGGTTCGTAGCACGCGTGGTTGTTTGAGTGATTGCTTCGATATATTTTTGGAAACGCGCTTCATCATTTTTATGGATAACAAGCATTTCAGTGTAAGCGGATATAATGCCAAGGATATTGTTGAAATCGTGTGCAACTCCGCCGGCAAGTGTGCCGAGACTTTCCATCTTTTGTATCTGGTAAAGTTGTTCTTCCAGTTTTTGTTGATGCTCCTTGATGCGCTTCCGTTCGGCTAATTCATTTTTCAATGATTCGATCAAACGAACATTTTCAAGGACGATGGCGACAGAATTTGCAAGCGTCGATAAGAGCTGAAGTTCTTGTTCATTGAAAGCATTCTCTTTGCTAGTTTTAACAGTAACACATCCGAGAACTTGCTCAGAAAGTTTCAATGGAACACAAAGTACCGAGTGTACAGCAGAATCTACTTGAAATCCTCTCGGGTCACTTTGAATGTTACCGCTGAGAATGGATTCTCCATTATTAAGAACCCATCTACAGAGACTGTTTTGCGTTAAGGAGATGGGTTGAAGTGTTTCGCTATCAATAGTATGTCCATCCTTACTATGAGCTAGAAGCTCGAATGAATCATGTTCAAGGTGATAAATCCAGATACAACTTTCTTTCGATGGGAAAAGAGAGTTAAGCGCTTCGATTGCTTTTACACCGACCTGTTGTGTCGAAATGCTCTGGGCGATGGATTGAGATGCGTTGTAAAGAGTTTGCAGTTGCTTAAAGTGATTGTATGTTTCCTGCTCGACCAGTTTTCTGTCTGTAATATCCCGCCAGGAAGTAAAGAGTGCAATGCTGCTATCAATCATTACACGTGTCATTGTAATTTCAACCCAGACAATCTGACCTGTCACTTTTTGAAGCATCCACTCAAATGTTATTGCACCTGAATCTATTGCTCTTTGATAGAACTGAGAATATTTAATTGAGGAAGCTACTCCATCGGGTTGGAAAGTAGGAGATATTTCATCCAGCCGTTTTCCCATAATGTTTGCTCGCTCTGTTTCTAATGACCGTGCGGCAGCATCATTACAATCCACGCATACATTATTTATAATGATAAGATTGGCATCCGCTGAAGCCATAAAAAGAGTATGGAATTTCTCTTCACTTTTAAGAAGTTC
>DAOOUW010000087.1:0-3862 GCA_035390885.1 Bacteroidota bacterium | reverse complement strand
TTAAATATTTATTGCCGCGCCAAACGCCTGTCCAGCGGCTT
The DNA here is from genome assembly GCA_035390885.1 of Bacteroidota bacterium. Classification (GTDB taxonomy): domain Bacteria; phylum Bacteroidota; class Ignavibacteria; order UBA10030; family UBA10030; genus JAOAFT01. The sequence goes on along the minus strand of DAOOUW010000087.1, from coordinate 3,821 downwards.
CCATAATTGCTTCCGATAATGTTGGATGCGCGTGAATTGTGTTATGAATTTCCATCCACGAAGATTTAAAAGTTCTCGCTATTCCAAGTTCTGCAATGAGCTCGGTTGCATCAGCGCCAACAATGTGAGCTCCAAGAAGTTCGCCATTCTTCTCATCGAAAATCAATTTTACCTGTCCTTCCGTTTCGCCAATCGCCACAGCTTTGCCAAGCGACCGAAATGGGAATCGCCCAACTTTGATTTCAAATCCTTTTGCAACTGCTTCTTCTTCCGTTAAACCGATGCTCGCTACTTGCGGCTGACAATAAGTACAGTGAGGAACATTAACCTTTTGAACACCTTGCTCTGCTTTTCCAGCAATATGATCCGCTGCGATGATTCCTTCGTGCGATGCCGCATGCGCTAACATTGGCGCGCCAGTTACATCGCCAATCGCGTAGATGCCTTTGATATTTGTTTCCATAAATTCATCTGTTTTGATAAATCCACTTTCAACCTCGATGCCAACCGACTCCAAGCCAATATTTTCGATATTCCCTCGAATGCCAACAGCCATCAAAGCAACCAAAGCTGTAAGTTCTTTTTCACCTTCAGCGCTTGCAACCTTTAGCGTAACATTCTCGCCTGTTTGCACAGACTCAACTTTTGCAGATGTAAGAATATCAATTCCAGATTTCTTCAAACTATTCTCGACAATTTTGGAATGCTCTCTATCCTCGTTTGGTAAAATTGCCGGCATCATTTCGACGATCGTTACTTTTGTGCCAAATGAATTGTAGAAATATGCAAACTCAACGCCGATGGCGCCACCGCCAATGATAATCATTGACTCAGGCTGCTCGGGTAAAGTCATTGCTTCGGCGCTGGTAATGATTTTATTCCGGTCAATCATGATACCTGGAATTGATTTCGGTCTTCCGCCTGTTGCAAGAATGATCGCCTTCGATGAAACTGCAAGTAATTCCTCTCCATTCTCTACTTCGATAATATTTCGATTGATAAGTTTGCCAGCGCCTTTGATAACATCAATTTTATTTTTCTTCATCAAGTACTCAACGCCTTTAGAGAGTCGTTCTGCAACGCTTCTACTTCGCTTGATTATTTTTGAAAAATCATACTGCAATCCTGTATGGGTAATTCCAAACTCTCCTGAACTTTTGAAAGCGTTGTACAACTCGGCGCTCTTCAAAAGAGCTTTCGATGGAATGCATCCCCAGTTGAGACACACGCCGCCTAATTTTTCTCGCTCCACAAGCGCAACATAAAATCCATGCTGAGCAGCGCGAATTGCCGCAACATATCCGCCGGGTCCGCCGCCAATCACTGCAACATCATACTGTCTATCAACCATATTTTCCCTTTCAATATTCTTTCGCACAAATATACAGAGAAGGATTCCAACAAACAACGAAACCTGTTCCTGCGTCGTACAGCAATTTCAAAAAAATCTTTCCATAAAGAAACAGAAAAATCTCATAAATTTATAATTGATTATTTTTCACTTTTCACGTAAGTTAAAATAAAAGAACCAATGAGCGAGAAGACTCAGAGAGTAGTAATAAGTAATAGAAAAGCTCGGCACGATTACTTCATTCTTGAAACGTTTGAAGCTGGCATTGTGTTAAAAGGCACAGAAGTAAAATCGCTCCGAGAAGGGAATGCAAATTTACAAGATAGTTTTGCAATTATACGAAATGGAGAAGTTTGGTTGGAAGGAATGCACATTAGTCCCTATGAACAAGGAAGCATTTACAATCACGATCCAAAACGAAGACGGAAGTTGCTTCTTCAGAAAAAAGAAATCCGAAAGCTTCTCGCAAAGGTTCAAGAAAAAGGATTGACGTTGGTGCCTCTTTCAGTGTATTTCAAAGGTCCTTATGCAAAAGTAGAATTAGCAGTGGCACGCGGTAAACAAAGCCATGATAAACGCGATTCGATTGCCGAGCGCACAGCAGCTCGTGAATTGCAACGATATAAAAGGAGAAAATTCTAAAAATTGTTTCCCTCTGTAAATGAGCAAATGGATTTGCTAAAACGAGGCGTATCGGAAATCATTCCAGAAGCCGACCTCGTAAAAAAACTTGAACACTCTATCAAAACACAAACTCCCCTTACTATTAAACTTGGTTGCGATCCAAGTCGACCTGATTTGCATCTTGGGCATTCAGTTGTGTTGCGGAAGTTGCGACAATTTCAGGATTTAGGACACACAGCGGTTTTAATTGTGGGCGACTTTACCGGAATGATTGGCGACCCATCAGGGAAAAGCAAGACGCGACCTGCTTTAACGATCGAAGAAACGCGCCTCAATGGACAGTCGTACTTCGAACAAGCCACAAAAATTCTCTCGCCAGAGAAAACAAAAATCGTATACAATTCGCAATGGCTCAGCACAATGACGTTTGCAGATGTTATTCGGCTTGCAAGCAAATACACCGTTGCCAGAATGCTGGAACGCGATGATTTTACAATTCGTTATAAAGCTGGCGAGCCAATCAGCGTGCACGAGTTTCTCTATCCACTTGCGCAAGCGATGGATTCCGTCGCTATCAAAGCCGATGTCGAATTAGGCGGAACAGATCAGAAGTTCAATCTTCTTGTTGGAAGAGATATTCAGCGGGAATTTGGACTCGAGCCGCAAGTTGCAATGATGATGCCAATCCTTATAGGCACTGATGGCGTCGAAAAAATGAGCAAATCGCTGGACAATTACATTGGACTTACAGACTCGCCAAATGAAATGTACGGTAAAGTTTTGAGCATTCCTGATTCACTCATCTATACATACTTTGAGCTTGCCACTGATGTTCCAGCTCGGCGATTACAGGAAATTCGGGAAACGCTCGAAAAAGGTTCCATCAATCCACGAGATATCAAACGCGAACTTGCAAGAACTCTTGTTACAATGTACCACTCAGAGCAGGCTGCAAAGGAAGCCGAGTCTGAATTCGATAGAATTTTCGTCGAAAAAAATGCGCCAACCGATATTGAGGTTATCGAATTACCACGTGATAATTCACAGACAACAATCGTAACACTATTGACGCAAACAAAGCTCGCTTCATCTAAGAGCGAGGCGCGCAGACTGATCGAACAAGGCGGCGTGAGCATTGATGGCGAGCGTATCGAGAATATCAATAGCGCACTTCCAGCCAAAGATGAATTTGTGCTCAAAGTTGGCAAGCGGCGATTTGTAAAGATTCACTTAAAATAAGATAAAGAATGAGGAGAGATACAATTGTTTACACCTACTAAAATTTTCTTCACAAAAGGCGTAGGACGCCATAAAGATTATTTACAATCATTCGAGTTAGCTCTTCGTGACGCCAGCATCGAAAAATGCAACATTGTAACTGTCTCGAGCATTTACCCACCGGGTTGCAAACGTATTCCTAAAGATGATGGCGTAGCATTACTCAATCCAGGTCAAATTACTTTTTGTGTTATGGCTCGGAATGCAACGAACGAACCAAATCGCCTCATTGCAGCCTCGATTGGAGTTGCACAACCTGCCGATGATTCAGCGTATGGATACTTATCGGAGCATCATCCTTTTGGCGAGACTGATGAGCGCGCTGGCGAATATGCGGAAGACCTTGCAGCGACAATGCTCGCAACAACATTGGGCGTTCAGTTCGATCCAAACACAGCGTGGGACGAGCGAGAAAAGATTTTCAAAATGTCAGGGAAAATAGTTCGCACGTTCAATATTACACAATCAGCTGAAGGCGACAAGAACGGATTGTGGACAACTGTGGTTGCAGTTGCGGTGTTGCTTCCCTAAAATATTGCAACGCATACCATCTTCTTCTTTACTCCGC
>DAOOUW010000086.1:0-4084 GCA_035390885.1 Bacteroidota bacterium | reverse complement strand
AAATACAAAACAGGATATTTTTTATTCTTTGAATATCCTGGAGGTGTATAAATCAAAGCTTTACGATTGGTGCCAACTGTCTTGGATTGGTAGGTTACTGTATCAATCTTTCCGTGGGGAATGTCGGCTCGTAAACTGTCAAAACCCTGAGGAGGATATTTAACAGGACTTTGTGCGTAGACAAACATACTAAAAACACAAAAAGCAACAAGAGGAAAAAATAGCTGTTTCATAATATTACCCTTGAATTTGTTAATCTATAAAATTCCATGCTTTCATTTTACCGACAGAGATATATTATTTATTCACTCTATTGTCAGAATAGAAGAGCATTTCTACTCAATTGTGAATACCTCTTTCAAACGAATGTCTTTCGATGAACTGCCAACTTGAAGTTCCCACTTTCCTTTGGCTACTTTCAGATTGTTCGTCCTCGTGTCATAGAATGAAAATTCAGAGGCTGGAATTTTGAAGGTGAGAATTTTGCTCTCGCCGGGATTCAGTGTAATTCTCTGGAATCGCTTTAATTGATTGATTGGCACCGTCATCGTTGCATCAATACAATGAGCATAAATCTGTACAACTTCATCGCCTTTCATTTTACCGGTATTCTTAATCGTTGCCTGAATTTCCACCACGCCGTCGTTCTTTATTGCTTCAGAGTTTAATTTTAGATTGCTGTATTCGAATTGTGTATAGGAAAGTCCATGCCCAAATGGGAAAAGAACTGACTGATTCAAATACATATACGTACGCGGATGATTGATAAGATCATAATCGGACATCGATGGCAGTTGCTGTGTTGACGCATAGAAAGTTTCAGGAAGTTTACCGCCTGGATTTACATCGCCAAAAAGAACATCTGCAATTGCTTTGCCGCCGTACTCTCCTCCATACCATGCTTCGACTATTGCCTTAGCTTTGTTTTCACAGCCAGCAAGAGCAATAGGTCCGCCATTAACAAGAACAATGACAACATTTGGATTTACTGATGCAACTTCGTTGATTAAATCCCTTTGAACCTTCGGCAATTCGATTTCTTTCCGATCGAGTTCTTCCTGAGAAATTCCGGGCGAAATCCCGAGTACAAGAATCGTAACATCATTTTTTGCTGCAACCTTTTTCGCCGAATTAAAATCTTTTTGACCAAGGTCCCATGTCAACCTTGCCGATGCTCCCAGAGCTCCATCATAATATTCGAGTACGACTTCATATTCTTTACCAGGAATTAAAGTAACCGCTGCACTAATAGGTTTTTCACCATGGTCAGTCCAATCATCAATTAACAATTTTCCATCCAGGTAAAGTCGCGAACCATCATCACAGCTTGTTCCAAGATGATAAATCGTATCCGGCGGAATGATTTTACCTGTCCATCGTATTGAGAAATTATCTTTTGGAAGACCTGAAGCAGGGGAATCGACGCCAAAGCTAAAATCGACCATCGGATCTATTTTGGTAACAACTGGTTTCCCGGACAATTCTTTATTATTAAAATATTCACCTTTCATTCCGGTTTTATCCGTTCCTTCAACTTTAGCAAAATATTGTGGCTCTATCGGCCTTAACAGTCCGCCGCCTATATCGCATCCCTTAACATATTCCACCTTCATACCATGAGAAGCTGCTTTCTCTTTTATTCCTTGAAGTGGACTTACCCGTACATTGGGGAAACCGCTGTAAATACCAAGCTGAGCTTCTGCTGCATTGGGACCAATAACGGCTATCGTTTTTATTTGCTTTTTATCTAACGGTAAGATGCCTTCGTTCTTGAGAAGCACCATCGATTTCTGTGCAGCTTCAAGCGCCAGAGCGCGGTGCTCTTTGCAATCGAGTTTTTCTATTGGAATAGAGCTGTACGGTACGTTTTCTGGCGGATCGAACTCGCCTAATCGGAATCGTGCAGAGAGAACTCTCGTTAAAGCTGTATCAATATCTTTTTCCTCTAGAAGTTTTTTATCAAGAGCTTCGGGTAAATATTCACGATATTCCTGTCCACAGCTCATATCACAACCAGCACGAATGCTCCTTGCCACGGCTTCGGCGCCGGTTTTGAAAAATCGATGTCCATAAATCATATCACTAATAGCGCCGCAATCGGTTACTACGTAACCTTCAAAACCCCACGTGCGTCTCAACAAGTCAGTCAATAAAAACATATTCGCATTGCACGGAACATGGTTTAATTCATTATAGGCGCCCATAATAGAATATGCCTTACCTTCCACTACAGCTTGATGGAACGCTGGCAAATAATATTCGAACATACTGCGCATATCCACATCGGAAGAACCGGTATGGCGGCGTTCCTCTTCATTATTTGCCATAAAATGTTTTGGCGTAGAAACCGTTTTCAGATAATAAGGATCGTTCCCTTGCATACCCTGAACAAACGCCACTCCCATTCGAGAAAGAAGATAAGGATCTTCACTATAGGATTCTTCATTTCTGCCCCAGCGTGGATCCCTCGCAATATTAATAGTGGGACTCCAGTATGTTAGACCTTTTCCATCAACAATATTCAATACACGAGCTTCATCCGAGATAGCCGAAGCAACACGATAGACAATGTCTGGATCCCAAGTAGCGCCTAACGCAACTACTTGTGGAAAAGAAGTTGCACCGCCGGTGAGAACTCCGTGCAGAGCTTCACTCCAATAATTGTATTTGGAAACTCCTAATCGAGGGATGGAATCTGATTGATTCGTGAGTTGCTTAATCTTTTCATCAAGCGTCATTAAGCTGATAAGATCAGAAACCCTTTCTTTATAAGAATTTGGCTGGAAAACATTTACAATAACTGAACTGCTTATTGAATCACCGGTTCCTTTTGAAGCGAGAGTCAACAAATAGTACCCGGGCCGAGGGAATGTAACTTCTGTAACAGGGTTTGACGCATCCTTGAAAACAACCTGAGAATTTTGAGGACAGGTCCATTCTACTTTCATTGTGTTAGGAGATACTATCCCTTTGAGTTGTGCTGTGTGAGTTCGTTCCCAATTGATGATTTGATTTTTACCAGCATTGATCGTTATGCTTTGAGCATACGATAAATTACACAACAATAACATCAGAACGAACGCAGTCATTCCACCTACTAACTTCACCATATTTGATTTCATTACTTCCTCCTTACTATAGAATGAAGATTAAGTTTTTATATTTGTTATGAACTATCTTGTTATAAATTCGATAAATGATATTCACCATCGGGCTGTGTTTCAATATCATACAGAAAAGTATTTTTTAAGTTGATCTCGTTTAAAGTTGCCTTATCAGAAATTAAAGGCTGTTGAATTTTGGAAGTCTGATAGAAAGGATTAGAATTATCTCCTTCGGCAACCCTCAGAATTGTATTCTCATTTCCTTTTAATTGTGTGTAAGAACGAATCCGACAGGTACCGCCTAACGTGGATTTTATTGTTGCGGATGTAATTTTACCATTATCCCATTGAATATCAATTTCAAAACCGCCTCTTGCCTTCAATCCTTTGACGTATCCACTTTTCCATGCGGCTGGAAGCGCCGGCAGTAAATGAATTGCGCCATCATGACTTTGCACTAGCATTTCAGCAATACCGGATGTGCATCCAAAATTTCCATCGATCTGAAATGGCGGATGAGCATCGAAAAGATTTGGATATGTTCCACCTTTTTGGCTTCCATCTGGTTGGATGGACGGAGATAATTGATCGGTAATAAGCTTCAAAGCATGATCGCCATCGAGAAGCCGAGCCCACAAGTTTACTTTCCATCCCATTGACCAGCCAGTGGATTCATCGCCGCGCGCTACTAAAGAAATTCTTGCCGCTGAAAATAATTCCGGCGTTCGATAAGGCGATATTTGATTGGATGGGAAAAGTCCATACAAATGAGAAACATGGCGGTGGCGATCATCCGGTTTATCCCAATCGTGCATCCATTCTTGTAACTGTCCCCAACTGCCAATTTGCATTGGCGCTAAATGCGGCATTAAAGCACAAAGACTGTCGGAAAAATTTCTATCAATATTTAATATGGATGATGCCTTTATCACATTAGAAAACACATCGTGCACCAATTGATTGTCCATTGTAGTACCAGC
>DAOOUW010000085.1:0-4084 GCA_035390885.1 Bacteroidota bacterium | reverse complement strand
ATATAAAAATCTTTTTCGTAATCAGGAATTACCAAGGCAGAATCTGCTGGCGCAGTTTCATTGAACTTATTTCGAGGGACGATCTTCCTGATTTCGAGCGCTCCTTCACGATAGACGGGAATGAATCGATATCGTTCTACTTGCGCAAAAAGTTGTGTGTATTCATTCGCAGGAGGCGGAAGAAGTCCGCAAAGAAGGTACTGCACATTATAATCACGAATTACATTTTGAAATTCTGGCGGATAGGCTTGTGCATTTGTCAAAACAATTTTTCTTCCCTGGAGATACATCGCTATCTCATTCCATTTTCCCATCACAATTGCATCCGATTCTGTATGCGCACAAATCCAGGCGCTTCCCCTTTTTAATGAACGAGCAAATAATTGATGACCTCGTTCGGCGTAGGGAAAAACAGAAGTCGGCGAATACGCGTACTGTATGTTCTCCAGTTCATACGTTTCACTCCAAACGCAATTTGGAATCAGTGCAATGAATAAAAGAGCAAAGAGGAACATAGATGCAGGCTTCCAGCGCTGAGCGAGAACATCAATGCAATTCTTCAATCCATACAAAAAATAGAAAAGGAGCACAGGCAAAATCGGAAATAGAAATCGAATATCGGTAATGGGATAGAGAAGCAGCACGCAGAGTGAAAATACTGTGTACGCTATCAACAAAAAGTTAATGGATTGCTTTCGCCGAAAGGCGAAGACGAGTCCAGCAAAGAACAAAACGAGGAAGAATGTATTTCCAAACCAGATAAAGAGCCAATCGAGTTTTTGTACAGTGTTGACAGGAAATCCTTCATAATACAGTTGAGGGATAAGAGGAAAACGGAATCCGCTGAAGAATCCAAGTCGAAGCAAAATATTGCCATACACTTTTCCATTCGTAACAATTCGCGCAGTATACTCATCGAGCATCGAGTCTGAATTGGAGGTGTACATATGTATCGAGAATATTTTCGAATTTCTTGTGGCGGGATTTTCCTTACTTGCGACGATAATTTCATTCCGAACAAACCACGCTCCATACACAGCAATCACAAGTGCCAACAACATAACAGCAGCGCGACGTCTCTTCATCAGAAAGAGATAGAGAATTACTGCAAACGCAAAGACAACGCCAACTTCACGCAAAAGAACACTCACCGAAACAAGAATGGCAATCGCCGCTTTGGTCATCCAAGAATTATTCTCGTTCGTAGTGTATCGCTGAATCAATATGATGGCGTAAAGCGTAACGCAGACAAACGGTATTTCTGTTAACACTTGAGTCGAGTAATTGATAGTTTCTGGATGCAATATAAAAAGAATCGCTCCCCACAGTGCATACTCTTCTGGAAAGAACATTTTGAGAAGCAGAAAGAATGCAAGAATCGCAAGCGCTCCAAACAACACCGTCGTCGCTTTTGCGGCTTCGATTGAATGTGGAAAAATCATTTGCGATGGAGCTAAAAACAAAGCATAGAGCGGACTGTGAACAACGTACCGCGTTGGCTCAGGAGAAGTGGCGTCGCGGTAACCTTCGCCGCGAGCTATTGAGTTTGCCCAAATAAGGTAACGGCCGCTATCGGGGACGTAAATAATGGTTTCATTGAGAGCAAGTAAATTTGTACCAAGATATAATAAAATGAGAACACCAAGCGTAATATGTATCGATTTCTTCGACATCACTTTGTTCCTTCTTTACCTGAAAAATGGAGGGTGAGCTTTGCAATTTCTGGTCTATTCCCAGAACGCATTGGCGGTCCCCACGTTCCAACTCCGCAAGAAACATAAATATGTGTCGAATCCTTTTTCTTGTATCCCCAGCTAACTTCGTAGATTGCCGACGCAATATAATTCAACGGAAATAATTGTCCATTGTGAGTATGTCCAGAAAGCTGAACGTCAACGCCAGCTGCAGCAGCTTCCCCCAATGTAACAGGTTGATGATCCATCACGAGAATTGGCATTTCTTTTGGAACAGAACGAAGTAATTCTGCCAGCGGTTTTCGATCTCTACCAAGCATTCCACGAGACATAACATCTTCGCGACCGACAATTACTAGTCCTCCGGCAACCGTTGCCACACTATCTCGAAGCATCCGAATATCATGTTCTTCAAGATATTTACACGCTCGTTCGACTCCGCCAATGTATTCGTGATTTCCTGTACACGCATACACGCCGTACGGTGCATGCAAACGCTTCAATGTTTCTCCAAGATTATTCCGAATCACCGGTTCAATATCTTCATCCACAACATCTCCTACAAGCAAAATAATATCAGGCTGCAATCCATTGATGCGATCGACAATTTTTTCAAAGTGAGAATTGCAAACCAGAGTACCAAGGTGAATATCGGAGACTGCCGCAATTGTAAGCTGATCCATTGGCGCATGTTTATCAATCGAAATATCGAGATTCTTGACCACAGGGTTAAGAGCATTGATACGCGAAGCAATGACGGCCACCAATACTATTGAAAATACCACAATGCCAAGAACAGATTTTGAAATTGAAATTCTTGGAAGGAACGGCAGCGCAGCAAAAATCAGGCGAATGCAATCTATCAGGAGAAGCAAAATGACGCTATAGGCTAATGCTCCCAACCAAAACGAGCCAACCCAGATGAACGCTGTAGAGATTCTAGATGGAACGCTTCGTTCCAAAATGTTTCCAACAATAAACGTACTTGCGAGCAGCCAAAACACAATTGTATAGAATGTGCGCCACTGTTCTGGCAGCGTTTCTCTTCCCCGAATGTAGACATAGAAATTCAACAATACGTAAATCAACAAAGCCACTGAAATGAAAACAAAAAATTCTTGTGTACGCGTCATATTATCTTCTTCTCCATACTTTTTTTATAAAATACTCAATAGAAACAAAGTATGAAAGAAATTTTCTTGCTTGTTTCTTCCATAAGAATTCCATAGAATAGCACAAGGTAAATATATGGATACATTTATGACAGAGGCGCTTGCAGAAGCACAGCAGAGTCTTCAAGAAGGCGGGATCCCTATTGGCGCTGTGCTTGTTCGTAACAACGAAATTATCGGAAGGGGCCACAACCAGCGCGTTCAGAGGAATGACCCAACGGCTCATGCAGAAATCGAATGCCTCAGGAACGCAGGTTGCATTCGCTCCTACAAAGATACAATCCTCTACACAACACACATGCCCTGTTATTTTTGTGCAGGAGCGATTGTTCAATTTGGAATAGAAACTGTTGTCGTTGGCGATGCCGGTACTTTTCAAGGAGCGGCAGATTTTATGAGAGATCATTGGGTACGAATCTATGAGCGAGACGAAGACGAATGCCGACAAATTCTTCAGGATTTTATAAAAAATAATCCTAAACTATGGGATGAAGATATCGGACAATGATGACAAAGCAAGATTCTCTTCTTCCGCATACATATCATTACATGAAAAGAGCCATTGAGCTTTCTCGTGAAAACATTCTGAAGGGAAAAGGCGGACCTTTTGCCGCGCTTGTTGTAAAAGATGGAGTTATTATTGCTGAAGGAACAAACCTTGTTACATCCACCAACGATCCAACTGCTCACGCGGAGATTGTCGCCATTCGAAAAGCATGCGAAGTGCTTGGCTCATTTCAACTAACGGGTTGCGAAGTGTACACTTCCTGCGAACCATGCCCAATGTGTTTGGGAGCGCTCTACTGGGCGCGACCCGCGCGTATCTACTACGCCAACACTCGTTCCGATGCCGCCGAAGCAGGTTTTGATGATTCCTATATTTATTCGGAACTCTCGAAGCCTCTGACCGAACGCTCGATTCCAATGATTCAACTTTTACGCACTGAAGCTCTTGTTGCATTTGATGAGTGGAAGCAGAAGCAGGACAAAATCGTTTACTAAAAGTTTTGAAAAACATTTCCTCGATTACAGATCCAAATTATCCGATGGAACGATAACTAAAATTGCAGCATCGATGCGGACTAGCGTCATACTCAGCCACTGTCGGAATTTCGGTTGCCGAGATGCACAAAGAGCATATCGGGGCAACAGGTTATTTTGTAAAAATTTTTCGGGCAGATAATACAGATTCTCACAGATAGTTCTCAAAAAAAGAAC
>DAOOUW010000084.1:0-4117 GCA_035390885.1 Bacteroidota bacterium | reverse complement strand
AACGCTTGGCGCCGATGTTTCAATTGGGGCGTATGCAGTTGTTTCGGAAGGAGCTTATATCGGCGATCGAACAAAAATCGGCGTAGGTTGTGTTATCGGAAAGTTTGCCATTGTTGGGAATGATACAACATTGTATCCCAATGTTGTTGTTTATCACCAGTGTAAAATAGGAAACCGTGTGATCATTCACTCAGGCGCTATCATCGGTGCCGATGGCTTTGGTCAGGCACCGAAAAGTGATGGTTCGTATGAAAAAATTCCGCAGCTCGGCATTGTTACAATCGAAGATGATGTCGAGATTGGGGCGAACACAACAATCGATCGGGCAACAATCGGAGAAACTTTAATCCATCGCGGAGTAAAAATTGACAACCTTGTGCAAATTGCGCACAATGTCGTTATTGGAGAACATACCGTCATTGCCGCACAAGCAGGAATTAGTGGAAGTACGAAAATTGGAAAACACTGTCAACTTGCTGGACAGGTTGGGATATCAGGACATATTGAGATAGCGGATGGTACTGTAATCATGGCTCAATCCGGCGTACCTAATACAATCAAGGAGCCAAATAAAATGTACTTTGGATATCCCGCCGATGAAGCACGGAAAGCCCAGCGAGCTTATGTAGCGTTGAAGATGCTTCCCGAAACGATTCGAGAACTCACTGCATTAAAAAATAAAGTAGCAGAGTTAGAAAAAAAATTAGAGGAGAGACCATCATCAACAAAAGGGTAGAAGTATGCTCATTCAGCAAATGACAATTAAAAAAAGTATATCAATGTCTGGAGTAGGACTACATACTGGTGTTCAGACAACAATGACATTTAAACCAGCGCCAGAAAATTATGGAATTCGCTTTCGTCGTGTGGATTTGCCAGACTCACCGGAAATTCCAGCCGACGTTGATCATGTTATAGACCTTCGACGTGGAACAACACTGGGAATTGGCGATACGCATGTTCATACAGTTGAGCATGTACTTGCGGCAATTGCGGGGCTTCAAATTGATAATATATTTGTTGAACTTAATAACATCGAACCGCCAATTGGAGATGGAAGTTCGAAACCGTTCGTCGATCTTTTACTTTCTGCCGGTTTAGAAGAACAAAATGCACCAAAAGATTATCTCATCATCGATCAAGTTGTGCATTATCAAGACCCTCAACGAGGTGTGGAAATTGTTGCCCTTCCAACAGACGATTTTCGGATCACTGTAATGATTGATTACAACAACCCTGCACTTGGGAGTCAACATACAGGACTCTTCGATCTTGAGAAAGAATTTGTAACAGAGTTTGCCTCTGCACGTACCTTCTGCTTCCTTCACGAAGTTGAAGAACTTTACGACGCAGGACTTATTCGAGGTGGAAATCTCGAGAATGCAATTGTTATTATCGATAGAGAATTATCAGAGGAGGAGCTTAAAAAGATTACCAAGAAAGTTGGGATCGACCATGCGGTAATCCTTGGTTCGACTGGAGTTGTAGGAGATAAACCGTTGAATTTCCGGAATGAACCAGCGCGACATAAATTACTGGATATGATTGGAGACCTTGCTCTTATCGGCGCTCCTATTAAAGCACAAATTCTTGCTGCACGTCCTGGTCATGCTGCGAATATTGAATTTGCAAGAAAAGTACGCAAGCTCTATCAACAAAAGAAACTTGTCAAAAAATATCAGCACGAGAAAAAAGAAGGCGTTGTCTTTGACATCAATGCAATTCAACGGATTCTTCCACATCGTTTTCCTTTTCTCCTCATAGATAAAATTGTTGAATTTCAGATTGATGAGCGAGTTGTTGCAGTAAAGAATGTTACACTGAACGAATGGTTCTTTCAGGGACATTTTCCAGGTAAGCCAATTATGCCTGGAGTGCTTATTATTGAAGCGATGGCTCAGGCTGGCGGAGTGATGTTACTTAATGGAATTGAAAATCCTGGGGACAAATTAGTTTTCTTTACTGGAATAAACAACGTAAAGTTTCGGAGAACAGTTGTACCTGGCGATCAGCTTGTATTCGAGCTTCAAATGGTAGCACGTCGATCGAAAGTAGTCCAAATGCGCGGTCAGGCATTTGTCGATGGTGCGTTAGTTGCGGAAGGAGATTTCACTGCAGCTATTGTGGATCGGGAAACCGGAAGGTAAAGAAAGGCAGACTATGGCAGTTGTTATTGATTCCACAGCACGGGTAAGTTCAAAAGCTCAGTTAGGCGAAAATGTTACAGTCGGTGCCTATGCTATAATCGGTGATGAAAATATAATTGGCGATGGATGTGAAATAGCATCTCATGCAATCATTCACTGTTACACAACAATGGGCAAAGATTGCAGAGTGGCTTCGTTTGCTTCTGTTGGTACAAAACCACAGGACTTGAAATACAACAACGAGCCAACAACTCTTCAAATTGGAGATCGTTGTGATATTCGTGAATACGTAACTTTAAGTAGAGGTACTGTTGCCCATGGAACCACAGTCATTGGCAGCGATTGTTTGATTATGGCAAATGCACATGTCGCTCACGATTGCATTGTTGGGGATCATTGTATTGTGGCTAATAGCGTGGCGTTAGCCGGTCATGTTACTTTAGGCAATTGGGTTAATCTTGGCGGCTTAACGCCTGTACATCAATTTGTTCGAATTGGAGATCACTCGATCATTGGTGGTGGTTACCGTGTTCCCAAAGATATTCCACCTTATGTGCGCGCAGGACGTGAGCCATTGGTGTACGAAGGATTAAATATCGTTGGGTTGCGCCGTCGTGGATTTTCTCAAGAAACAATTGCGACTATTGATAAAGCATATACAATTCTCTATCTATCAAATCTCAATGTATCGCAAGCTGTGGAACGGATTAAACAGGAAGTCCCGTTGACTCCAGAAGTTCAAAACATCCTCGATTTCATCGCAAAGAGCCAGCGTGGTATTATCGCTGGTCCAAAAATTGGTAAGTAAACCAATGCTCACATGGTATTTTGAAGACACCGGCGCTGAGACCGGTGAAGCTAATATGAAAAGAGATGAAGAATTAGCACAAGCGCTTTGTAATGGTACCGGTATTCCAACTCTTCGATTTTATTGTTGGCAGCCTTGGACGCTTTCTGTCGGTTGGCATCAATCGCTCGAAGAAATAGATTCCGATGCTCTTTATCGGGATGGTTATGATCTTGTTCGCCGACCAACGGGAGGAAGAGCAATTTTCCATGCGGAAGAACTTACTTACTGCGCTGTGTTTTTTAGCAATGGCGAATCAATATATAAAACTTATGAAAACATTAGTCTTGCTCTTCTTGAAGGATTAAGAAATTTAGGCGTTGAGGCAACTTATGAAAAGCAACAGCCTCATTTTCCATCGTTGTACCGAACAGCGCAGGGAGTTCCTTGCTTTTCAGCAGCAGGTCGTTATGAAATTATGTATGAGGGAAAGAAATTGATTGGGAGCGCACAGCGCCGCTACGTTGGTAAAAATGGAGCGGAAGTAGTTCTACAACATGGATCGATTTTAATTGGACGTGCACATACATCAATTGTGCGTTACCTTCAAGTACAGAATGAGGAACGAGAAAAAATTCGTCTAGCGATGGAAACGAAAACCACTGAACTTTCGACTATCCTTCATCGTTCTCTTACGTATGAAGAAGTTGCTTCTGCATTCCGACGCGGGTTTGAAAATGCATTGAATATCAATTTTGTATTGAACAATACAATAAAGGTGTAATATGAAAACATCGAATGGTACATCGGGGTTGAAGAAAGTAACAACGAAGTCTATTGCATTGATGAAGCAAGGAAAAAATCCCATTGCCTGTCTTACAGCATACGATTACATAACAGCGCTCTTACTGGATCAAGCTGGAGTCGATATTATTCTTGTAGGAGATTCTCTCGCAATGGTGTTCCAGGGTTATGATACCACACTTCCTGTAACACTCGATGAAATGATATACCATGCTAAAGTTGTTACTCGTGGAGTCGAACGAGCGATGGTCATCGTCGATATGCCATTTATGTCGTACCAGGCAAATGACGAAGAAGGATTTAGAAATGCCGGCAGAATTATGAAGGAGACAGGCGCAGGCGGCGTAAAGTTCGAAGGTGGCGAGCGCATTGCAAGACT
>DAOOUW010000083.1:0-4372 GCA_035390885.1 Bacteroidota bacterium | reverse complement strand
TTCAAAGCCAAACTCTTATGAAGATGCTCGAAGATTCTATCAAGAGATATCACAATAAGATTATCACAGCGGTTGAGGTTATCGAAGAGTTAATCGAACTAAGTAAAGAAATTAAGAAGATGGATAAAGAACCGCAGGAGATGGGACTATCAGATTATGAATATGCATTCTATACTGCCATTGCAGACAACGAAAGCGCAAGAGAATTGATGCAGAAGGAGACGTTGAGGGAATTAGCGGTTGTACTTTATCAGAAGGTAAAACAGAATGCTACAATTGATTGGACGATAAAAGAAAGCGTCAAAGCAAAATTAAAGGTGATTGTGAAACGAACATTGCGACAATATGGCTATCCACCGGATATGCAAGCTATAGCGACAGAAACCGTGCTCAAACAGGCTGAACTGATTGCAGATGAACTGACGCGGGGAGAATGACAGTTCTTAAGAGGCATTTTTACTACAAAATGATTCCATAAAGAAGAGTAGAGTAATTGATATAAGTAGAAGAAAAACGATGGCTTCAATACAAGCTATCGCTCACCTCAGCCACCATGCAGATTCGCTGCCTGAGGCTCTCGAAGGCAGTTCCAATTTCCCACTTATGAAGATATTGTTATCTATGATAACTTGATGCGGTTGAGGATTTCAAGACAATTCGGTATACTGTGAAGTGTTTTTATGAAAGTAAGTATGCAACGAATCAAAATTATTGCTCTCTTTGTTTTTCTCAGTATTGTTCCGAGACTTTGTGCGCAGCAGAGCGTTGAAGCGATTTTTGCATCGCGAGTATCGCAACAGAATCTTCAGCGTACTGTTCACGATCTTGTGAGCTTTGGAAACAGATTAGGCGGCGCTGCCTCTGGCAATAAAGCTGCGCAGTATCTTTATACTCGTTTTGAAAACTACGGATACTCACCAGAACTTTGTGAAGACGCCGAACAATTGACGTACACGAATATCCATTGGAAACTTCAGGTTGATTCACCGCAAACTTTGCAGGGACTCATTCAGCACGAATGGCTATCGGGATTTTCACCATCCGTTCCTGAAACTGTAGCGCCGCTTCGTTTTGTTCCAACGGATAAATCTAACCTCGATTCTTTACAAGGAAGTGTTGTGTTACTCGACGCGCAGCCAACCGAAAAATTCTACCACAAACTCGTTAATGCAGGAGCTATCTGCATCATATTATTTGTTAGAGTGAATTCCCCTGCATATCAACACGGAGCTATGATTGTTCAGTTGCCTGCTTCGAATCGTAATCCTATTCCGATGTTTTCTATCTCGCGCACAGCTGGTGAACGACTTCTTCGTGAGTTGAATAAAGGAACTTCTATAACAATTCGATTTAGCGCTGAAACACGCATTGCAAATGGAAAACCGAAAACAGTTATTGCCACGCTCAAAGGCGAGTCCGAAAAGTATTTCATCGTTTGCGCTCATGGCGATTCCGATTCAGGAGGACCTGGCGCTGATGATAATGCATCGGGAGTTTCAGGAACGCTCGAGATTGCGCGCATTCTTCAGTCAATGGTAAAGAGAGGTTCAGTTTCTCAACCATATTATACGATTCGATTTATAATTTGGGGAACGGAGTACGCCTCTGCAACTCATTATGTAAAAATGCACGAAGACGATCTCGAGAACATCGCTGGAGTAATCAATATTGATGAAATTGGGATTGGACGTCCTCGTCAATGTCTCTATTTCGAAGGGAATGACGTTGAACATAACAAAGAGTTGTTACAGGTTTTTCAATCAATTGGTGAGGAATATGCTGGTAAACCCGGCTTTTGGAAGGAGGCAACGACAAATCCCTGCCAGGGCGGAACAGACTCTTACGTTTTTCTTCCAGATTATTTACGACGGTTGCGTGTGCGGCGTGAAAAGATTCCTTCTATAACAGTCTTTACAGCAGCATGGAATGAACCAAAACAATTACTTCAAACGCCTGGCTGGAGTTCGAAAGCGTGGAAAGGGAATCCTGATTCAGTCATTATTGGTTATTCGCCGTACTATCATTCTTCACTCGATATTCCAGCGCTCACGACTGACAAGGAACCGCAAAAAATGATCTGGGGTGTGAAAGCAGTTGGAATGGCATTGCTGCAAATTGCATGGCAAAATTAAATTTCTAATTTCAAAATTTGTGGAATGAATCTGATAGAAATTCTATGACTTATCATTTTGGTTCGGTTGAGTACGATTTTGATTCCCGCACATTCGTTATGGGAATTGTGAATGTTACGCCGGATTCTTTTTCGGATGGTGGAAAATATTTTTCGACGGAAGCAGCCGTTGAGCATGGTTTGCAACTTGTGGAAGAAGGAGCGGATTTCCTTGACGTTGGCGGTGAATCGACAAGACCCGGTTCTGAACCAGTAAGCATCGAAGAGGAAATCAATCGTACAATTCCTGTTATCGAGCGACTCGCACAGCGAACTACAATTCCAATTTCAATCGATACCTATAAATCCGAAGTTGCTCGCACTGCATTGCAGGCTGGAGCTACAGTTGTCAATGACATCAGCGGTTTGACGTTCGACCATCATCTTGTTGATGTGATTGCAGAAAATCAAGCGAGCGTTGTTCTTATGCATATTCAGGGAAATCCAAAGACGATGCAGCAGAATCCGCAGTATGAGAATGTAACGACCGACGTTGCAAAATTTCTGTCTCGACAAGCGCAAAAAGCGAAAGAAGCTGGAATCCAGCAAATTATTGTTGATCCCGGAATAGGATTCGGTAAGACATTCGACAATAATATTCAACTTCTACGAGAGCTTTCGATATTTCGGAAAATTGGTTATCCTGTGCTCGTTGGTCCATCTCGTAAATCATTTATTGGTACGATTCTTAATCTTCCGCCTGCTGAACGTGTGGAAGGTACCGCCGCTGCGGTGGCTGTGTGCATTCTCAATGGTGCGCACATTGTACGTGTTCACGATGTCAAAGCGATGAAACGAGTTGCAGCCGTAATTGATGTCTTGAAAGAACAGAAACAACAATGAGTCAGACTCTTGCAATTCTAATTCCTGCATTCAATGCGGAAAAAACATTGCCGCAGTTGCTCGAGCGTGTTCGGAAAGTCGTCCCCGATGCTCTCTGTGTTGTCGTCGATGACGGCTCGCAGGATTCAACTGAATCGGTGGCTCGTGAGAATGGAGCGGTGGTTGTTCATCACGCTTGTAATTGTGGAAAAGGCGCTGCGCTTCGCACGGGTTTTTCTTATCTTCTATCCATTCCTGATGTTTGTTATATTATAACAATGGATGCAGATTTGCAGCACATACCTGAGGATATTCCGTCGTTCTTGAAAGTGGAAGAACAAACAAATGCGGATATTGTGATAGGGAAACGTCAGCGAAAAGGAAGCAAGATGCCTTTGCATCGAAGACTGTCGAACACGCTAACATCATGGCTTGTTTCCACTCGCACGAAGCTGCCAATTTTGGACAGCCAATGTGGGTATCGATTGATTCGAAGGAATGTTATCGAAGTTATTCAGCTTGAATCGAATGGCTATGAGGCAGAGACAGAATTTTTACTCAAGGCAGCTCGCAACGGATTTACTATTGCGCATGCGCCAATTCAAACTGTTTACAATAACGAAAAAAGTTACATGACGAACTGGCATACGACAATCAATTTTCTTAATGTATTGCTCAAGGAATATGCATGAACAGGTTTGAGGAAGAGAGAAAAGAATTAGTAGCGTTACTTCGTCAACGAGGCATTCGTGATGAAAACGTGCTTCGCGCAATCGAAAAAGTACCGCGGGAGCTTTTTGTGCTTCCCGCATTTGTCAATCGTGCGTATGAAGATTGTGCCCTGCCGATTGCAAATGGACAAACAATTTCCCAACCATATACAGTTGCATTCCAGACAGAAAAATTGAATGTTGGCAAGGATTCAAAAGTATTGGAGATTGGCACAGGCTCGGGTTATCAAGCGGCGGTTCTTGCAGAGATGGGCTGTCGTGTGTTTACGATTGAACGACATATGGAATTGCATTTGCAGGCTCGAAAAATTCTTGAGAAGTTGGGATATCGAGTTGCAACTCGATGCAGCGATGGCACCGTTGGATGGAATGAATTTGCGCCTTACGATGGGATCATTGTTACTGCCGCTGCGCCGGAAGTTCCACAGCCGCTTCTCGACCAGCTTGCAGATGGAGGACGACTCGTTATTCCTGTAGGGAGCATGGAATCGCAAACGATGCGCATTATTACACGGCATGGCGATTCCTATGAAACAGAAGAAACCGTCGGATTCAAATTTGTTCCGCTCATCGGGAAAAAAGGATGGAATGGAATCGTCAATGGCGATCCATCTTCTACAAATTGAAACAACATTAGAAGTAATAGAGT
>DAOOUW010000082.1:1242-4450 GCA_035390885.1 Bacteroidota bacterium | reverse complement strand
GTCTGTCGTGAAGTTACCTTCTTCTCATCGTAATCAATTGCCGCTCGATAGACCATTGATTCCATCGCATAAATGTATGTTGCCATATCTGCAAGCATAAACTGAATTGCTTCGAAGTTCGCTAATGGCGAGTCGAATTGCTTTCGCTCCTTTGCATATTTTGTTGAGATTTCAAGCAATTCCCTTGCTGCGCCAAGACAAGCAGCGCCAAGTCCTAAGCGGCCAGCGTCGAGAGTTTTCATAGCAATGAGGAATCCGCGACCTTCGTCGCCAATCATATTTTCTTTAGGAACACGCACATTATCGAACGTCAACGCGTTCGTCATACTGCCGCGAATTCCCATTTTATGTTCGGCTGGTCCAGCGCTAAATCCTTTGGATTTTGTTTCTACAACAAATGCTGTAATTCCTCGTTCTGTACGTGCAAAGACAGAAAGCACATCGGCAATGCCGCCGTTTGTAATCCAGAGTTTCTCGCCATTGATCACCCAATCATCGCCATCGCGTTGTGCACGAGTGCGAAGATTGAAAGAATCGGAACCTGCAGTCGCTTCCGTAAGAGCAAATCCGCCAATGAGCTTTCCTTCTGCAAGAGGAACAAGATACTTTCGTTTTAATTCTTCCGAGCCGCCAATGTAGATAGCGTTGGATCCAATTGATTGATGCGCTCCAATAAAAGTAGATGTCGAGAGACAGCCGCGGGAAATTTCTTCAAGCACAATGCAATATCCAACTTCTCCAAATCCGCCGCCTCCATACTCGCTTGGGAATGAAGCGCCAAGTAATCCCAAATCAGCAATTTTTCTAATGAGTTCAGGTGGAATTTTTTCTTCTTCGTCAATTTTCCGTGCAATAGGTTTGATTTCCGAAGTGGTAAAATCGCGCACCATATCACGAAGCATTTTTTGTTCTTCTGTAAATTCAAAATTAGTCATAGACCATCCTCTCTTATTTTTAGTTCTTATTTGTTAATAGGTACGATTTTCTTTAGCTCAAAAAATCCTACAACATCTTCTCCACCGTCAACGCCGATGACATTTCCATTGACCCATTGAGCGTTATCCTGAACAAGGAGTGAAATAAATTTAGCGACATCCTGTGGAGTCGTAAGTCGTCCCATTGGATTTTTTTCTCTTGCCAATTCCAGCATACTGTTACTGCTGGGAATTTTTTTCAACGCAGGCGTCTCTGTTACTCCAGCCATAACCGCATTTGCAGTAATTCCCATTGGTCCAAGCTCCATTGCAAGCTGGCGAATATGCGATTGCAGGCATGCTTTCGCTGCAGAAACCGCTCCATAGTATGGAATCACCGTGTGACCGCCTGAACTTGTCATTCCAATAATTCGTCCGCCATACTTCATGAGTTTTCGGGAAATCAATCCTTGCACCCAATACACAAGGCTATTTGCCATCACATCAATCGTCATTTCCATTTGTGCCTGCGTGATAATATCGCCTTCTTTTTCAGCAATAAAAGGCTTCAACGAGCCAAATGCAAGCGAGTGCATCAATACTTTTATCGTTGGATTGATTTCTGTTTCAAATTGCTCTTGAATATCATCGAGAGTTTCATTTCGCTTGATTGAATCGGCAGCATTGATGTTATAAAAGATTGTTTTTACACCTGCATGTTTTATTTGCTTAATTAAATCCTGTACTAAAGGCATCGTTGCCTGACGGTCGAGGTGAACGCCAATAATGTTGTAACCACACTTAGCCAATTCCAGCGCTGTAGCGGCGCCAAATCCGCTCGATGCCCCAAGTATCAACGCCCACTCGCTTCCCTTTTTTATCTCTGGTTTCATTGAATGATTAGCTCCTTTGGTTGTTAATTGATTTTATTCTACTGTAACACTCTTTGCTAAATTACGCGGTTGATCGACATTACAACCACGGAGCACAGCAATTTTGTAGGCTAACAATTGTAATGGAAGGACTGTTAGAATTGGGGAAAGCAAATCGAGCGTATGTGGCACTCGAATAGAATAATCAGAGAGATGATTGATTTCCTGTTCTCGATCATTCACAATTGAAATTACTCGTCCTTCTCGCGCTTTGACCTCCTGAATATTGCTCAGCACTTTTTCATACGATGAATCTCGAGGTGCAATAAACACCACTGGCATATTTTTATCAATGAGCGCTATCGGACCATGTTTCATCTCTGCAGCAGGATATCCTTCCGCATGGATGTAGGATATTTCTTTTAACTTGAGAGCTCCTTCAAGAGCAACAGGAAAATTATATCCTCGCCCCAGATAGAGAAAATTTCTCATCCCGGAAAATTCCTGTGCAATTTCATCGATCTCAAATGCGTCTTCCAGAATTTCACGCGCTTTCGCTGGAATCTGCTGCAATTCCGTTAAGATACTTTTTGCCGTTGCTTGGGAAATAGTACCTTTTAGCTTCCCCAGTAAAACCGTAAATAATGTCAAAACAGTCAATTGAGAAGTGAATGCTTTTGTCGAAGCGACTCCAATTTCCGGACCAGCATGGATATAAACACCAGCGTCACTTTCTCGAGCAATAGAACTTCCAACAACGTTACAAATTCCAAGTACTTTTACTCCTTGTGCCTTTGCTTCCCGTAAAGCGGCAAGCGTATCTGCAGTTTCACCGCTCTGACTGATAACAACAACAATATCATCTTTTTGAAGAACTGGATCTCGGTAACGAAATTCAGACGCATAGTCAACTTCAACTGGAATACGCGCATACTGCTCTATCATATATTCTCCAACTAAAGCGGCATGCCACGATGTCCCGCAAGCGACAAGAACGATACGCTGAGCGTTTTTCAAATCATCGAGCACAGTTTCCAAACCGCCTAATTTGACTATTCCCTCATTCGCGATAACACGACCGCGCATCGAATCCTGAATAGTCTGCGGTTGCTCATGGATTTCCTTTAACATAAAGTGTGGAAATCCATTTTTTTCGATTTGTTCGATATCGAAAGTTATTTCTTCAGCTTCCCGCTGAATCTCAACATCGTCCAACGTTTTGATCGCACAGGATGATTTCGTAAGAATTGCTATTTCACCATCCTGTAAATAAACTACTTTCCTTGTATGCTCAATCAATGCCGATGGATCAGAAGCAACGTACATTTCATCATCGCCGTACCCCAAAACAATTGGACTTCCTTTCCGAGCGACGAAGAGTTTCTCTGGCTCATACGTCGTTGCAACGATAATTCCGTACGT
>DAOOUW010000082.1:0-1142 GCA_035390885.1 Bacteroidota bacterium | reverse complement strand
GGAATTGCTGTGATGAGTCCATCGCAAGATTCATACTCTCCCGGTTGTGTTACAATTTTTATGACATCGGTATGAGACTGTTGAGGAATTGCAAGCTGAGATGGCGTAAGTCCAAACTGCGCTAAAAAATATTCTCGACTCTTTTGAACATTCTCAAATGTGTCGCCACCGGTGAAACTCATATTCATTCCAAATGGAGACTGAGTCTCAGCTCCAAGTCGAGTACTCATTCCAGATTTTATTTCAGACTGATTGTGAAAAATTGATGGGATAATGATCATAGATAACTAACTTGGAAGACAAATTGTAAATGTAGTTCCGCTGCCAGGAATACTTTCGCAGGTTACCGTACCGCCTGATTCTTCGATGATGCGGCGCGCTATTGCTAACCCAAGTCCCATCCCTTCCGATTTTGTTGAAAAATTTGGCTCGAAGATTTTCTTGAGATTTTCCTGAGATATACCCGGTCCATTATCATGAATTTTGATAATAGATAGACGCTCCTCTTCTGTAACAACAATCGAAATAGTTCCTCCATTGTTCATCGCCTGAACAGCATTCTTAATAATGTTCAAGAATGCCCGAGAGAGTTGTTCTCTGTCCGCAATGGAATCTCTTGTAATTTCAGGAATTGTAATCTCGAAATGGATATTTTGAATTGATGAAAAAACCTGCACCGTTTGCCGAAGAATTTCGCCAATATTGACGCGCTCAAAACGCTGTTCCGGCATTTTTGCAAACATCGAAAATTCAGACGCTATGTGCGAGAGCGATTCTATTTGCTCGATGAGCGTCTTCGTAATTTCCTGTAATAATCGTTCACGATCCGGCGATTGATCTTTGAATACCTGCTGAAGGTGTTGAATAGATAATTTCATCGGCGTTAGAGGATTCCGAATTTCGTGCGCGACTTGCTTTGCCATTTCACGCCAAGCACGCTCTCGCTCCAACCGTTCAGATTCTTCACGCCGACGCTGAAGCTCATCCACCATCGCATTGAACGATGTAATTAAATCATCGAATTCGTTTCCCGTTCTCATATTAACTCGAACAGAGAGATCGCCATCTCCAACTTTCCGTGTCGCATCGCTCAACACTCCTAACGGTTTTGTAATTCGTACCGTAACTATGCTTGCCAAAAG
>DAOOUW010000081.1:0-4475 GCA_035390885.1 Bacteroidota bacterium | reverse complement strand
AAATATTTTATAACTTCACGCACGTATTATTGAGTTACCACTGAACTCAAACCAAAGAAGGAACTGATATGAAATTCGGACGGTCATCATTATATAGGTTTTCACCAAAGACGTTAACTTTTGTGAAAATCCAGTGGGGACGATTGAAATTAATTTTCTCAGGCGCTCTCCTTTGCATTATTGTACTAGGAGGCATCTATGGAATCAATCAGTACTATGGTGATTTTTTAGGAATTGCATATTTACAACAAAGCGCCCTTGCTTATGAAAATCAGGTTTTGCGGGATCAGCTGCAATACTTGACAAAAGAGATCGATGACATTCAAACTGTTATTGCAAAATTAGGTAGTGAAGGGAATGAATTTAGACTGCTCGTAAATTTACCCAAAATTGATAAAGATGTTCAAAAGGTGGCAATTGGCGGTGTTGAAGAGCGAATTGATTTTACTTCATCCAATGAAATAAATGATTTACTCAATCGCCTTCGAACGATGGTTGGGAAAGCTGAGCGAGAATTATCGTTACAACAATCTAGCTACGATGCAGTTATAAAAATGTATGAACAAAATAAGATCAGGTTCGCGCATTTGCCTGCAATCAGACCAGCTGAGGGGTTTTACTCACTCAATAGTTTTGGAATTCGGTTTCATCCTATTCTTCATATCTATCGGATGCATGAAGGAATTGATATTACAAATGAATTAGGTACGCCAATTTATGCTACAGGAGAAGGCGTAGTAGATTTTGCAGGACGTCAAGCCGGACTTGGGCTTACAATTGAAATTGATCATGGTTTTTCATTAAAAACAGTGTATGGACACTTGTCGAAGATTTTAGTAAGGGAGGGAAAGGCAGTAAAACGTGGAGAACTTATCGGAGCTATGGGGAATACAGGACTTTCCAGTGGTCCCCACCTTCACTATGAAGTTCGGATCAATGGAGTGGCTCAAAATCCAATTGATTATTTCTTTAATGATATTCATCCAACAGCGGTAGCACGACAATAAATGGGAGATAAAACGATATGATTTGGACCATTGAGTTAGCATCGTACCTTGACGATGCTCCTTGGCCTGCGACAAAGGAAGAACTTATTGATTATGCAATTCGTACAGGCGCTCCAACACAGGTAATTCAAAACCTTGAAGAGCTTGAGGATACAGAAGAGCCTTATGAAAGTATAGAGGAAATTTGGCCGGATTATCCAAACGACGAGGATTTTTTTTATGAAGATGAGCAGGAATTTTAATATGATTATTTCTATGTACAAGTAATGATTGTATGGTACAAATTTGCGGCAGTAAGCCCAGCGAATGTATGCTGGGCTTTTTTTTACGTATATCGTTGAGTAACATTTTTATAGCAGTTATTTTCGTTCTCAATACAATTGCTGTGCATAACGCATATGCGCAGACTGACAGAAGTTACGAAGTATGCAAAATACAACTCGAAGGGAATAGAACCTTAAAAGAAGAGCAATTGCGTGCAGTAATGCAAACCGTAGAAACGCCAAGTGCTTTTTGGAAATTTATCTATAAAAACATTAGTGAAGCAGTTGGACAAAAGCCTCAGTACTTTGACCCAATTGTGTTTTCTGCAGATTATGTTCGATTACAAAAGCTTTACGAAAATAAAGGCTTCTTCCATGCACGTATCGATACTTCCCTCTACTTTGATAACAAGGGTTCTAAGGTTTCGATTAAAATACAAATTCAAGAAGGTAAAAGATCGTATATCGATACGCTAAAATACAATGGACTGGAGGAACTACCTTCCGATATTCAAAGAAAGATTCAAACGAATTCCCTTGTGCGAGTTGGACAACCGTATGATAACGACATTATTGATGAAGAATTGAGACGAATTGTAACGCTGCTGGCGAATTTTGGATATGTGAATGCAAAGGTTGAGAATGTTGAAGCCAAGCGATATGCATCTACCAATAATTTTACCGTTGTTTATGCTTTCTCTCCTGGCGCGCGTTACCGATTTGGTAAAATCTCGATTGTCTATGATAGTCTAAGTGTTGAGAAAGTTGATTCTACTATTATTTTACGACACATTGATTTTGCGGAAGGCGATTTCTACAGTGAGGAAAAAAGAATACGAAGCGAACGGAATCTTAATCGTCTCGGCGTTTTTGATGCCAGTAGAATCGAGAACGTTCCATCAAAAGAAGTTATGCAAGAGCCTGTTGTGCCACTGCAGATAAATGTTCGGACTCGTCCTTTCCAAGAATTAGCCCCTGAAATTGGAATCAACGACGAAAACAATGCTTTCAACGTTTCGCTTGGAGCAGAATATAACCATCGGAATTTTTGGGGTGGAGCTCGGAATTTTTCGATGTCGCTTCGTACCAGTATTCAATCAATTCAAAATTTCAGTTTTAAGAATTTTTTGAGCGAAAAGAGATTGAAGGATAGTTCTCTTGTAGCGAGAGTAGACTTCAACGCACAATTAGTTCAGCCATTTTTCATTGATAATAAAACAAGCATTCGTTCATCAATTACTGGAATTGTTGACAAACAGAGAGCGTACTATTTGCCGGTTATTCGATGGCAAACCGGCGTTACAAATCAGGCGGCGACATATACAAAAATCTTCCTCGATTGGAATCTTGAGTATAGTAATCCAACAGCCCTCGCTACGCAATTGGACACAGTTATCGGCGCCTACGAACAGCAGTTGAATTCGATTCTTACCTTTACAATTCAGCGAGATAAGCGTAATGATGTTTTCTATCCATCCGAAGGATTTTTTCATTCCTTATCAGTTGAAGAAGCAGGATTCTTGCCTCGGGCGGTTGGTTCTTCGGTGAATATTACGTTACCGTATTCACAATATGTAAAATCAACTGTACTGGGGCAGTGGTACTGGGATCCAACAGAGAAGAGTAAATTTATCTGGGCGTTGCGTGGAAGAGTTGGATTGGCGTTGTTGTATGGTAAAAGTGATGTGGAAATGCCATTAACTCAGCGCTATTTTTCTGGTGGAAGCGGCAGTCTTCGCGGTTGGAAAGCAAGAGAGCTTGGAATTGTTCCAAGACGCGATTTGGGTGGCAACGCTCTTATTGAGTGGTCTTTGGAAGGTCGTTGGAACCCATTGCAGAATGCAGGCTCATTTCTGTTTTTGAATCTTTCCAAATTTTCTTTCGTCGGATTTTTTGATGTTGGTAATTTGTGGGCAAAGCCATCCGATATTCGACCTTCGCAGGTTGCAATGGATGGCGGAATTGGAATACGCTATAATACTGTTGCAGGTCCAATCCGCATAGATTTTGGAATGCGCGTTTTTGATCCTGATGCTGCAACTGGACATCAATGGATTTATCAAAAAATATTTTTTAAGGAAACAGTTTCAAGCGGTCAAATTCATTTAGGAGTTGGGCATACATTTTAAGATGAGCTGGAATTCAGTTATTGGACAAGAACGAGTGAAACGCATGCTTCGTACCGCAATCGAACGGAAGCAGATTGCGCATTCGTATTTATTTTTTGGGCAAGCGGGAATTGGAAAAGAAGCGCTTGCTTTGGAATTTGCTAAAACTCTTAATTGTGAATCAGGAGGAATCGAAGCTTGTGGTGTATGCAGAAGTTGTAAGCAATTCGATACCCTTCAGCATCCGGATATTTATTTAATTTTTCCTCTTCCAACCGGTTCAAACGAAAAAGCTGGCGATAATCCTTATGAAAAATTGAGCGAGGATCAGTTGGGAATTATTAGAGAAGAACTGCAAAAGAAAGTTCAGGATCCCTATTACGTTATCGAAATTCCCAAAGCAAACTTTATTAAAATCAATAGTATACGGGAAGTGAAGCGTCAAGCGTCGTTGGCTCACGGTACTTCTCGATACAAAATTTTTATTATTCTCAATGCAGAATCGATGAACGCAGAGTCGAGCAATTCTTTCCTTAAAACTCTGGAAGAGCCTCTTCCCGATACAATCTTTTTATTGACGACGTACGATAAGGATTTATTACTTCCGACGATTGTGTCTCGATGCCAGCAAATACAATGTGATTTATTGAGCGAGGAAGAAATTCAAGAGGCGCTGATCAATCGTGATAACATCGAGGAAGGTCACGCAAAATTACTTGCTCGACTTGCAAATGGAAGTTATGGTGTCGCGCGAAGATTATCATCGGAAGATATGGCTGCACAGCAAGATGAAGTGATAAATTTCCTTGGCTATTCAGTGACAAAGCAGTACTCAAAAATTTTGGAATTCATCGAAGAGCTAGTGCGACGAGATCGGCTGGCGCTGTACTACTGGCTTGAAATTATGCAGGTATGGCTTCGTGAGGCTATGATTTCTCAAGCAACCGGCAAGGAGACAACTCAACTTTTTCAACCCGAACGACTTCGTAAATTTCTTCAGAGATATTCACACGCCCATCTCGAAAAAGCGCTCGAAGCAATTGATACAACAATTGCTCAAATAGACAAAAATGTCTACCTTCCATTAGCGCTTTTTT
>DAOOUW010000080.1:0-4487 GCA_035390885.1 Bacteroidota bacterium | reverse complement strand
CCATTTACAGAACCAAGTGCGGAAATGGATATTACGTGTTTTATTTGTGGTGGAAAGGGATGCCGTATCTGCAAGAACTCTGGATGGTTAGAAGTTTGTGGCTCAGGAATGGTGCATCCGAATGTGTTCAAATCGGTTGGATATAATCCTGAAAAAGTTACCGGCTTTGCATTTGGAATGGGAATTGAACGAATCGCCCTTCTACGATACAATATCGATGACATCCGTCTTTTGTATGAGAACGATGTCCGATTTCTAAAACAATTTTGAGAAGGCACGCTCATGAAAGTATCTCAACGTTGGTTACAGTCGCTTGTTCAATTCCGTTTTACCCCTCAACAATTTTCTGATCGTCTTTCTATGTTAGGTCTCGAAGTAGAAAGTATCGACGACCAGGCGGCAATGTATGATAAGTTTGTAGTTGGAGAAGTGCTCGAAGCGCGCAAACATCCTAACGCCGATAGGCTTACAGTATGTACCGTTAATGTTGGTTCGGAGAATCTTCAGATCGTCTGTGGTGCGCCAAATGTAGCGCAAGGACAGAAAGTACCGGTTGCGCTTGTAGGAGCTTGTGTTCCAAGAAATCAACACGATCCGAAAGGCTCTCCATTTCAAATTGAAGCTGTAAAAATTCGCGGTGTTGAATCCCATGGAATGATTTGTTCTCCGTATGAATTAGCTCTTGGCGATGATGCAAATGGAATTATGGTCCTTGATCCAAAAGCAAAGCCAGGCACACCGCTTGCAAAATATCTTGGTCGCACGGATGTTGTGTATGAAATTGGAATAACGCCGAATCGAGGAGATTGCCTTAGTCACATTGGAGTTGCTCGTGAAATTAGTGCTCTTGTAAAGAAGCCTCTTCAATTACCACGCATTTCGCTTAAGGAAAGCGCTATTCCTGCAAAGAAATTTGCATCAGTCATTATAAAAGATGCTCAACGGTGTCCGCGTTACTGTGCGCGAGTTGTTCGGAATGTTTCCATTGGTCCATCTCCTCAATGGTTACAGGAACGACTTTCGGCTCTTGGGATTCGCTCAATCAATAATGTCGTGGATGTTACCAATTATATTTTGCTCGAGACCGGTCATCCTCTCCACGCATTTGATTATGATACGCTTTCAGGACATACAATTGTTGTCCAAACAGCTCAGGATGGCGATACATTTGTTACACTCGATGGAAAAGAGCGAAGACTTACATCAGACGTTCTAATGATCTGTGATAAGGAAAAACCTGTAGCAATCGCTGGAGTGATGGGAGGAGCAAATACAGAAATTACTGAGAACACGAAAAACGTTTTAATTGAAAGCGCTTACTTCGATCCATCGAGCATTCGCCGCACATCGAAGTACTTAGGACTTTCAACTGAAGCGTCATATCGTTTCGAGCGGAATGCAGATATAGAGATGACAGTGTATGCAGTAAATCGTGCAGCGCAGCTTATGCAGGAACTCGCCAACGGCGAGGTTTTACGCGGCATCATTGATGTTTATCCAAAAAAGCAAAAGGCGCATGCAGTTCGGGTACGCATTTCACGTGTCAATAATTTAATTGGGGCTCAATTTACAAAGGTAGAAATCGCTTCGCTGCTGAAGAGGCTTCATTTTTCAGTAAAATCTGTTTCATCCGATGTTATTGTTGTAACTGTTCCATCGTTCCGTAACGATGTTCGTGAAGAGATCGATATCGTCGAGGAAGTAGCTCGACTCTATGGATACAATAATCTTATAACGGAAACGCACTCATCAATTGATTTTACATCGAGCGTCCGTACGGATTTGTTCGAAGAGGAAGTTCGTAATTATCTTATGGGTGCTGGCTTTAATGAAATTGTTACTATAGGACTTCAGGATGAAGCGACAGCGCGACTTGCTGGAACAGAGCCAGTAAAAGTATTGAACGCTGTCAGCGCTGGGATGGAAGCGTTGCGTACCAGCCTTATTCCTGGCGCTTTGCGTGTTGTCCTCCATAATCAAAATCATGGTTCCAAAGACGTTCGCCTATTTGAAATGGACACAGTTTTTTCACGACTTCCCGAAGGAAATCCAACAGCATTGTCAAGTTACTATGAAGAGCGCCATCTTCTGATTTTGATGAGCGGTAAGTATGCGCCGCTTTCGTATGGGCTTCCGCAACGTCCTGTTGATTTATTCGATTTAAAAGGTGAAGTCGAAGCGCTTCTCCGAAAGTTTAATCTTGACAAGTACCGTTTTATTTGTTATGATACTCACAGCCCAATGCTCGAATTGTGTATTGGTATTGAAGTTGGAGGAGCCGGGGCTGGGTTCTTTGGAAAAGTGAAGAAAGAAATTGCAACAGCGCTGGAATTACTCGAGCCTGTATATGTGTGTGAAGTAAACATGGAAATACTACGGCGCAATTGGGTTCGGGATCGAAAGTTTATTCCGTTACCGAAATTTCCGAGTGTGATGCGAGATGTAGCATTTGTTGTCGAGGAGTCGCTTCCTCAAAGCGCTGTTGAAGAAACAATACGCAAAGCAGGTCAGCCGTTATTGCAAGCAGTTACATTATTCGATGTGTATACGGGAGAACAGTTAGGCAATGGTAAAAAGAGCCTTGCGTATTCGTTAGAGTTTCAATCACCCGACCACACCTTGACCGATGAAGAAGCCGATCATGCTGTGGAAGCGGTAATTGAAGCAGTGTGCCATCAGTGTGGTGGTGCGCTAAGAAGTTAACGAGGTAGTTGAAGAGATGACTTTCCATTACTATAAAATACAAGGAAAGTTATAACTTCAGGCGCCTCGCACGTAAAACTCAAAAGGAGAACGTCTGTGACCGACCAGCGAGAGATAGCTGAAGCGGTAGAAAAACGCAGCGTGCAGGATATCGAAGATTCTCTTCAGCGATTGTGGGAAAAAGCCCGTGCTGTTTCAGACCTAATCGTGCGTTTGAAGAATGAAAATAAAGAACTTCGGATGCAGGTAGAGAGCTTAAAAGAACAGGAACGATTGCGAGAAGAGGAACGTTCTGCATGTGTTCAGCAACTCGAGCAGTTAAGAGCACAGCTCAATGAGATGCAAAATCAAGGACAAGCTCTTATTGCAAAGGAGGAGAAAGAAGAGCTCAAAGCAAAAATTCGGGAATTGATTGCGAAGATTAATTCCCATTTATGATGCTGGTGGTTGCGGCATCAGATGGTGGAGAAATAATTGACGGTTACGATAACAGAATTGACAACAATGAACGGGAAAAGTATTAGAGTAAAAATATTTGGCAATGAGTATCCTCTGCGTGGAGAAAATGAAGAATTTACACGACAGGTTGCTGAGTATGTTGACGATATGCTCACAAAAATTCATGAGAAACTTCCGGAACAACCGCCGCTTACAATTGCAGTATTATCAGCATTGAATATTTCAGAAGATTTATTGAAAGAACGCGAGTCTCGTGCAACGGAGCTTGAACATGTCGAGTTAGAGATAGAAAAAATTTCGAATTATCTCGATAATTGTTTAGCTCTTGATGATCAAAATATCCGTTCATAGTTTGTTCTTTATAATTGTACCATAAATGCCGCACCATCGGCCATAGTTAATCCATATTAAAGAACCTGACAAGTCTTATAATATGGGAATCTGACTCATGAGCGTGGAGCGCAAGCCATCTCTTCGGAACTAATCCGAGGAGCCCAGCGATGATCCTTGAATAATCTTCAAGGGGAGCGGGTAATGGAAGTGTGAAATGCTCAGGCAGGTACCCACTGTATTTGGGAATGAGGTTCTTCAAATACATTTAATTGTGGCGATGCGTGCGGTTTTTATTTTTAAACGAGAAAATATGAGGTTCCTATGAATTCATACGTAATAATACTAATTGGAGGAGCGCTGATTGGAGGGATAGCGTTCTTCTTGGGATGGACAATGAATGCGAGAAGTGGGAAGAACAAGATTCTCACTGCAGAAGAACAGGCAAAGAAGATTGTCGAAGACGCCAAGAAAGAAGCTGAAGCAATAAAGCGTGAAAAACTTCTCGAAGTAAAAGATGAATGGTATAAAAAGAAAAAAGAATTTGAATCCGATATTCAATCCCGTCGTAATAAAATGCAGGCATACGAACGCCAAATATCGAATAGAGAGGAAAACCTTGAGCGGAAGTTAGATCTTTTGATGAAGAAAGAATCATCGCTGCAAGCACTGGAACGTGAAATTACCGAGCGACAGAAACGACTTGGGGAACGAGAGAAAGAATTGGAACGTTTGATCGAAGAACAAACCACGCGGTTGGAACGACTTGCTGGGATGTCTCGAGAAGAAGCTAAACGAGCTTTGCAACAAAATCTTATAGAAGAAGTTAAATCTGAGTCTGTTCAAATGCTCAAAGATATGCGCGATGCCGCACGTTCCGAAGCAAAGACTGAAGCGCAAAAAATCATTATGCAGGCAATTCAGCGTTCGGCGGTAGATTTTACGCTCGAGACAACTGTCAGTGTGCTGAATGTTGGGAGCGACGAAATGAAAGG
>DAOOUW010000079.1:0-4683 GCA_035390885.1 Bacteroidota bacterium | reverse complement strand
ATCGGAATAGATTTAGGAACGACGAACTCTGTCGTTGCCGTAATGGAAGGGAACGAACCTGTCGTGATTACAAATGCGGAAGGTTCGCGAACAACGCCATCGGTCGTGGCGTTTACCAAGACGGGCGAGCGTCTTGTCGGCGCAGCAGCAAAACGTCAAGCCATTACAAACTCTGAGAACACAGTCTTTTCCATAAAAAGATTTATGGGCCGCTTCTATGATGAAGTGACCGAAGAAATGAAACTCGTTCCATACAAAGTGGTTCGAGGAGAAAATAATACTGCACGGGTGCAAATTGGCGATCGTGTTTATTCACCACCAGAAATCTCTGCGATGATTCTCCAAAAAATGAAACAAACTGCAGAAGATCATTTAGGAACCAAAGTTACTGATGCCGTGATTACTGTCCCGGCCTATTTCAATGACGCCCAACGGCAAGCAACAAAAGAAGCTGGAGAAATTGCAGGACTCAATGTCCGTCGTATCATTAACGAACCAACCGCAGCGGCTCTTGCCTATGGACTCGATAAGAAAAACAAGGATCTCAAGATTGCAGTCTTCGACCTTGGCGGCGGAACTTTCGATATCTCGATCCTTGAGTTAGGCGATGGAGTTTTCGAGGTAAAATCGACGAACGGCGATACGCACCTTGGCGGCGATAACTTCGATATGCGCATTCTCGAATACATTGCCGATGAATTTAAAAAGCAAGAAGGCATTGATTTGCGCAAAGATCCAATGGCGCTTCAGCGATTACGGGAAGCGGCAGAAAAAGCAAAAATGGAACTCTCACAATTGATGCAGACTGAAATCAATCTGCCGTTTATTACAGCAACTGCTGAAGGTCCGAAGCACTTAAACATGACTTTAACGCGGGCTAAGTTCGAACAGCTTGTCGAAGATCTTGTTCAACGATGCGTTCCGCCAGTCGAAAAGGCGCTGAAAGACGCCGGATTGAATCCTAACCAGATCGATGAGGTCATTCTTGTTGGCGGTATGACGCGGGTTCCTCGCGTTCAACAATTAGTAAAAGATATTTTTGGAAAAGAAGGACACAAAGGAGTCAATCCTGATGAAGTTGTCGCTATTGGCGCTGCAATTCAAGGCGGCGTGCTTACTGGAGAAGTAACCGACGTGTTGCTCCTCGATGTTACTCCGCTGACGCTTGGAATCGAAACTTTAGGCGGTGTGATGACGCCGATGATTCCAGCAAACACAACGATTCCGACACGAAAGTCGGAAATTTTCTCAACAGCATCAGACAGTCAGACATCGGTAGAAATCCATGTTCTTCAGGGCGAGCGTCCAATGGCAATCGATAACCGAACGCTCGGTCGTTTCCACCTCGATGGAA
Source organism: Bacteroidota bacterium (assembly GCA_035390885.1). GTDB lineage: Bacteria > Bacteroidota > Ignavibacteria > UBA10030 > UBA10030 > JAOAFT01. The sequence goes on along the minus strand of DAOOUW010000079.1, from coordinate 3,329 downwards.
TTCCACCTGCACCGCGTGGCGTTCCTCAAATCGAAGTAACATTCGATATTGATGCAAATGGTATTCTTCACGTTTCTGCAAAAGACAAAGCGACAAATAAAGAGCAGAGCATTCGTATTACGTCTTCGAGCGGTCTTACAAAAGAAGAAGTCGAGAAGATGAAGACTGACGCTCAGGCTCATGCCGCTGAAGATAAGAAGAGAAAAGAAGAAATCGAGATAAAGAATCAGGCAGATACGCTTGTGTTCCAGACAAGGAAGCAATTGGCTGATCTTGCTGATAAAATTCCCGCAGACTCGAAAGCAAAAATAGAGAGCGCCGCTAATGCGCTCGATGAAGCGGTTAAGAGCAACTCAATTAGCGACATCAAAGCGAAAATGGAAGCGCTCAACAATGCGTGGAATGAAGCTTCGACAAAGATGTACGAAGGCGCTCGAACACAGCAACCAGGCGATGCTTCTGCTGGAACTGCCGGCGGCGGAGCAACGAACACCAGCTCATCAACCACAACGGATGAAGGTGGAAAGAAAGTGGAGAATGCCGATTACGAAGTCGTTGATGATAAATAATCTCGCCTTTCCAGGTTAAGACGAGGTAAAATGGTGTGAAAGGCGAGGATAAAACCTCGCCTTTCTTTTCTATAACCTGAGATTTTGTTAAAAGGTGAAAGTATGAATTTCAATCAATTTACAATTAAAGCGCAAGAAGCAGTACAAACTGCGCAAGAAATAGCATCGAGTTATTCAAATCAAATCATTGAGCCGGAACATATCCTGGCGGCGCTCGTTCAGGATAGCGAAGGAATCGTTATTCCGATTCTTCAAAAAGTTGGCGCTAACGTCAACTACATTAAAATTAAAATCAATGAAGCAATTGAACGGTTGCCAAAAGTTCAAGGAGCAAACGTATCGAATCAACAAATTTCATCAGCGCTTGCGCAAGTATTCGATATTGCCCTTAAGGAAACCGAACAACTGAAAGATGAGTATGTTAGTACAGAACATTTATTACTCGGAATTTTACAAAGTAAATCGCCTGCTGGAAAATTACTCGTCGACCAGGGTGTAACTCGTGAGAATATTTACAAAGCATTAAAAGATATTCGCGGCTCGCAGCGAGTAACAGATCAAATGCCCGAAGATAAATACCAGGCGCTTCAGCGGTTTGGTCGCGATCTCAATGCTCTTGCACAGCAAGGAAAACTCGATCCAGTGATTGGACGCGAAGATGAAATCCGCCGAGTGTTACAGGTACTCTCTCGTCGGACAAAAAATAACCCTGTGCTCATTGGCGATCCTGGCGTTGGAAAAACAGCAATCGCAGAAGGAATTGCACAGCGCATTGTTCAGGGCGATGTGCCTGAAACTTTAAAAACAAAACGAATTGTTGCTCTTGATATGGGGGCATTGATTGCTGGTGCAAGTTACCGTGGTCAATTCGAAGAGCGGTTGAAATCCGTATTGAAAGAGGTTACAGAATCGAATGGAGAAATCATTCTCTTTATTGATGAGCTCCATACGCTTGTTGGAGCTGGAGCAGCGCAAGGTTCCGTTGATGCAGCAAATATGTTGAAGCCTGCATTGGCGCGTGGAGATTTGCGTGCAATCGGCGCAACGACTATCGATGAGTATCGAAAGTACATCGAAAAGGATGCGGCTCTTGAACGACGATTCCAGCCAGTGTTGGTCGATGAACCAAGCGTTGAGGACACAATTTCGATTCTCCGTGGTATCAAAGAGCGATACGAAGTTCATCACGGCGTGCGTATAACCGACGGCGCAATCGTTGCGGCTGCTCAATTGAGCCATAGATACATCACCGATCGGTTCTTACCGGATAAAGCAATCGATTTGATCGACGAAGCAGCATCGAAACTCCGTATTGAAATTGATTCGATGCCAGAAGAATTAGATAGCGTCGAACGACGAATCAAGCAATTGGAAATTGAACGCGAAGCGGTACGACGAGAGAAGGACGAAGAATCGAAAAATCGTCTAGAGGAAATTGAACGCGAACTTGCCGAGCAAAAACAGGAGCGAGATTCTCTCCGCGCACATTGGCAAGTCGAAAAAGATCTTATTCAATCTATTAGAAAGATGAAAGAAGACATCGAGAACGCTAAAAAGGAAGCCGAGCAACAGGAGCGATTAGGAAACTTTGGACGTGTTGCGGAGTTGCGGTATGGCGTTATTGCGAATCTGGAAAAAGAGCTTCGGAGCGCTTCGGCTCGATTAGCGGAAGTTCAGAAAGACCGCAAAATGCTCAAGGAAGAAGTCGATGCGGAAGATATTGCCGAAATTGTTGCAAAGTGGACTGGAATTCCCGTACAGCGGATGCTCGAAAGTGAACGCACGAAATTACTCCATCTTGAGGAACGCATTCACGAGCGTCTTGTCGATCAGGAAGACGCTGTTCGAGCAGTTGCCGATGCAATTCGACGAAGTCGCGCTGGCTTGCAAGATGAACGCCGACCTATTGGTTCGTTTATTTTCCTTGGAAGCACCGGGGTTGGAAAAACAGAACTTGCAAAAGCGCTGGCGGAATTTCTTTTCAACGATGAGAATGCAGTTGTGCGGATTGATATGAGCGAGTATATGGAAAAATTCTCTGTCTCTCGTCTCATTGGCGCTCCTCCCGGCTACGTTGGCTATGAAGAAGGTGGACAATTGACAGAAGCTGTGCGACGCAAACCCTATTCGGTTGTCTTACTCGATGAAATAGAGAAAGCGCATCCTGAAGTGTTCAATGTTCTCCTTCAACTCCTCGATGAAGGACGTTTGACAGATAGTAAAGGTAGAACTGTGAATTTCAAGAACACAATTATTATTATGACATCGAACCTTGGTTCACATCTCATTCAGGAAAAAATGGAGGTACTGACAGAAGAGAATCGGGATGAAATTATGGGCGAGTTGCGTGTACGCATTTTTGACCTTCTCAAGCAAACAATTCGACCTGAATTTCTCGATCGTGTTGACGAAATAATCTTCTTCAAACCGTTGACAATGAAAGAACTTGCTCAAATTGTAGAGCTTCAATTGCGACAGGTGCAGAAATTGGTGGCAAGTAAAAATATTACGCTTACATTTACCGATGAAGCAAAAGCTCATCTGGCAACAATTGGATATGATCCAAGTTTCGGAGCTCGTCCGCTGAAGAGAACAATTCAGAAGTATGTAATCAATACTCTCTCGCAAAAAATTCTTGCAGGCGAAATTGCAGATGGCGATGAAGTTACCATTGACATTGACCGGAGAGGTATGCTTCAGTTTGTTCCAAAAGTTACAGCCGATGTGGTAAGTTAAACCTCTTTCGTTCTCTCCTCCTTA
>DAOOUW010000078.1:0-4698 GCA_035390885.1 Bacteroidota bacterium | reverse complement strand
AAAATTTACTTCGTATCTAAAATCAAAGGCAATCCATCTTTGCCTGCGCCAATGACGATCACTTTTGTGTTTTGAGAATTTGCCAGCTTCTCTGTCGCCTCGATTCCTTTCCATCGCAAAAGCTGATCGCTGATTCCCTTTGCAACAATATTCTGAAAATCAGAAATACCCTGCGCTTCGATGCGTTTCCTATCGGCTTCCTGTCGTTCTTTTGCAAGCACAAATTGCATGCGCTGACTTTCTTGCTCCGCTCTTAATTTTTCTTCGATAGCCGCAGTCAGTCCCGGCGGAAGTGTAATCTGGCGAAGCGGGGAAGATTCCACGACGACGCCTCGCGGACCGACAATTTTTTGCAAATCCGCCATGATAATTTGAGCAAGCATTTCACGCTCGGATGTGTAGAGAGCCTTTGCTTCGTATCCCGCCGTTACACCGCGCGCAACAGAGCGGAATTGCGGCTCTAAAATTACGCTGACATAATTCTCCCCAACTGTTTTGTACACTTCAGCGGCTTTTTCTGGATCAAGATGGAAGAGTACGCTCAATTCAAGTTTTACAGTCAAGCCCTCTTTCGATGGCACATCCATCACTTCCTTAATCTCTTGTGTCTTAATGGATAATTTTACGACCCGCGCCATCGGATTGACAAGGTTGATACCGGATTTCAAAGTATTCGCGGATACAGTTCCAAAGAAATCAACCACGCCAACATGTCCAGCGGGAATCACAGTAAAACACTGACTTAAAGCAATGAGCGCAAAAATGATTGCAGTGATTCCGCTTGCCTGTGCAGTGTTACGGAAGTTAAGATTTTTTTCATCGCGATATTTTTTCTTCGCATTCGTCCAGAGAAAGAATGCCGCGATTGCAATGATAAAACTTATGAGAAAAGCCATAACGCCTCCTTATATAAAAAGGTGAATGATATAAATTGTTGTTTCATCTAATTTCCTTGTTTTATGGATAATAGGGTTATCAGCGACTCTTCTGATCTCTAAAGAGCGTATCTCCTTTTACAAGCCAGGAAATTCCGAACGCAAGGAGCGCAACGGATTCACAAATGAGAACAGGATAATATTTCGAAAGCTCGGTATCAGCATAAAAAGTTTGGTAAATGAAAATGGCGATGATAGACAAAATCATCACGCAGCCACAAATTCGATAGACGAGATTCCTTCGTTTTTTTTCTCTACTGATGATTCCGCCGCCCGGTCCTTTCTTTGTAAATAGAAAAATAGAATTATAGGCAAGGAGAACGAAAAACCCAGCGCCGAATGTGAGATGGATCGATTCCGAAACAGAATTATTTACTTGCAGAATGCCTACTTTCATCGGCGTCGTTCCATTGAACGAAGTCGGAAAGAGAAGCAAACCAATGATACAGATACCGCTGAGCTTGCAAACAATTTCGTCAATTTTTTCGTAGCCTTTGTAAGAGATGAGAAACAGCGCAACTCCGCTGAGCAGTCCAACGTAGAAATCGCGCATGTTGGTATAGTAGTATGCGCTGATCGAAGATTCGACGATTGGATTTTCCTGAACCAATCCGCCAAGCACCAGAATGATGGGGAGTGAAATTCCCATAACGCCGATCATTCGACGTAATGATAAATATGATAGAATGAGATTTCGCTCTCGTAAGGTTGACATTCCATTGCTCCGCTTGCACTGTTCAAATGATATGTACGAAAATAGTGCTTCGTTTTCAACATAGTTTCAAAAATGATGGACTGTCATTTTGCGAAGGGGGAAATTTTTAGTACGTTAAAATAGTGAAAGGAGAAAAAATATGTTGCAAATTGCAATTGACACTGCAAAAAATGCAGGGAAAATATTAACCGAAAATCTTGGCAAAGTACGGCACATTGAACACAAGGGCGGCGAAGCAACAAATTTAGTAACAGAAGTCGACAAAGAATCTGAACGATTTATTATAGGCACATTGAAGAAACATTTTCCAGGGCATGATTTTCTTGGCGAAGAAACCGGCGAGTATAAAATTCAATCGGAGTACCGGTGGATCATCGATCCGCTCGATGGCACTGTGAACTATGCTCATGGTCTTCCAATCTTTTCTGTTTCAATTGCGCTAGAGTATAAAGGAGAGATTGTGCTCGGAGTTGTTTATGATCCATCGCACGATGAATTATTTTCAGCGGAGAAAGGGAAAGGCGCGTATCTCAATAATGTTCGTCTTTCCGTTTCGAAAGCTTCGCAGTTAATCGATAGTCTGCTTGTAACTGGATTTCCTTACGATGTAAAAAACGATGTGAATTCCTATCTGAATCCATTCAAGGAATTTATGATCGAAGGACAGGCAATTCGCCGACTCGGTTCTGCGGCGTTAGATTTAGCTTACGTTGCCTGCGGTAGATTCGATGGCTTCTGGGAAGGAAAGCTCAATGCATGGGATATGGCGGCGGGAGTATTGTTAGTTACAGAAGCTGGCGGTCGCTGGACAGACTACGACGGCAATCCCTCGACAGTTTATAATCCAAAGATGTTAGCAACGAACGGTCGCATTCATCAACAGATGGTTGATGTTTTGAAGCGATGCAATGCATGATGGCGAGCGGCAGAACCCGCGGTTAACCCGTGGGTTGCTGAGATCAAGCTGAGCGCAAATGGGAGAAACGTGCTTATCACAGAAGTTTATTTGCTTACGCGGCTTTATCGCTTTTCCTCTTGTTTAATAGATTCATCTTTATCCATCCCCAGTTCAAGTAGACATGGAAAATCACGCACAAGAGTAAAATAAATCCAAAGAGCGGATGAATAACAGAAAATATATTTCGTGGAAGTACATCTTCCAGTAAAGCAGTAATAATAAGGCAAATAAAATCTATAATAAGGATCGAGTTCACCGGCTTCAACATTTTTTGCTTATTCATACCATTTCTCCATTTTGGAAATTATGAGTATAAAACAAGTTAGCCTGCAGAGCAAAAGTACACTTAAGATATTACACATTCAATCATTGAATACGAAATTTCTGGTGAAATGAAATCTTGAATTTATGTTTATGTAAATCCTGTATTAGAAACTTTCAAAGACTGTTGCCTCGATATGCCTTACGGCTACTCGGCAACCGAAATCCCGACGGTGGCTGAGTAGGACGGCAGTCCGTATCGAAGCCACCATTTGGGTTGTTTTTTCTATCGCCTATTTTATTATATGACTTCATCTTGCACTTCTATTACTACCTGGATTGCACAATCAGGGTTTATATTTACCTTGCTGCAGGAGAATATCGCCCGCGGCAAAATCCATCTCCAATTTCAATCAATTCCTTGAGCGCATTCTCATTCATATCTAATTGATAATTAAACTGGGCAATATCACGTCTAATTTGACAAATCTGTTCTCCAATTTGTTAAACCAGTTTGTGCAATTGTGAATGCGTCTACAATAAGCTTTCGTGCCAGAGCAAATATTTAAAGCCATTCTCACCATCACCCAATTTTCCCTTTGATGACTCCTTGCGCAAAGGTGTTGAAGCTTCTATCGTACGTTTGCTCGATATCGTCCGGGAAGCAGCAGGCGGGTAATTCCTGCATCCGCAAATGATACTGTAGACATTCACAGCACATTCCTTTTCGAGGACAGGGTTCGTAGGTGCAATTGCATCGCTTTAAATTCTTCGGCTTGTTACACTCCATCGTTTTTTCTCCATTACGAGACAAAGAGTTTCATCACATCAAGAACTAGCGAAGGCTTATTCCATAGGGCAACTCGGAAAATGCCTCCTAAGGTTTTCTTATCATCAGGAAGTTTTTGGGACGAGTCGGCAATCGAGTTCAGCGTCTCATCTGAAAATTGAGTAATGACTTCCTTGAACGAATAGAAAATTTCATGACGCCATCCAAGACGTTTGTGCCATATTGTTTCGTAATCCGCAAGAAGCGAAAAGTCGTTATGACGAATAGCCTTTCCTGCAACCTGCCCAGCCATCATTCCGCCGATCATTCCGCTAATAATTCCGCCGCCTGAAGTCGGATTCACCTGATGCCCCGCATCTCCAACGAGCATCACTCGATTTTTAACCAGCACTTTGTTTGTTTTTGCACACGGAACTCCGCCCGAAATCTGTGTCAACACCGCCGCCGATGGAAAATGCTCCTCGACGAATTGCTGAAGATACTGCAGTGCAGATTGTTGTTTTGCAGCTTCGACGCTAATGCCAATTCCAACATTGGCGGAATTTTTCCCTTTCGGGAAAACCCAGAGGTATCCGAGCGGAGCAATCGAGCTTCCAAAATAAAAATCTAATCTATCCGGCTCTACCTCGATTCCGCTTAACGTCATTTGCGCGCAGCTTTCCATATCGTGAATCGAACAGGCGGTATCGATTCCAGCCCATCTTCCAACACGACTCTCAACGCCATCCGCTCCAATGACAATGCGAGCTCGAATTTCAATCGGCTCATCTTTCAATAGCACTTTGACTCCGCACGCATTGCCATCGGCGTCTCGGAGAAGATCGTACGCATAGGCTTTTGTTATGATTTGAGCTCCTTCCTCTGCCGCAACTTTTGCAAGAGCATAATCGAACAAACGACGTTCGAGTATGTATCCGACGCCATCGAGTTTTGGCTCGACATATTTGCCATTCGGCGCAATGAGTCGAAAACGATTCACCGTCGAGGCAATCCATTTCGAGTCTGGTTCGATGAATTGAATGACGCCTTCGTGACTGAC
>DAOOUW010000077.1:3113-4787 GCA_035390885.1 Bacteroidota bacterium | reverse complement strand
CTGCGCCAGCAGATTCTGCCTTGGTAATTCCTGATTACGAAAAAGATTTTTATATCGGCACAACATTGTTAGAGACCGATCCGCAAAAAGCAGTGGATCACTTTATTCAAATGGGAGTGAAATATAGAACGATTGATTGTTTGTTCAATCTTGCGATAGCGTATGAATTTCTCGATTCACTTGATTTAGCGGAAAAAAATTTCAAAAAGTTTCTCTTCCTCAATCAAGCCGGTTCCTATCTCAGCGTTGTAAATGGACACCTCGATAATATTGCCTTCCTTAGAAAAGTAAAAGAAACGGAACCAAAACCGCTCAAAGCAAATCTATATCATATTGTCTCGATGACGTTATGGTATCAAGGATTTCCACTTCAATCGCAACGAATGTTGAAACGGGCAATGAAGGAAGATTCCACGTTTTTCCCTGCATATATTACCTCTGCGATATTTTCTTTCCAGCTCGGCGATACAAGCGCTTCGAAGCAGTTCCTGTTCCATGCCAAGAAACTTGCGCCGAATAATGTTTTGACGAAAAATTTTGTAAAAGTGCATGCGTACTGCGATTCGATAAAGAGGCGTTCGACATCAGCGGAAGAGCGAGTTCGGTATAAGCTTGCAATTGCTTCATCGTATCGGGATATGGGATTCATTGACGCTGCAATTGATGAAGCGCTCGATATTCTCGATGCCAGACCAAATGAGAAAAAAGCTCTTGAGCTTCTTGCAAACTATTGGGAAGCGAAGAAGCGCTACTACAGCGCATGGCGCGTCTATGGTAAACTGTTGACTCTCGAACCAAACAACGAGGAATATCAATCGCATTACACGTACCTTTCTGAAAAGCTAAAATAGATGTCAAAGCTAAAGAAAGCTTATGTAGTACTTATTTGAAGTTTTCAAGGACAGAAAAAGCACTGCGCTCTAAGTGAGCAGAAAAAAGGTAAGAGGTGAGTTTATTACAATTCGAAGACGAAGCCCTTTTGTTTCAGCTTTTCGTATTTTTTTTCATCGAACATATAAAGATTAGCAGGACGGCGGACGCCATTTTTGTCTTTTTCATTCAACTTACGAATGAGGTGCATCGAAAGTATTTTTTTTCTGAAGTTCCGCTTGTCTATTTTTTCGTCGAGTACAACCTCATACAATTTTTGAAGTTGTGGAAGTGTAAATTTTTCTGGTAAAATTTCAAAACCGATTGGCTGGTATCGCACGCGTTTCCGAATCTTCTCTAGTGCAACTGCAAGAATTTTATTGTGATCGAATGGAAGATCCGGAACTTCCTTGAGAGGGAACCACTTTACCTCGCGCGTATCAGTGCCGGCATGGAGAGCATAATGTTCAGGACTGATGAGCGCAACATGCCCAACAGTGAAAACTCGCCACAGCGGATAGCGATCGATCTCATCAAAGATGCCAATTTCCTCCATGTAAGTGTCAGCAACTCCTGTCATTTGTTCAAGAACGCGTTTAGCGGCATCTTCGGTGCGCTCGCCTTTTTTTATAAATCCGCCAGGCAATGCCCATCTTCCAGCATAGGGATGAATAGCGCGTTTAACAAGAAGAACCTCGAGCGTAGATTTTTCGTATCCAAAAATGACGCAATCGACGGAAATATTTCTGATAACTTCTTTTAATTTGTGCGACATAGCATGTGTAAGATACACACTTTTCTAAA
>DAOOUW010000077.1:0-3013 GCA_035390885.1 Bacteroidota bacterium | reverse complement strand
ATAACTTCTTTTAATTTGTGCGACATAGCATGTGTAAGATACACACTTTTCTAAAAAAGAGAAACCATTCGTGGACGAATTTTTTCTCTTTTGTGAAAATTTGCGCTAAGTCAAAGGTAAAGATTTGAATTATTGATAGAACAAATAAACAAGCCTCTGGAATAATAGATGACAATTTTGGGAAGGAATCACTCTATAATAGATATGCGGAAGGGGAGGGATTCGAACCCTCGATTCCGCGATGCGGAATACCGGTTTTCGAGACCGGCCGAATCAACCACTCTCGCACCCTTCCAGTAAGTAAATTGCAATTATCTTGCGGAGAGAGTGGGATTCGAACCCACGGTACGGTTTCCCGTACACACGCTCTCCAGGCGTGCCAGTTCAACCACTCCTGCATCTCTCCGTTCGTAGTTTGATTGTTCATCAATCTTGATGATGAAAAGAACGAAATTGCATTCCAATATACCGAAAAGTGCAACGAATTCAAAAACTATCTGGGAAACCTTTTTGTGCTTTTCAATGTTCCCAATATTAGGAATTCAATTATAAACAATCAACGAAAGGAAATGACAATGATAAAAGTAGGTTCTAAGGCTCCCGATTTTACACTGTTCGATTCAGATTTGCAGAAACATTCTTTAAAAGACTATTCTGGCAAAAAGGTAGCGCTGGCTTTTTACCCAGGCGCATTTACCAGCGTATGCACAAAAGAGATGTGCACATTCCGAGACTCGCTCAGTAATTTTAACAAACTCAATGCTACTGTTTTAGGAATCAGCGTCGATAGTCCATTTGCTAATAAGGCGTTTGCAGAACAAAATAATCTTAACTTTCCTCTCCTCAGTGATTACACACGCAACGTGAGCAAACTTTATGGCGGCGTGCATGAAGATTTTGCAGGATTGCCCGGATACTCTGTTTCTAAACGCGCCGTGTTTGTGATCGACGAAAAAGGCGTTGTAAAATATGCTTGGGTAACCGAGACTCCCAGCAATGAGCCGCCATATGAAGAAATTAAGAAGGCATTACAGTAATTCATCAGATATGTTTGCTTGTCTTGAAGTGAATGATTCTGTATTTTGAAGAAAGGAAATTTGAATATGCTTCGAGTTGGAGATAGAGCGCCAGATTTTGAGCTTCCGTCCTATGATGGAAGTACGTTTCGCTTGAAAGATCATCGTGGAAAGAAAATTGTGCTTTATTTCTATCCCAAAGATCATACGCCTGGTTGCACAAAGGAAGCCTGCTCTTTTCGAGATAACTATGATTCTTTTCGGAAAAAGGACGCTTTGATTGTCGGCATTAGCGCTGATAGCCCTGCATCTCACACTTCCTTTGCTAAGAAAAATAACCTTCCGTTCCTCTTATTGAGCGATGAAGACAAGAAGGTATTGAAACTTTACGGAGTGTGGAAGAAAAAACAAATGTATGGTAGAACATTTTACGGCATCGAACGAACAACATTTGTGATTGATGAAGAAGGAATTATTCGTCGCATATTTACAAAAGTAAAAGTAAATGGCCACAGCGAAGAAGTTCTAGACTCTCTGCTTGAACAATAGCGAATGTAGGTAAATTTGGAGTTACTGGAAGAGTTGTTTTTTTCGTTGGATCATAAAGCCCGGCTTACACTTTTAAAATGAAGATAATTTCCTGCTGATAAAGTTGCGGACTTCTTAGTATATTGTAGACTATTAAGAAGGAGAATATTTGTGGAACGAGAACAACGAATTCAGGAGCTCATTGCGGAGTTGCTGCGAGAGCTTGGAGAAAATCCAGAACGGGAAGGACTTAAAAAAACTCCTTCGCGTGTAGCGGAGATGTATGAATTCTTGCTCAATGGCTATAAGCAAGATATTGATGCGGTTATGAGTGGTTCAGTGTTCGAAGAACCATACAGCGAAATGGTTATTGTCAAGGATATCGAATTTTACTCTCTCTGCGAGCATCACATGCTTCCATTCTACGGCAAAGCGCACGTTGCTTACATTCCAAATGGAAAAATTATTGGCTTAAGTAAATTACCTCGCATAGTTGAAATTTTCGCGCGTCGTTTACAGGTTCAAGAGCGAATGACTCAGCAAATTGCTGAAACGCTCTACAAATCATTGCAGCCGTTAGGCGTTGCGGTTGTCATCGAAGCTTTCCATTTGTGTATGATTATGCGCGGCGTGCAGAAATCAAACTCTGCAGCTATTACAAGCGCTATGCTGGGAGCATTCCGCTCGGATGTAAAAACACGGAATGAATTTTTAAATCTCATACAGAAAAAAATATAAACAGCTACAAATTTATTGCCTCAACTCAATTTACGCATTAGAAACTTGTGAAGACTGTTGCCTCGATACGCCTTACAGCACCTTGGGAACCGATTCTCTGACGGTAGCTGAGGTGAGCGATAGCTCGTATCGAAGCCACCGCTACAAAATTCCCCTCTTGTAGAGGGAGGAGGGTGTGTAATTTTGGTTTCATGCTTTTACTTCTAATCCGTCAATCTTTGTTCTTTTCTCTTGAAAGAAAAGAACCAAAAGTTTACCCAAATTATGCTTAAGAAAGATTTACATAAATTGAATTATCCTTATCGCATAGTTTGGGTTCAAGACTGAAGAAAAATATGGGTAAAACATCGGCTCGCTTCGCTGCACAAAATTAACTCGTCTCGCTGAAAGGCGCGAGACTCAAACAGAATTTTGTGCTGACGCTTCGTTCGCCTCGTTTTACGTACCATATTTTTCTTAGGTCAGGTTTTACCTGATATGAAGACTGTTGCCTCGATATGCACTTCGTGCTACTCGGCAACCGAGTGCTGACGGTGGCTGAGTAGGACGGCAGTCCGTATCGAAGCTGCCATTTTGGTCCTCTCTTCATTCCATCCATTCGATGTTTGATAAAATTTGTAGAGTTGTCTAATTTAAAATTACTGAGCCTGTAGTTTTTTTGTTTTTCTTGGTTTGCAATCAAAGTGATCAGATAATGGAGGAAATATGCGTCGAGTTATTGTAGGATTATT
>DAOOUW010000076.1:0-5257 GCA_035390885.1 Bacteroidota bacterium | reverse complement strand
GAAGGATAAAATCCAATTTGATTCAACCGAATGTCAGGACTAATTTGTGAGGATGCAGAAGAACTCATTATCATAACGAACACTGATACTAAGAGAAACTGCTTTTGTATTGTTTTCATAGAGCGCCTCGCTTCAATCGTTAAAAAATTTTTCTTGTTCCATCGCTTCGATAATTTGCTTTGCCATTTTTTCATGTGTTGCAACTGTTGGATGACCATTTGCCACATATCCCCCTGGAAATTCATCGAACGTTGCATAGATAACATCTGAATTTTCCTGTGCGCATTCTTCATCAACAATCTGTTTCACATTCTGTCGAATCCAGGCTGGGAAAGCAGCAACAGCAATAAATTTCACTTGCGGATACACACGCCGAAGTCTTGAGAGGAATGTATGGTACCCCTCTCTGAAAAATCTCGACTTTTCTTCCGAAACATTCCCTGCACTATCGTGAAGTCCGGAATAATCATTGAGTCCTAGACACACCACAACCACATCGGGAATCCAACGGGAAAAATCCCAAACTGGCTCAGGAGCTTCCATGAGCGTTCTATCAAAAATGGCAGGAATAGTTCTCATCGTATCTCCACTCCAATCGCATACCATTCCAGAACCAGAACGAGCTGTAATGTGGTACTGTGCATTGTAATAACGCGCAATCATCGCTGCAAATCCTTTATCCGTATTGGTAACAGGATAACGCTCTTCCCACGGTAATTCCTGAACAGTTGCTTCATTGCTTTCAGCAACAGTAAATGAATTACCAACGAATTCGATTTTTCGTTTTGGTTTTTCAGAAGGTGGTAATAGTTTACCGTTAGAAGGGAGAAGGAATCCAGAGAATGAGAAGATTGCATCAAATACAATATTCCTTTTACTCAAACGAATTGTGTGAGCGCCACTCTCCAGATTTTCGGCAAGAATGGTATCGGCTTCTCCGCTTCTCGTTCCATGGAACACGGAATGAAGTTTTCCATCAATATAAACATTGTAGTAATTGACCGAATCAGCCATTCGTACTCCAATTGACGTACCATTAAAATTTGCTTGCCAGTATACACCCGGCCATAAATGATAATAGCGATTTGAATCTCGCATATCCCATCTTCCAAAATACTGAATGTACGGATGCGATGCAGAAACAAATTCACAAGTCTGTGCCATTACAATTTCTCCGTTGAGCAACACTATGAACAATAAAATGATTTTTAAGAACTCTTTGATATTATGATTCATACGCAATCATTTTCTTCTATTGTACATTATTGACCCGAATCTTCTTTCGTTCATCAAAAAGTTTTGCCAGGAGATCGCTCATAACAACAGTGTGATACATATCTGGTAAATCATCTTCAAACAACATACGCGGCAAATACCGAAACTCAACAAAATCTTTCGCCGCTGGATGACCTGGATATGGAACATAGAAGTGACGTTGATGGGCATTTCTCCATACCATTACATACGCAATCCGTACGCTATCACTAGCCATCATTGGATAAAGCTTTTTTGTAAACCATGTTGTATCCGGAACTAACTGTTGACCAGTTTCTGTAAAGGCAGCAATTTTATTTTTCTTTTCAGCGATTTGAGTTATGATCATCAATTTTTTTTGAACAAACTGTGAACTATCTCCGCCAAGCTCAAAGTCAAAGTAATTATCCATCCCGAATATATCAACGTAGTCATCACCTGGGTAACGCTCTAAATATTCTTCTTCGCTAAAGAAATTTCGATCGGGCGAGTACGCATAGAGAAAATTATTTACTTTCTTATAGGTTCGCAAGTAATCCACTGTAATTTGCCACAATTGAATAAATTCTTCCCGAGTACAAAATGGTTTTCCCCACCAAAACCAATGTCCATCGAATTCATGGTAAGGACGAAAGATAATCGGAATTGGTTTTTTATTTTCATCAACGAATTGCTTTGAATATTCAACCATCGTATCGAGCATTCGAAGATATTTGTGAAAGTACATCCCGCCAGGAAGAATATGCCTTACTGCAATCGTTGTATCATAGAAAGTACTATCAGTAACAGGATTTGGTATGTGCCAGGAAAATGTATTGATGCCGCCTCGTTCGTAAGCCTGTTTTACTAATAATGGTACACGATGCTTCACTTTTTCTGAATCGACTTTTGGAATCGATTCAAAATCCCATCCATATACACCCGGAAAAGAACCGCACACATCTTTCACATCAGAACGAATCGAGTCGTTCCTCCAAAACACACCGTACTCCGTTGAATTCTGATGTCCAAAAATTATCTTTCCTTGATTTGATATTTCTCGAAGATTATGAAAGAGGATAACTGTCTCTTTTGTAGCCAATGTATCCGCAAGTTTTACTCCGATCTCCTTTTGAAATTTGACACTGTTGTATGGGACGCAAGAGCTGAGCAGGACAACAGAGCATCCGATTACTGCCGATAGAAATATTTTCTTGAAACCGTTGATAGATACTGACAGTAAATATCGATTGTTCTTTCTTCTTCCAGAATAATAAAGTCTTATCATAATAATAACCTTCTCAACCATTGTATTAGTAAAAGATAGAAAAACAAGTGATGATTTTTAACTGCTTTACTATCATTTTTTGTTTTAGAGCCTTCCTAACTTCAAGTATATGTTCAATTAGTAACAAACATCATACCGTACATCTTGGCGATAAAATTTTATTCACAATTCCAGGCTATAATGCCATCCACTCCTTACGTATGACAACGATGTACCCATTACGGTAATTGTTGATTACATGCACACATTTGAAGAATAATCTACAACCCGTTTTGTACCACCTTTTCAACTTGCAAAATACGAGTTAAAACCAAATGTTTTCTATCAATAGGACTGCAAAATTTCATGGAATGTATTTTGTGGAAATTGCATACAATAGGAGCAGAGTATGTTCATTTTTTATGTAAAATTTCAATTCTCAATTGTGGAATGTTCCTTGTGGAATTGTAAAGAAAAAACATAAGACTGCGGATTGCAATATTTTACAATTGAGGAGACTTTTATCATGAAAACAAAAAAGATATTTTTCACAATAGCTTCGATAAGCATTGTTGTAGCTTTTTCTTTGTCCATCATTTCTTCTGATGCTTATGCACAGAAGGCAACCTATGGGCAACAAATTGCGATTGCAAAGGTAATTAAACCCGGCTTGACAACGCTTGGCGTGATCGGCTCCAAACTAGATGATAAAGCCATTGAAGGATGGACACGCGCTGGATTAGCGCTTGGCGTCAAAGTTGTTATCGGTATACCACAGAATGTTCGCGACGTACCATCTGTCTACAAAACGCTTGTGAAAGAAAAAAAAGTAGAACTTCTTATCATTGCTGATGCAAGCGATGACTTAATGACCGGGATGGGATTCGATTATCTTCGTGAAGTTGCATTGAACGATCGAATTGGCATCTTTGCACCAAAACCTGAGATGGTGAATAACGGTGCAATTTGCACAGTGACTTCCGACAATGGGCAATTAAAAGCATACGTCAACCAGAAACTCGCACAGGTTCTCGGATTGACCGTGCCAACAGAGTCTGGGCAATCAATTTCTTATGTTTTACAATGAGGATACTTCAAACAAATAAAACGAGGCGCACGCTATGAAACTTCAAACAAAGATTCTTATTCCAGTGATATCGGTTATTGTGTTGCTCACAATATCGCTGAGCATCATCTATTATTTTGTCATTGGAGGAACTGCAGAAAGGCAATTTATTAAACGCGGTATTTCTGTGGGGACCAATCTTGCAAACGTTGGACGATTTGGTGTGTTGATGAATGATCCATCGCAATTGGAACAACACATGGATGGAACATTAACAGATCCTGAAGTTGTCTACGTTGGATTTTTTGACGCGAACGGCTCTGAAATTGCTTCTCGAGGCATTCAAATCAAAACGCATGGGGTGCAGCAATTAACATCGACAGAACCACAGCATGGAACAGCTACTCTTGTGACAGGAAAAGAAGCAAGGGAATTTGTAGTTCCTGTGTTCTCACGACAAGGAGATACAAAAGCAATTGGTTTTGTTCGGGTTGGTATTTCGACGGATCAATTCAATGCAGATACTCGTTCAGCGTTGATATGGTCGATTGTTCTGTGCATAGCATTTTCGCTGACAGCAGTCTTTGCAGTCAAATGGATTATGAAAATCTTATCGCCGCTCATTGAGGGAATTCATCTTGTTTCGACAGGCGATCTTTCGATCGAGCTTCAGAAAAAAACAAACGATGAGGTTGGAGATCTTATCGAAGGGCTCAGAAATTTTGTAATTGACTTACGGACATCAATTAAAGAGATAAAGGAAGAAGCACAAAATGTATCACTTCATGCTGAAGATATCTTAAAAGATTCTCAGTCGATAGCCTCGAATGCCGAGAACGGCTCTCATCGAGTCTCGGAGGTCGCATCTGCAGTCCAGGAAATGGCGTCAACAATTAGCGAGAATTCTCAGAACGCAATCACGACATCGGACACTTCTGAGAAAGCGCGGCAAGCGGCAGAGCAGGGCGGAAAGATTGTCGAGGAAACTGTAGTAAGCATGAAGAGCATCGCCGAAGTCGTGCGCAAGTCGTCGAATACGGTGCAAGAGTTAGGCAAATCAAGCAATCAGATTGGGGAAATTATTAGCGTTATCGATGATATTGCCGACCAGACAAATCTTTTAGCTCTCAACGCTGCAATTGAGGCGGCGCGAGCTGGCGAACAAGGGCGAGGTTTTGCCGTCGTTGCTGATGAAGTTCGAAAGCTTGCAGAACGAACAACGAAAGCAACAAAAGAAATTGCATCAATGATTAAAAAAATCCAGGTTGATACTCAGGGCGCTGTGAAAGCAATGGAAGAAGGAACGCAGAAAGTCGATGAGGGAATCAGCCACGCCGATAAAGCTGGCGCATCTTTACGCGACATTGTTCAACTTTCGCAAGAAGTAACAACGATGATTTCTCAAATTGTAGCGGCAAGTTCACAGCAGGCATCTGCAAGTGAACAAATCAGTCATAACATCGAAATTATCAACACCACAACAGAACAAACAGCTCAAGGAATTCAACAAATAGCAAAAGCTGCTGAAGAACTCAATAAGTTCACTGATCGGCTCTATCAGCTTTTAGAAAAATTCAAACTGAGTACAAACGACAATAGTCCTAACGACGCTCTTTCATCTGACCGCAGTATGTTGAAATCACATTATGTTGTACGAGAGAATGGTAAAATTGTTCAGCGCCATTAGCGTT
>DAOOUW010000075.1:0-5476 GCA_035390885.1 Bacteroidota bacterium | reverse complement strand
GCGGCTTGCCGCAGGGTTATTCATTTTCTTAAGAGCAATGTATTCATAATTAAGGGGTTATGATAGAATAAATATTTGGAGTGAAAGGCAAGAAAATTCAGAGGCAAAATGACACAGACATATTTGATGTAAGGAATAGACAGCGTAGCATGCGAAAGATAAATGAAAACGCAGAAATTATTAGCTACCATGCATACTGCCAGCTTGATAGCAAGATTTATGGCAGGATAAACAAAAATTAATGGAAAACAATTATTTTGAAAGGAGCTGTCTGTGGTTAAACAAATATCTTCGCAAGCTGAAAAAGATTATCAGCTGTTTTTAGATGAGCGAAAACTACTAATAGAAGGGATCAAAGAAGGAGCGCGTACGTTCGATAAGGCAATTCTGGCACTTGCATCTGGAGCTTTTGGCGTAACAGTAGCATTTATGAAGGATATAGCGCCACATCCATTTCCCAATACACTTTGTCTTTTAGGATGGTCTTGGGGACTTTTTTCTCTAAGTCTTGTTCTTATTTTGTTTTCCTTTTTATCAAGTCAGAAAGCATGCAAAGAGCAAATAGATGTCTCTTACAATGTTATAGTTCTTAAAAAAGAAGAAAAGACAATATGGACAATGGTTACAACTATTCTTAATATTTCATCTATAATTGCATTAATAGGTGCAATTATTTTATGGGGCACTTTTGCATATTGGAATCTTCATTAATCACGCAAGGAGAAATAAAGTGGCAAAAAAGGTAATAACAGAGGGATATAATCCTCCACCTCCACCTAAACAACCTGTTAGTAGTAAGATACCACCATCTCCAACGCCAAAACCCAAGCCAAAGCCTTCTAAAAAATCTAAATAATGATTCAAGGAGTTTGTTATGCAAGATGATGAAATGTTTGATGAACTAGAAACTTCATCAGAACCACCAAAACAATTTATTAAAGGCTGTGTACCTCCATCGCCCCCTCTGCCCCCAATTTCTGATAAGTTGGATTTAAGCCCTGACACAGAAATAGAGGAATAAATTCTGTTTGCCTTAAACAATGGCTTAAGTTGTTCAGGAATAACGTAAGTAGCGCATGGCTTGCATAAGATTTCAATCTTTCGGTACCTAATAACCTTTGTAAAATAAATTTTGTCTTTCAACATACAATCAGTTTTGTTAAGTACTAATTTGGAAGTTAATCATTACAGCAACTTTGATAATAGTAATAAGGAAGGAACTATATGAGGGTTAAAACACTTATTCCAATAATTTGTACGACCATGATAATATTTGGTTGTTCATCTCAATATACATTCAAAGAGCCTATAAAGTCGGCAAGTCAATCTTCACCTGAGGCAAAAGATTTAATCAATAAAGGTATTCAAGCTCATGATGCAAAGAACTACGACCAAGCGCTACAATTCTATCAAGATGTTTTAAAGGCTGATAGCGCTAATGTAGAGGCGATGTATGAAATGGCTTTTTCGTATTTTGCAAAAGGCGATTATCAAAAAAGTTTAGATGTTGCAAGGAAAGGCGCCGAATATGAATCGCCGTTCCTTGGTGGATTCTATCTTCTCATGGGCAACGATCTTGACGAGTTGGGTAAAACTCAGGATGCGATCAAGGTGTACAAATCCGCATTGAAACATTTCTCGAACGATCATCTTCTTTATTACAATTTAGGAGTATCTTACAAAAAGATTCAAAAATATTCGGACGCCAAGGAGGCATTTAAGGAAGCTGTCAAAATAAAACCAACACATCCGTCAAGTCATATTGCATTGGCGGAAATATTTCAGGCTGAGGGCAATACTATCCCTGCTTTGTTAGCATATTCTAGATTCTTGATTCTTGAACAAAATTCTCAAAGGGCAGATTATGCTCGGAGTAATATTCTTAAAATATTAAATGGAAATGTTAGTAAAGAACCAAATAGTAACAATATCAACATATATATAAATCCCGATCAATCAAAAAGCGAAGGTGATTTCAGTGTGCTTAATTTTGGACTTTCGCTAATAATAGCATCCCATATGAGCGAAGAAGGTAAAAAGAAATCCGATCAAGATGTTATCACGGATGCTTTTTCCTCTCTTTTCCAAATGATGGATGAGCTTAATTCTAAAGAGAAGTCTTCCGGATTCACCGTTGAATATTATGTTCCATATTTTGTTGAATTACATAAACAAAATTTCACACCAGCCTTCTGTGATTTGATTTTTAAGAAGAAAGAAAAATCTGACGAATCAATTGATAAATTTTTAAAATGGTCGAATTCGTATAATTGGTCTGCTACCGCCCACTAACAAGCAGTTCAAGTTTGCCAGAAGAGCATAAACGCATTGCGTAGAGCTTTAAGATTTTCAGGTATTATTGTGTTCCTGTTATCGTATGATTTTTATGGACTAAATTTTGTGTGGCGCATGAATTTTATTTTGTGTACCGCTATTTTCAAAGATGATTATTGAGTGTATATATAATAAGTTATCAAAGTTTTTTGTTATACTATCGCTATTTACCATTAAGTTTGAGGAGAACATTATGAGTATGATAAAGGAATTCAAAGAATTTGCGGTAAGAGGAAGCGTCATTGATATGGCGGTTGGTATCATTATTGGTGCAGCATTTGGAAAAATTGTCTCATCTTTGGTTGGCGACGTGATCATGCCTCCAATCGGAGTGCTTTTAGGCGGAGTGGATTTTACCGGTTTGGTTCTCACGGTTAAAGAGGCTGCGGCAGGAACGCCGGCTGTCGTCATCAGTTATGGTAAATTCATTCAGACGGTTGTCGATTTTATAATCGTTGCTTTTACAATTTTTATTTTTGTGAAAGGGATTAATTCACTCAAAAGAAAAGAGAAGGAAGCGCCCAAGGTTTCCCCAGCGCCTTCGACTGAAGAGATATTGCTTGGAGAAATACGCGATCTACTAAAGGAACGGAAGTAGAAGATAGAACAGGCGGCATCGTATAACAATTATTAACTTGTGCTGGTAATTCCACTGTACCCTATTGCCGGTTATGCAAAGCCTTCACCAGCACAAAAGAAATTATGTCTTCCCATTTATTTCTGTAAATCTATCGAGCGCTTCGGTTATTTCTGCCCATTCACTGTAGGCAGTTTCCAATGAACTCTGAACATTCTGATACTCAAGAGAGAGTGTTGTTATATCCTGTCCAGCTTCCATTGCTTTATCTGGATTTGCAAGAAGTTCTTCAAGTTTACTCTTCTGCGATTCGAGCGTCTCAATCCTGGTCTCGAGCTCGGCGATTTGTTTCTCCAATCGTCGCTGTTCTCTGGAACGAGCCTTCTTCATCTGCTGTTGTTGATGCCATATTGATGGAACTTCTGTATCTTGTTTCTTGTTCTCTTCGATTATGATTATTTGTTGTGGCGTCTGTTTCTTCTGTAAGTACTCTGTTAAATTTCCGAGATACTCTTTTACCTGGCAATGTTCAACTTCCCATACCTTTGATACCAGCGGATCAAGAAATGCGCGATCGTGCGAAACGATAATGAGTGTGCCATTGTAGTCAGAAAGCGCTTTTTGTAAAATCTCTTTCGAATCCATATCGAGATGGTTTGTAGGCTCATCTAACAGAAGTACATTTGCTTGCTGAACTAATATTTTTGCAAGCGCAAGCCTGCTTTTTTCGCCTCCCGATAGTACTCGCACTTTTTTAAAAACATCGTCTCCATGGAATAAAAAACTTCCTAAGAGTGTGCGAAGATATACACGGCTTTCGCTTGCGGCGACGTTCTCGAGGGTTGTAAGCACATCTAAATCTGGATCGAGCTCGTCAGCTTGATGTTGAGCAAAATACGCAAGCTGCACATTATATCCCACAGTACGCTCTCCATCGTCATAGGATTCCACTCCTGCAAGAATTCTAAGCAACGTCGATTTTCCTGCTCCGTTGACTCCAACAACCGCAATTTTATCGCCTCGCGATATTGTAAGTGAAATATCTTTCAGGATTGCCTTTGAGTCATAGAGTTTTGAAACATTATGTAGCTCAAGCACACTTTTGCCGCAGCGAGGCGTTGGTGGAAATTGAAACTGGATGGTTGATTCGTGTTGGTCAAGAGTAATTCGTTCGAGTTTTTCCAGCTGTTTGATTCTACTTTGAACCTGACGCGCCTTTGTTGCTTTATATCGAAATCGATCGATAAATTCCTGAGTATCCTCGATATATTTTTGCTGTTGAATGTATTGATTTTCCAAAATCTCCCTTTGCTTTTCCTCTTCAACTCTGTAGGCTGAATAATTTCCTTCGTAGATTCGTAGAGTTTGGTGACTGAGCGCAATTGTTTTTGTTGTCAGCGCATCGAGAAAAGCGCGATCGTGAGAAACGAGAATGATTGCCCCATCGTACTGACGTAAAAAATTCTCGAGCCACTGAAGAGATGGTAAATCAAGATGATTTGTCGGCTCATCGAGGAGCAAGAGATTTGGCTTCTGAAGAAGAAGTTTTGCAAGAGCGATGCGCATTTGCCAGCCGCCGCTAAATTCAGATGTCTTACGGTACAGATCATCGTTGGAAAAACCAAGCCCAAGGAAAACTTCTTCGATTGTCGACTTCATTCTGTACACATCAAAATCTTCGAGCCGATGCTGTAATTCGCCATACACCTCCAGTACATCCTGGAATGAAGGATCGGACTGGTCGAGAGTTAGGAGTTGTTTCTGGACCTCTTCGATGCGTTCCTGAATTGCAACAATATGTTCAAAAGCGCTTTTGCCTTCTTCAAAAACTGTTTTGTCAGAAGGAAACATGCACTCTTGTGGAAGATAACCAACAGTAACGAACTTTGCTTTCGAAATCTTTCCTGATGTCGGTTCTTCTCTTTGAACAATGATACGAAGGAGCGTTGATTTACCGGTTCCGTTTGCTCCAACAAGTCCAATTCTATCATGCGGATTTATCGTAAAGGTTACATCATCAAAAAGTACGCGTTCGCCAAAGGATTGTGAAATATGTTCAAGAGCAATCATAGTACGTTTATTTTGAAAAATGCTTTTGGTCTTCTGACAGCATCAAATCGAAGTGTGAGCATAAGCGTACATCTACCGATAACGTTGCAGGAGATGTTGAAAATGTGTTCGATAATTTCTACTTAGCTTTAGTTGTTGTCCATTGAGCAGGAAGACGTCATAATCTCCACTTTCATTTGGTCGAAATGAGCGGACTTTTTCGATATTCACAATAGTAGAGCGATGAATGCGTACAAATTGTGATGGATTTAATTTCGCTTCAAAAGAAGCGAGCGTATCTCGCACCAGATGCTTTTGCTCTTTTGTGTGGATATAGACATAATCTCCAGCCGATTCTATCCATTCAACATCTTGAACAGGAAGTATTGCAATTTGATCTTTCGCCTTGACAAAGATGCGAGTAATGGGAGCGTACGTTGTAGCGTTGTTTTCCTGTGCGTCATCGTTAGACATTGCTAAGTATTCGTTAATCATATATTGAAGCTGTTGAGAGTA
>DAOOUW010000074.1:1884-5585 GCA_035390885.1 Bacteroidota bacterium | reverse complement strand
GAGGACCAGCTATCGTACTCATTGAAGTGACAAGTCCACAATACGGAAATGGAAATGCGTCGAAAGGATTTAGTGCTTTTGTTCAATCGACGTCGGCTGAAGGAGGAAGTGCAGGATTTGGACAGACGCCGTATTCAATTGAAGTGCTTGGCGATCCAAATAAGACATTGACAGTTGCGGAGGGTAGTGTAGTTGCGAACTCATTTACTGCATTAGATTTTGTAGTAAAAGATTCGTCTGGCAACCGAATAATAAATTTTGCAAATTCTGGAATTCCGAGGACTTATGTAGCTTTTTCACTAATTCCGACTGGGGGATTAGGTGGCGGCGAACAGTTAATGCCAGAAATTGATTCTTTATCGGATGCAGGTAATGTAAGTACAATCTTCCGAGCTGGTTCACGTTCGGGAATTGTTCGAGTGGCAGCTTCTATCGTCGGTTCATCCCGACCGCCCGCGTATGTTGATTTAGTAATCTCGGGAGGATATCCTGATAATAACAGAGTAATTGCAACATTAGACAAACAGAATTATCCTGGGTTCGTTACAACCGGTGCGGTTGGTACGATTTCAATTCAGATGAGCGATCAATTTAACAATCCGGCACGCGTTGGTACACCAATATACTTGACAAGTACAGGTGGACAGGTACAGCCTCAAACAGCTCTCGATAATATAGGTACAGCGACTGCAGTATTTTATGGTGGAGGACAAATACCCTCCGATGGAGGACAAATTGGAGCTGGTCATATTGTGATGAATGCTTATGGACGGGATTCTGTATTGATACAACGTTCGTTACCATTTCTTTTCTCCGGTAAACCAGTCATTCAAGTGAGCGGGATAACGAATGATTCTATTGACCTCTATAGTGGAGATAAAGCTATACTAAATTTCAAAGTTGCAGATGAAAATGGAAACCCATTAGCTGCCGGAAATTCTGTGACTGTTTCAGTTACAGGTTCAGCTGCAGGATATATTACTTTGTCAGGTGATAAAGAATTTGTTACAGTTGACACGAGAGATGTCAATTATACAAACTTCCAGGTCGTACTTAATGGCGGCGATATTTCTACTACTTCTCCGTTTGATGTGCTATTTAATGTAACAGGTCCTAACGGAACAACATCAAAGCGATTGTTCGGAAGATTGTACTATGGCGGTACAATCATTCCTCCATCTGAAGAATCTCGACAACCAGCTCAGATTGCTTGGGTTAGTAGTTCAACGAGCGACATATATGTCGCAGGAACTGGTTCTACTGAAAACGCAGTCATTACCTACGAAGTTCGTGATTCACTTGGAAATGCAATTGAACCTTCTTCCGGTATCATTGTTAAATTTGATTTGTCATTCTTACCGAGTTCATATAACAGTTCCGGTACAGATCCTGAGTTGATACCAGATAGTGCTGAGGTCGATAATAATGGACGAGTAAGAGTAATGGTGTACAGTGGCACTCGGGCGGGTATTGTTCAAGTTCGTACACGGCTTGAACTGCCGACAAAAACAATTATTTCTGAGCCGGTAAAGGTTCAAGTACATGCTGGATTTGCAGATCAGCGGCATTTTACACTTGGCGTAGCACAGAAAAATTTCCCAGGACTCGATAAGGCATTTGTAAATAATTATCTTACTGCTCAGGTTGTAGATAAATACAGTAATCCTGTCGCTGTTGGTACTTCAGTGCGATTCGAAACATGGCACGGAAGTATTGGTACCGGTACTTCAGGTTCATCAAGTGGTATTACAAATATTGATGGATTTGTAAGTCAAACAATGTGGTCCAGTAATCCATTCCCTATAGACTCTGATTCTTTATCCATGGGAGCTGGATATTCATACGTTAAAGCTTTTACAGAAGGACAAAGTGGTTCAGTTGTTCAAGATAGCATTATTTTATTATGGACAGGCGAGCCTGTTATTGTAAAAACAGCCGGACCAGATACCTTCATCATTCCTGATGATGGTAACGCTGGTGAAACATGGAGGTTTACTGTTACTGATAAATTGGGTCATCCTCTATCGGCTGGTACAACAATATCCATTAGCTCACCGCATGCAACCCCAACAACAGATGCTAATGTAACTCTTGGGGATACATTCAGAACAGGAGATGGAATTACCAGCTTCTATGTCCAACTTGAGGATGATTATCCTAACGATACTAAGTCAGCTCCAGATCAATGTGTGCTTCAAGTAGTTGTTGTACATCCTGTTTATGGAACATACAGGCTAACATTAGCAACTGGTCAGGTCTATTAAAAGTCCTACAGACGATCAAAGCCCCGCAATTTGCGGGGCTTTTTGTTTTTAAACCATCAGGCTATAAATTTGTAAGCGCAATGGAAGAATGTCGAGGACTAAATTGGCAATTTCTGCCGTTCACCTCAGCCACCGTCAGAGGTTCAGTTGCTGAGGTGCTCTAAGAGCGTATCGAGGCAACAGATTATAATTTGGGTAAACTTTTGGTTCTTTTTTGTCAAGAGAAAAGAACAAAGATTGGCTGATAAGAAGTAAAAGAAAAGTAAAAGTATGAAACCAAAATTACACATCCCTTCCCTCTCTACAAGAGGGGAATAATTCCCCTTCACAGAAGGGGTGTCAACCGAAGGCTGACGGGGTAGTCTATGAAGTCGGTGGCTTCGATACGGACTGCGTTCGTCTCAGCTATTTTCAGGTAATCAGTTGCCGAAATTTCATAGACGTATCAACGCAATAGTTTTTGCGAGTTTCAATGCATAATTTGGGATAAAATCAATTCACACGCTCTGCGTCTAGTTCTAAAAGCTGTGTAAATATATCTTATCTGCAAAAATCTGCGTGAAGAAAATTACTTTTTGTGCAGTGTACCTGAATAGGATAGAAAAGGTTAGAGATACAAATTGACAGCTCTTCGAAATGCACGCAGAGTTTTTTCGATAATCGCATCTGTATGAGCTGTTGAAAGAAAAGCTGTTCCAAGCTGCGATGGCGGAAAGTAAATCCCTTCATTCAAAAGCGCATTGAAGAATTGCTTATATAATTCTGTATCTGAGTTCAATGCGGAACGATAATCCGTAACTTGAGAATCAGTAAAGAAAACAGTGAACATCGAACCAACGCGATTTATTATATGAGGAATATCTGCTTGTTCTAAAATATCACGAATTCCGTCTTCTAATTGCTCAGCGCAATCCTCGAGATGTTTGTAAATCATTTTGTTCGTGCTTAGAATGCGCAAAGTCTGGTATCCTGCTGCCAGCGACAGGGGATTTCCGGAGAACGTACCAGCCTGGTACACAGATCCGGAAGGAGCCATAAGTTCCATAATATTTTGTTTTCCACCGTAGGCGCCTATTGGCAATCCGCCTCCAATAGTCTTCCCCAAAATAGTAATATCGGGATTTATATTGTATTCACCTTGTGCGCTGCCGAGATCGATGCGAAATCCCGTGGTTACCTCATCGAAAATGAGAAGCGAATGGTTGAGTGTGCAAAGAGTCCTGACCGATTCCAAAAATCCTGGAAGCGGGGGAATACATCCCATACTTGTGGCTACGGGCTCCATGATAACAGCGGCAATATCATCTGGATATTTTTCAAAGAGATTACGGACTGAATTTATATTGTTGAATTGCGCTATAAGCGTATCGGCAGCGATAGAATCTGGAACGCCATCACTTGCTGGAACTCCAATCAAATTATTTTCTGTTGCTGCAT
>DAOOUW010000074.1:0-1784 GCA_035390885.1 Bacteroidota bacterium | reverse complement strand
CGAGATGGTGAATTAACTCCACCCGGAATGAGCCGCATCGCCCTTAGAAAAAGTTTTTGCGACTTTGTCGTCTTGATTTTTTTGTGTGGGAATTTTGTTTTCATCGATACTCCTAATACTCAAATGTAAATTTGATTGATTCCGTTTGAAATTGCAAGAGGCATTGAATTATTCTTACCTTGGATTATTTAAGGCGCTGTATTCTTTTGCAAATATTTTAGGGGAATATTTGTTACAATATAGAAGTTCCATTACCGAAGGTCAAACCCCTTTTGAAGCCTATAGAGTGCAAGGCGCGCTTGAGTTCCTGAAGAATCGAGTGTAAGAATTTTTTTGTAAAGTATAAAAGCAGCTATAGGAGCTCTTTGCTTATCGTAGAGCGCTGCGAGGTTATACCAATGTTTCAACGAATGCGGATCATCTGCAACACTCATCTCAGCATGGTCAATTGCCTCATCGGGCAAACCGATTTCATCGTAAATTTGCGCCAGAGTTCCATGGAGTTCGGCTTTCTCTGTTTGTGTCTTTGCTCGAGAGAGCGAATCCCGCAATCGAAGAATTCTGTGGAATGATTGAACCAGAATATTCCCAGAATCTATGGAATCCAACCTTGTAAGGTAAGAAGGATTTGGCTTGCCAAGCTCGATGCTATAGTGCAACCTCCAGAGCAATCCAAGGAAGTGTGTCGGATCTCTCTGCAGTACTTCATCCATAACTCGAACCGCTTGAGTTGGATATCCAAAATTCCAATAAAACCTGCTTATCTTAAAAAGATTTTCAGATGCTGTAAAATCATCTTTGAGAGATTTTGTATTTAGGTATGATTCCATTGTTCCAACTACGAACGATGCTGGTCTTACGTAAGGAGACGACATTGGCATTGAATACAGCGCCTGCAGCTCTTTTTGCGCCGATGAATCATTACTTGCAAAAGCATCAATTAAAACTCTTTGATACTGCATATCAGCCTGGCGTGGATAAATTCTTTCTAAATTATTTAATGCGTTTCTAGCTTCGATATATTTTTCTATATGGATATCTTTTCGAAGCGCCTCGAATAAACTGTCAGGTAAATCTTTTGCAGATGAAGGGGAAGAGAAGAGCGTGTAGAATCCTTCGGAAGATGGTTTACTGTTAATTTGGTACATAGCAATGCGAGATTTCTTATCGAGGAGCTTGTAAGAAAATCGCCGACTTTCCATCATCTGTATTTGATAATCAGTAATGTCAGAAATTACTATTGGAGCGAGGAGATAGGTTGCCTGAAAATTACGGAGTGAGCTTTCATACTGCGGCACCGGTACGCCACGATTGATTTCGAGGAATTTTACTTTTGGAGCAAAGAGTGCAATTTCTTTATAAGGCGTTACAACCACCGAACCGGCGGGTACATTGCTTTGAATCCATTTACCAACAAGTTTCCACGGAGTTGTGTAGTATGCGTAACTTTGGTATGACGTTTTATGAACTTCGAGTGAATCGGGGCGCCGAGTATAAAGAATGTTGCTCTTCAGAATTTCGGCAGAGGAGCAGACATTTGGAATAAAAAGAAGCAGAATGATTGCTGTTACTATTCGGCGGAGGATTGGCGCAAAGTGGAGAGATTCAAAAATTACTTTTAAGCCGATCGCCATCAGGAATAGTAGAAATGGAAGAACAGGAAATACAAATCGTGGATCCAACATTGGATAGATAAGAAGAATACAGCTATAGAAGAAAAGGAAAATTATACGAATTTTTCCATTCGATGTTTTCCAATCTTCTCGTATTCCAATGAGGAGAAG
>DAOOUW010000073.1:0-5632 GCA_035390885.1 Bacteroidota bacterium | reverse complement strand
CTTTTCTATTTCACTCCATACATCTTTTGGATATAGGTAAATATTTGTTTCTCCAATCATACCTCTCTTTGCACGCGAAGGCGCTATCGAGTTTTGTTCTGCAAGTTTGAAAAAATCTTCTCCGCTCTTCAATAAAGTGTAGAGCGAATCAGCAATCTGTTTTGTTTCACATTGGATTTCTGCAAGCGTAAAAATTTTCGGCTCGTTATATTCGAGAAGAAACTGATATCGATACCAGAGTGAAACCGGTTTTCCAGCGTACATTGCAGGTGCAAATTTCCATTCTTTTATTCTTTCGACGGCAAGAGAATCCCAACCAGCGTTTAGACTACCTTTCAAAAGTCGAACAGCTTCGACATTTCCAACGCTATCAATATGGAGAGCGACAGAAATGCTTTTGATCAATGGATGTTGAGGCGGAAGAGGAGGCAGCGGTGTTTGAGTAATGATGGTCGGTGGCGTTAATTCGGCAGTTTCTCTGGTAGTTGCACATCCTACCAAGAATAATACGAGGAAAAATAAAATCGAGGGTTTCATACAGCGCCTCTTAGAATTTTATGTTGTGTTAATTCCTAAAATTTTTGCTCTAAAATTTTTTGTAAAAGATTTGTGATCCATTTTTTCCTTATCCATTTATGTAAAGAAAAGAAATTTACATTCCTTTTTCATCCAAAAACTAACGAAGAGCCGACTAAAACGCAAGTTTCTGAGTAGAAGATGAAAAATGAAAGAGAAATTCAAACGCCGATGATAATCTCAAAAGTATGCATTAGAGACTTGGATGATGTTTTGAATTTCTCAACACGCAGGAAGCGCAATTTTTTTTACTTGCTATATCACGACGAAGTGCGCGAACACATCCAGTAAATGCAAAGACAACGATGATAAAAGTTAGAGTATCTTGCCAATTCATATAAATTCCTCAAAAAATTAGTAATCCCACTCTGTAAAAAAGAAACGTTGCCACGTATGCCAGAATATTCATATAACAAAATTGGAAGATGGGAATTTTCCAGCTGTTGGTTTCTCGCTGAACCACGACAATTGTAGAAATGCACTGCAATGCCAGTACATAGAAGAGAAGTACACAGAGAGCGGTGAGGAGCGAAAAAGTTGGCTTTCCTGGCAATGGGTCGATTTCTTGAGTAACGCGTTCCCGAAATCCATCAACTAATGATCCAGAATTTTCGAGGTTATATAATGTGCTCATTGTGCTTACGAAAAGTTCTCTTTGAAAGAAGGAGCTCAAAATTCCAACGCCGATTTTCCAGTTGAATCCCAGTGGGCGAAGAACAGGCTCAATGGCATAACCTGCTTTTCCAAGGTAACTATTTGCAAGTTGTTCGCCCGGAGATACATTGGGTTGCACCGGATGCGACTCGAGATACCAGAGAACTATAGAGGCAAACAGGATAATTGTTCCAGCTCGTTTCAAAAATAGCAAAGTGCGTTCCCACATTTGATAGAGAATATTTTTAATCGATGGAATACTATACGGTGGAAGTTCAATGATAAAACCTGTTGATTTTCCTTTGGCAAATGTACTTTTGAAAAGCAATGCAGCGCCAAGTGCAGCAAGTATTCCAATAAAATAAAGCGCTACCATCACAATTGCCTGTAAGTTGAAAATACCTCCGATGAAAAGAGGTGGAATAGTTGCGGCGATAATAAGCGTGTAAATTGGAAGACGTGAACTACAGCTCATAAGCGGCGCTACAAGAATGGTTACCAGTCTGTCACGACGATTCTCGATAGTTCGAGTTGCCATAATGCCTGGAACGGCGCAGGCAAATGAGCTCAAAAGAGGGATGAAAGCTTTTCCTGATAATCCGACGCGATTCATTACTCGATCCATTAAAAATGCTGCGCGCGCCATATATCCGCTTTCTTCTAAAATGCCGAGGAAGAAGAACAGCACAAGTATTTGCGGAAGAAAGAGAATGACGGCGCCAGTTCCTGCCACTGCGCCATCAATAACGAGATTACGAAATGAGCCGGGCGGAATAATTGATTCGAAGAACGAAGAAAGCCAGTGAACTCCGCTTTCGATAAGTTCCATTGGATAGGTTGCCCATGAAAAAACCGCAAAGAATGTCCCTGCTATAACAAGAACGAAAATGATGCCTCCGCTAATTGGGTGCAAGAGAACTTTGTCGAGAGAATCAGTAACGGTATGTCGTTTGGACTCTCGATGGATAATTCCTTTGCAGAGAGTGCGTATCCATTCTATTCTCGATTGTACAAAAACTGAGTAGCGATCAATCTCTTGAGAAGCAAAATATTCATAATCCTGTGCAACGCGTTCTAGAATAATTTTATCATAGGTTGAAGAGTAAAGATCCAATGAACGATGGGTAGAAAGTAAAGTTATAGCTTCATGGAAAGCCTGCTCTTCTGTAAGATGAGCATAGTTGATAAGCATTGTTGCCAGTTCGTTAAGTTTTTCCTGAGCAATTTGAGGAAGTTTCCATTGCCGTACTAAGGGATATATTCTCAACGAGGTTTTGAGCGCTTGACGCGCTTCTTCGAGTCCTTGTTCTTTTTTCGCATTCGTTGGAATTACCCGAACGCCAAGTCGATCCTCGATCGCTGAAATGTTGATATGAATACCATACCGCTCCGCAACATCAATCATGTTGAGAATTATTATGATTGGATATCGCAAGTCGATTATTTGAGAAACGAGATACAAACTGCGTTCGACATTTGTTGCATCAACAATGCAAACAACTCCGTCAGGCTTTGGCACGGTTGGATGTTTTCCAAGGAGTATATCGCTAACAATTTTTTCGTCAGGTGAGTTTGCAGAAAGGCTGTAGGTGCCAGGTAAATCAAGAATTGTAAGTTCTGAATCATCTTCGTAGAGTATTTTGCCTTCTTTGCGCTCGACCGTAACGCCAGGATAGTTACCAACTTTTTGGTGAAGTCCTGTTAGAAAATTGAAAATTGTTGTTTTACCGCAATTTGGATTTCCAACGAGAGTGAAGTATTTAGAAGTTGATTGTTCGATACGATCCATATTTTTATTCTGAAAGGGGAGTTACCATTATGTTATCAGCTAAACTTTGATCTATTCCAATTCTAGCAGATTGGAGTTTGCATATCAAACGCTTACCGGAATTAAATACAATCGAAACAGCAGCGTTTGGCGTGAATCCTAATTCCGTTAAACGCTGTCTCAATTCTGGCGGTACTTCAGACCGAATAATCATTGCAGAAGAGCCAACCGATAGATGCGATAATGGAATTACATTGTTACTCATATTTGTCCTTAATTTTTCTTGATATAAAGTAGTGGAGAATTGAACGCTGGACAATCCCTATTTGTTGGGATATGAAGAGTGAGAATTGTGGGGAAAAATATAGTGAGAGATTTTATACGATGGAGAAATTATTTGATGTGGATAGCGCTAACAGTACAAAAAGACGAGCGTACTATTTTATATCGTTCGAGGAAATAAGTCCGTTCATAAGAGCGTAGAGCGTTAAGCCGGGTACTGTCTTGATTCCCAGCTTTCGTGTAATGTTCTTTCGATGAGAAATTACCGTGTGCAAGCTAATGGAAAGTTTATCGGCGATTTGTTTGTTGAGGAGTCCTTTTGCAACAAGTTTGAGCACCTCGATTTCGCGAGACGTGAGTTCAACAGGCTTTTCTTGTGAATGGGATGATAGAATTGATGTGAAAATACTTTCGAGTTTATCGATAAGAATTGATTCGGAAGCGGTAACAGCAATCGAATACTGAAAGGAATTATTGGGCTCTGGAATAGCTTGATCGAGCAATAGGATAATTTTCTTCCGAAATGATGTAAGAATCGATTCATGGAGGGCGTAGAGATCCGCAGGAAGAAAAATTATATCAGCTTTATGGAGATGTGGTAGCTCAGGCGATGAAGAGAGAATGACCAAATCCGGCGAGAAATATTCATCAAGAATATATTTCAAACCAATCGCTTGAAGTTGGTTTGGTGAAACAATGAGAACGGTTAATCCGCTGAGCATAGGCGTTTACCGCATTTTGATCTTCAAGGCTTGTTCCATCTCTGTTACAAGCGGAAGGAGAATATTGTTTTCGATGCGTGTGTGATCCTGAATATCTTTTTCCAAACGAAAGAGCTCAAAGATAATAGCATTGCAGCTTGCATCGTCGAAATCGCCGTGGATGTATTTTATAAGAATATTTTTAAGGTCGAGGAGCTTCTCATCAATATTTGTATGCTCGCGTTGATATGTTTTCATTGAATAGGATGAGAGCTGATTTCGCACTGTTTTGTCGGTCTGGTGATGGTATGCGTTGTAGACAGCTTCGATGTAGGGAAATGTTACGGTATCTTCGAGCTTGAAATGTGCAACGAGTTCTTTTTTGTAATCGAGGAAAAATTTCTTTACATCGGTAAGGCTTTTATTTCGTCTGCCGCTCCGGGCAAGCAATGTTTTGAGATGTTGTTCAATGAGTGGAACCAACGTGTTAAGATAATATTCGTGTGTGCGCTGTAAGTACTGCAGGATCGTTAGAACATTGAACGTCTGGATTTTTTTAGCGGGGAAATAATTTTCATTGCTAAATGTATTCAACATAGCGACAAAGAAATCAACGTCGATGGTATGGTCATTACATACTTCGCGCACTGTTTTCTCGCCAAATCCAAGTCGAATGCCGAAGCGATTGATGACAGGCAGGAGGAGATAATTCCCATGGATAACGTCAGCCATTTTCATGCCTGGAGTGATAAGTTTCATATCTTCATCCTTTCAGGAATGCAGCGTTTATTTTTGCAGCGCTGCATTCCAATGAAAAGTCTTGCTTAACGCGCAAGGTTCAATAGAATAGAAATAGGAATCCAGATGATCCATAAACCAAATGAAACCGCAAGTCCATGGGAAACTTGTTTCTCTGAAATCTTTGCTAATCCAATTCCAATAACATAAACTTGCCAGATTGAGAAGATGTCAATTGCGCCGAGTACTTTATGGAGTGTAGATGTGAAATCGAAGGACTGATAGATAAAAATTGATGCGGCAGGTTTTGCGTAGATTGAGCCGAGCGCTAACATAAGGAGCAAAGAAATGATATTGCCGATCACGCCAATCCATGATGAAATGCCATAGACTTCAAGATGTTTTACGTATCCTGCAGGCGCATGGAGTATGAATTTATTTGCAAGCCAGAGCGCTAGAGCGCCAAGAAAAAAATAGAGCAAATATGTAATGGATGCGCCAAAAAAATTGAAAGCGATCATCATTCCTGGCTTTACAGATTCCATGTTTTCGATAAATTGATCGGCTTTCTCTTGGGTTATTTTATTTTGCTGAACTTGCTGTTCGATTGCCTGCCGCTGAATATCAAGAATTTGCTCTCGAAGTACAGCGTTTGAATAAATGCAAACGCTCATAATGATTGCAACAAGAATATTTGCAATCAACGGTACAACCCACAGTGCATGCGATGGAGCGGTTTTCCCATACTCATTGAATAAATCGCTCGGCGCTGTGAGGACATCAATGAATGATTTTCCAAAAGAAGGAGCAGGGATGAGTTGATTTTCCATTTTTGTTCTCTTTAATAATTGAAAGTGTTTAGAAAAAATATCTGATGCCGAGAGCTGCCTCGACATCAAATTCAGTTGATGGA
>DAOOUW010000072.1:0-5767 GCA_035390885.1 Bacteroidota bacterium | reverse complement strand
AATTCCTGAAGCGCTTCATCGATTGTATTGGTATCCGTTAAAAGTATCGATATGCCGGCGGCTTGAAGATGATTGTATGCTCCCATTCCCATCCCGCGTGCTACAAGAATATTGCAATCCTCAATGGGCGTTGTCATTTGACCATGCCGATGCTTATCGCCATGCAAGTGCTCTTTGGAATTCTGAAATGAATGATGACTTAATTTTGGAATTCGTATTCGGGATGTTGTAGTACCATTTTCAATTGTAATGACTTCGTAATATTGAGCGCGTCCAAAATGAGCGCTGATTGTAGCTCCGTCATCTGTAACGAAAGCAACTTTTCCGTTTGTAACGGGTTTGAACTGTTGTTGGGAATCCATGTGTTAATCCTTAGTATAATTTTAATCTTGACAATGTGGACAATGGAATGATTTAACTTCTCTTTGAGGAACTTCCCATCGTCGTTGACACTTTGCGCAATGTATTTGCCGTCGCCGGGTATGAACAACTTTTCCACCGCCAATTTCAATTTGTTTTCCATTGACAAGCGCATCTGCAACTTTTGTATGAGCATGCTCGAGAATTCGTCCAAACGTTTGTCGTGAAATATTCATTGCGATTGCAGATTCACCTTGTTCATAACCAAGTAAATCAGCCAAACGAAGCGCCTCGAATTCATCTTCCGTTAAGAGAATTGTGCTGCTGGATTGTTCAATTCCGTTTGGTTGAAACACGGTTGTTACAGGCGTTGCTGAAATATATCGCTCTTTACAGGGTCTTGGCATAAAGTACAATCTCAAAAAGTTATGAGCATATGCTCATAACAACATAATGAAAAAAATGTCTCCTTTCAAGTACTTTGACATTTCCTCAGATTCCACTAATGAAGTGTGTGGAATGAACTGTCTTCAACAGTTAAGAGGAATGGAGATATAATAAAAAGTGCAATGAGCTTGTTGTACATTTTTATTTTATGAATGGAACTATCTATTCCTCGATTTCGTTTATAAATTGTATAATAAGAGTAAAAAAGAAAGGAATACATTATGAAATCGCACGTTTTAACAATTGGCGGAATGAGTTGTCAACATTGTGTTATGCGTGTGACAAAAGCATTGAAAGAAATCGAAGGTGTTGAAGTGGAAGATGTTCAAATCGGTCAGGCAACAGTACGTTACGATGAACATCAAGTTGATGAGAACATCTTACGAGAACATATCGAGGATGCTGGTTACCAGCTTCTTGGGGTACAATGAAAACCGAAATTAAGACGATTGCGCTTCCTGTCGAAGGAATGACATGCGCGAGTTGTGTTGCACGAGTTGAAAAGGCTTTGAAGAAAGTCGATGGAGTTGAAAACGCTGCAGCGAATCTTGCAACGGAAATGGTTTCAGTATCCTTCGATGAATCGCGTGCGCCGCTTGAGAAACTTGCAAAAGCAGTTGAGGATAGCGGATACAAGCTTGTAATTCCAAACCACAAAGAGAAAGCGACTTCCAAAGAATCGTCTCAAATTCAAGAGGAAAGCTTTCGGTCGCTCAAGCGTGATTTCTATTTAAGTCTTGTACTGGCAATTCCTGTTTTCGTGCTGAGTATGATAAGTATGACCGATTGGTTCCATTCAGTTGTTTCAGTCTCGAGCGATACGGTCAACAAGATTCTATTTCTTCTTACTACGCCAGTGATGATTCTTTCTGGAAAGCGTTTTTTTGTTCCAGCTTGGAAATTAGCCAAACGCTTTTCGGCAGATATGAATACGCTGATTGCCGTTGGTACAGGGGCTGCCTATTTATACAGTACGTTTGTTACTTTGTTTCCCGAGTGGTTACCAGCTGGCGCTCATGCTAATGAGGTTTATTTTGATTCGGCAACTGTTATTATCACTTTAATCCTTTTAGGGCGGATGCTTGAAGCTCGCGCCAAACAAAAGTCTTCCGAGGCAATTAAAAAACTAATCGGGTTACAACCTAAAACAGCTCGCATTATACGCGATGGTACAGAACAGGAAGTCTCTGTTGACCATGTTGTGCCAGGCGATGTTGTTGTCGTTCGTCCTGGTGAAAAAATTCCAGTTGACGGTATTGTGCTTTCAGGTTCTTCTGCTGTTGATGAATCGATGATAACGGGAGAAAGCGTTCACGTTGAAAAGCAGATAGGTGATAAAGTCATCGGCGGCACAATCAATGCAAATGGCAGTATAAATTTCCGCGCAACCGCGGTTGGAAAAGACACTGTCATGGCGCATATCATCAAACTTGTTGAAGAAGCTCAAGCATCGAAAGCGCCTATTCAGCATACTGTGGATACAATTGCTTTATATTTTGTGCCGGGTGTTATTGCTGTATCCATTATAACATTTATAATTTGGTTTTTCGTCATCGATGTCTCATTTGCGTCGTCGCTCATCAATGCTATTGCTGTGCTTGTCATTGCATGTCCTTGCGCGTTGGGTTTAGCTACGCCAACCGCGATTATCGTTGGAACAGGAAAAGGCGCATCCATTGGCATACTAATAAAAAACGTTGAGAGCCTTGAACGTGCGCATCAAGTGAATACAATTGTCTTCGATAAAACAGGGACAATTACTGTGGGGAAGCCATCCGTAACAGATATTAAGATTCTGGATAACATTGATGAACAAGAATTTTTGCAAATAGCAGCTTCGCTGGAAAATAAATCAGAACATCCAATTGCAAAGGCAATAGTTGAAGAGGCAAAGAAACGTTCTTTACAACTTCTGGATATTCAAGATTTCCAATCGTCTATAGGATTTGGAGTGAAAGGAAAGGTTGATAATTATTCAGTCGCCATCGGCAGTGAAAAGATGATGAGAGAAATGAGCCTTGATCTCGCGAAGGCAGAAGATTTCATCTCAGCATTTTCCGAACAAGGGAAAACGTCCATTCTTGTTATGATTGATAGTAAACTAAAGGGAATCATAGCTGTTGCGGATTCGATTCAACCTACAGCGAAAGAGGCGGTCTCGAAGTTAAAAGAGATGGGAATTGAAATAGTGATGATGACGGGCGATCATGCAAAAGTAGCTCAATCAATTGCACGGCAAGTTGGAATCGAGAGAATTTTTGCGCAGGTGCTACCGGAAGAAAAAGCTGCAAAGGTAAAAGAACTTCAGGCAGAAGGTAAAATTGTAGCGATGGTAGGCGATGGCATAAACGATGCGCCTGCATTAGCTCAGGCAGATGTAAGTATTGCAATTGGCTCAGGCACCGATGTGGCAATAGAGACCGCTGATATTACATTGATGAAATCCGATTTGAACGACGTTGTAAAAGCGATTAAGCTTTCTCACGGAACAATTCGCACAATTCGGCAAAATCTATTTTGGGCATTTATTTACAATATGATTGGAATTCCGCTGGCAGCATTTGGGCTTCTCAATCCTATGATTGCCGCTGGAGCGATGGCATTCAGCTCTGTGAGTGTAGTAACAAATTCTTTGAGATTGAAGGGGAAAGAATGAGAGATTACCTGATTGAAATAGAAATGGAATCTTCCGGCATCAATAGCGGTTATGATTACACCATTTTAAACTTACACTAGATTTATTTTTTTTAAGCAGAAACAAAAATTGAGAGATAATCAAAAAAGATTAGTTTGAATAACATTTTCCTTTGTTATGATTTTGTTGCCATAGCAAATATTTTGGTAATGTCCAATAAGTCCTTTTTTTATTGCAATTTTTCTAAGATCTAAAGTATTTAATATTTCGGTTGTTATTGGCCTTTTAGAATCCCAAAAAATTATTGAATTTAAGTAAGCAAGAGATTCATCACTTACCAATAAATTAAAAATTAAATCTGCTTCATCTTGGGAAAAACAAGGGATAAAATTGCACGTATCATCGAGCATGATTGATTTGTGATTAACCATTCCAATTTTTTTGAATGATAATCTTTTGTATAAACCAGAAATAGCAATTTTATATGGACTAAAACTATATTCGCCGATAGAGAAGATTGAAAACCTTGGTCGGTTTTTGTAAATAGTACTTTTTCTTGAATCTAAAAAAGAGGAGTATTTGTCCAAATAACTCCACAGTTTAGGATATTTATATTTAATATAATTTGTTTCCTCGCCGATAAAATGCTGAGTCACAATTACGTACCTTCGGATTTTCAATTCATCTTTTAATAGATCAGAACTTTTCAAGTAGGGGTATAGTATATCATTTTCAAGTTCTATTTCTTCGCCGAATCCATTGTAGAGTTTATTATTTTGAATTGTTAATTCCATTACTTTAGAACAATCGTGTTTTATTCCATTACGCCAAATATAATCTGATTTCCCAAAATAATTGTGAGAGTTAAATTCTTCAATGTTTTTTACAAGTAAAGGCGGATAGTAGCCATAGACTGTGGAAAGTGCTGGCTCATCGATAGATTTATAGACGTTACATTTTTTCACCTCAAATTTTTCTCTAAAATCTATAACAAAATAACAAGCATCGGTTGATGCATTAAAGTACTTTACTGTATCGATGGGGTACAATGAAGAATCTTTATATTGAACGCCGCTACTCCAAAGATGTTTCAAGATATTTCTTACAACTATTGTTTTACATAAAAAAGCAAAGACAGAATTTGTATGACTATACTGTTCAATTAATCGGAGTAAAATATATTCTGCAATATCGAAATTGCTTTTGCCTGTTATAGCATCTATGCCTCTTAAACCCTTTAAATTAAATTTATGAGGAAGATTATTTCCCCCAATAATGCCAAGACCAGAATTTGTAACCCAAGGAGGATTGCCAATAAATAAAATATTCTTATTCAAATTATCTGAAGGTAATATTGTTTTATAACTTTGAAAAATGTCCGCATTAATAATTTTGACGGAGCCATAATCTTTAGCCTTCTTTTTAGCAATAGAAACATATTCCTTGTTGATTTCGATTCCAATTGATTTTTCTGGGCTAAGTTTTTTTGTTGCTTCGAAGAGGATTTCTCCAGTACCGCAGGTTGGTTCAATAATAATCTGAGGATTAACATTTAGTTGTAAAAGGATGGAAACCATCTTTTCAGCTAAGATAGTTGGAGTTTGAAAATCTCCGAATTCGATTTTGTTTTTATCACGCATCATCTTAAACCAATTTGTAGATTCCATCAACTTTGCTGGCGAGCTCAATAATTCTTGTGTATTGAAGTCGCCACTGGAGTGCATTTGAGATAGTCAGATAACCAATTGCAGGTCTATTTTTCAAAATTTCATCGGCTAAATTATTTGCTGCAATATCGTCGACCGGTAAATTTTTATCAGTGAAAAGACTTAATAAATCATCTTTATTACCATTGTGATCCAGTATGGTATTTATAGCGGTCGTTAATTGAAAATCGGCTGTTCGTGTTTTATCAACAAAAATGGTGTGATGAATATTTAATTTAGCCTTTTTTGTCTTTTCATTGTCTTGTTTTCTATAAATAAAAACTAATAAAGAATAACCAAGTCCATAAATTTTTTGACGGGCTGACTTGAATGGACATGATGATTGAGGTTGGATTATACTGGTAACTTTAATATCAACTTTTAAAGCAGGGAAATCTATTCCCGTTGCAGAATTTCCTTTTAAAAATGAATATTTTTCTTGCAGATAACTTTGAAATTTATGTTCAAGATATGTACCCACTGCTTTTCCATCGGTGACTCTAAATATCGATGCTTCCTCATGTGTAGATTCCCTTTGTGCGAATTTTTTAGCTTCTTCTTTTAATACTTTGATTGTAAGCTTTTTCATAGTTCTGGCTTGTCAATTTGGTTGTTCACT
>DAOOUW010000071.1:0-6273 GCA_035390885.1 Bacteroidota bacterium | reverse complement strand
AATGTGTATTGGAATACACGATTGTTTATGCTCACCGGCGATGGAAAATATTTCGATGTGATCGAGCGAATACTCTACAATGCATTGATTGCTGGAATCTCACTCGATGGTAAAAGTTTCTTCTATGTAAATCCTTTAGAATGCGATGGAGTATTCAAATTCAACTCAGGTTCATTGACGCGTCAGCCGTGGTTCGATTGTTCCTGCTGTCCAACAAATCTAATCCGATTTATTCCAGCGATGCCGGGATTGCTTTATGGAGTCCACGATGACACGCTCTTCGTAAATCTTTATGCGTCAAATAATGCCGAAGTCAATGTGGGGAATTCTGTGGTTAGAATCGAGGAAAGTAGTGAATATCCATGGAATGGAAAAACCATTCTCAAAATTATTCCATCGAAGAAGACTCGCTTTACTTTGAAATTGAGAATTCCAGGATGGGCGCAGAACCAGGTACTTCCTGGAAATTTATATTCGTATACTGACACAATTCAAAATAAGATTTCAATTTCAATAAATGGAGAAGAGATTTCGTATGATATCGAACGCGGCTATGCTGTCATTTCTCGAGCGTGGAACAAAAACGAAACTATAGAGATGAATATTCCAATGGATATCCGTCGTGTAGTATCAAACGAGAACGTCAAAAGTAATGAGAACCTGGTTGCACTAGAACGAGCTCCGTTTGTTTATTGCGTCGAAGGCATTGATAATGCCGATAGACTTAATGACATTCTTTTAAGCGATGATGTTGTACTCAAAGTTGAAAAGAAAAATGAATTGTTGGATGGAATAAATGTTTTAACAGGAATTGTCAATGTAAGAAGTGGGGAAGGAACGATGGAATTATTTGCAATTCCTTACTACGCCTGGGCAAATCGTGGTATTACGACGATGAAAGTGTGGTTACCTCTAAAATAAGTACGGATGACAGATGATGTTGAAACAATTAAAACAACAAGTGCTCGAAGCAAATCTTAATCTTGTAAAATACAACCTTGTAACGCTTACGTGGGGAAATGCAAGTGGAGTTGATCGGGAACGCGGTTTGGTAGTTATTAAGCCGAGCGGCGTTCCGTATGAGAAACTAAAAGTGGATGATATGGTAGTACTGAATTTCGATGGCAAAGTCGTAGAAGGGAAGCTTCGTCCTTCGTCTGATGCGCCGACTCATCTCGAACTCTATCGCGCATTCCCTTCGATTGGCGGAATTGCCCACAGCCATAGTACGGTTGCAACTGCTTTTGCGCAGGCAAGGAAAGAAATTCCATGTTTCGGCACAACGCACGCCGATGTTTTCTACGGCTCGATTCCAGTAACACGGATGCTAAAGAAAAGCGAAGTCGATCGGAACTATGAGCTCAATACAGGAAAAATTATTGTAGAACGATTTCAAAAAATTGATCCGTCTTCGATGCCGGCGGTTCTTGTGGCAGGGCACGCTCCTTTTGCCTGGGGGAATGATGCGCTCGAAGCAGTAGAACATATGCTTGTTCTGGAACGTGTCGCCGAAATGGCTTACTCCACAATGATGTTACAACAGAAACCGCAATTGCTTCCTCAATTTATACTCCGAAAGCATTATCAACGGAAACACGGCGATAATGCATACTACGGTCAAAAGAAGTCATAATTTTTCACTTCAAATCAGAATGGTATCAAATATAATTATTCCAGTGCCAGAGTATATTCGAGCGTTGGTGTTCGACTGCGACGGCACACTGGTTGACTCTATGCCTCTCCATATGGAAGCATGGGAATATGTTATTACGCAAGCAGGAGCAAAATTCGACTTTGATTTTTTCTATTCGAAGAAAGGAATGAAGGAAACCGAGATTATCGATCTCTACAACAAAGAATATGGCGCCTCGCTTGTAAGCGAGAATATCGTTGCAAAAAAGAAGGAATATGTAATGCAACACATCGAGAGAGTAAAACCAATAGAGCCTGTGCTCGATGTTGTGAAACGATATTGGAAAGCGCTTCCGATGGCGGTTGTCTCAGGTAGCACGCGAGAAATAGTGGAAAGCGAACTCAAAGCGGTTGGCATTTTAAACTGCTTCGATGTAATTCTAACTGCTGATGATCCGATTCCTCAAAAGCCTTCTCCCGATATTTTCCTTGAAGCAGCTCGACGAATGAATGTCCCACCAGATTGTTGTCAGGTTTTCGAAGATGGCGATTACGGATTGCTTGCAGCCCAACGCGCTGGAATGCTCCCGACGGATATTCGCCAGTTCATCTCGCAAGAATAGAACCTATTTCTGTACTTAACCCAAACTTGCAATTCACGAGTTTGATGTCTCTCCGTAACCCACAGGTTTACCTGTGGGTTAGAAAACCGAGAATCCCGTTCCCTCGATACGCACTTCGAGCGCATCGGCAAACGAATTGCTAACGGTTGCTAAGGGGTGTTTTGCAGAAGAGTTTTTTGCATGGTAACGTTTCCGAAAACTACGCAACGCCTAACTCTTCGCTTCTTATGATTATGTGAGGACTTGAGCGAGTTCAATATTCAGGGCGTGCGCGAGCATATGCGTTGACTTACGAAAGAACGAGCGGCGTAGTTTTTCGGTGTTATGCGAAGTTTGCGCACAGTCAAAGCGACACCTTTGACCGAAACACTTTGATCGCATCCTCGATTCTCTTGTGTGACTCCTCGTGTTCCATGTAGACAATTGCATATGAGTGCAACGCTAAGAATTCAATTGCCCTTAGAGTGGCAAGTGAAGCCTTCTTCACACTGGGAATGGAAACCGCCAAAGCCTTTGGCACAAAGTGAACGCACCCATTGCGGACTTGACTGGTGAGCCATTCGATGCTCTGCCACTCGTCTTCATTTAAAGTCAACGCCTTGGTGCGTACACCACGCCCCATCCAGTATGTCTGGTCCTGGACACGAGCGAGTGCAGTCCAAAACCCAATTAGGTTCTCTTTGCGTTCCTTGAGTGGTTTCGGATTGGAAGTTGCAGTGGGATCTTCGTCAGTGTATGACCACTCAATTGTATAGCCCCCACTCTTTGGTCTTTTCTTTCGCTTGGACTTCATCCATTTCGTGTCGTTGCCCTGCAAGCAAAAGAGATTGTTGTCGTCATCCCTTCCCACAGACAAGACATTCTCATAGTTGCCGTTGACCAAACAAGCAATGCAGAATGAATAGAGTGAATGGTGAAGCGCAATTCCGATCCACTTCCACTTAAGGTTGTCGTCCCTAAAAAGAAAGGCGACGGCAGTTTCCAGTGAATCGATTGCATTCTCAACCTCAGTCAGGTAGAATGATTGCTCATCCAAATTCTGATTGAGTTCAAAGAAGGGGATATACTCTCCTTCATCCAGCATGAATTCGTCGACGGTTTCTTCAGTACTCATTGCTATTCTCTCACTTGGTGGTGCGCAAATTTGCGCATAATGTGTGCAACAAAAATGCTGTTGCGAAGCGAACTATTTAAAACCAATTTTATGTGAGTGTAGTATATTCATTTTACATTTTTGTTGCTGTTAGTTGCAGTTTGCACGAATCAGAAAACACTTTTTATGCTTCTATAAATTCCATTATTTGTACCCACAAACAGATAGCCGCGATTATCAATCAGTAGACAAGTAACTCCAAAATCTGTTAATCCTGAGTTTATTGGATGCCAAGATGATCCCATATCTTTGGAACTGAAAACACCACAACCTAAAACCGAAGTATATACATATCCTAAAGGAGAGATAACTGCGGAAGTCACAATGGAATCTTTAAACCCGACTGAGAACCACTGTTCACCATTATCAGAAGAACGATAAAGTCCATTTGAACCCCCTGCCCAAATATTACCGAGAGAATCGGATGCAAGCGTATAAATAATTTTGTTGGTTAGTGACGGTAATTCCACCCATGAAGAACCGTTATCGGCCGAACGAAGAATGACTTTGTAGATAAAGTTTGCTCCAGCGAAAACAACATTTTGTGAGGTAACATACAAAGAACGAATATCTCTATCCGGAGAAGGGAAGTTTGTTTTAAACCAACTCAAGCCATGATCGGTGGATTTGAATATCCCGTTTGCTAATGTTCCAACAAGAGCATCGCCATTTGAAGCAACCACAATTGAATATGGAGAAACACCATACCGAGTAGAATTTACTTCAACAAATAATCCTGAATCAGAGTACACCCAGCTCGAGCCGTAATCAGTAGAATGAAATACGGAATTGAAGGCAGTAGCAAAAATGTGTCCATTAGGTCCTGTGGCAATATAACCATTGATTGGCCAATTAAGTGATAACTGCCAAGTGTTGCCATTATCAATTGAGCGCCAAATACCATAAGGTGTTCCACCATATAAATATCCATTTGAAGTTATTGCAAGAGA
Source organism: Bacteroidota bacterium (assembly GCA_035390885.1). GTDB lineage: Bacteria > Bacteroidota > Ignavibacteria > UBA10030 > UBA10030 > JAOAFT01. Next base: position 1,915 of record DAOOUW010000071.1, on the reverse strand, counting down.
ACGAACAGGTTGTTTGGGATAATTAGTGATTTGCCAAAAAATTTCTTGTTGTTCTTCTAGTTTTAACTCGACAGGTGAACTATCTTTTTCGCAACCTATAAGAAAAAAGAAGAAAGGGAAAAAGAGTATTGATATTATTGATTTCTTCATCGTGTTTGATTCCTTTTGTTTAAAATTGCACACAACAGTTGCGTGTATGAAACGTTGGGCATTGCGGGCTTCGTTCCTATCCGCCGACACAAACGCCGATGCGGGGCAGTACGCTCGTTTTAACCACTTAAACCCCAATGTTTTATACACGATGTTACCAACCGGGCTTTTTACTTATTATAATCATATTTTTGAAATCTCACTTCTTCATTTTTCAATTTACTCCAATCGAAATCATAAAGTTCTTCTTCAGTCCAATTTGATGGTTCCATAATCCGAAATACACCTCCTGTTGATGATTCCATGTCATAAAAATCATATCCCTCAGCACTTATTCCCATATCCGAAGGCGAAAAGTCCACTCCTCTGAATTGCGAATGTATCAAGCATAATAATCCAGAAACGGCTTGTAATAAGTTACTAAGGTTCGCATATCGAAAGTTATCATGCCTATCATGTTTACTCATATTATAAGCCTGATACCAATCAAGGGATTGATTGTCATGAGCCCATGCTCCAAAAGGTTTAAATTTTATCAATTCTGAGGTTGCCCACTGTGGAAGTCCAACCTCATATTCAGATAAATGGTGACTATCATTTACTTTTTTATAAACTCTGATATTGTAAATTGGATTATCAAATCTATCCTTATCAGGTTCATAATCATTTTCAATTAAAATTGCTTTAAAGTTTGCTTCAATTTCGATACAAGTCCTCATGAATAATTCATGAATTCTAAAAGAAAATGAATTAAAGCTCTCTGTACTAGGCTCAATGTATTCAAAAAGCTTTTTGAGGTCTTCTAAGATTAATAGAAAAGCTCTTACATAACTAGGTCCAGATTTACAATAATCTCTGTCGATTATATATGCCCAACTACTATATCCAGCATTTGGCAAAATCGGATTTACTGGTCTATATATTCTTTTGTATGGTTTAGTTATTCCCATTCATTATATTATTTATGTCTTTATACGCATGTTTCTCTCTTAGCCTTGTTGGTAACTACCCTCCACGGTATGTTATGCGCCATATTGCGTTTATTTTTCTTTGTTTGTAACATCAAATGGTAACTTGTCTCTAAATTTAATAATAGTATCATCGCTCAACTCAAACACTGCATGCATTTCCGATGACGACTCCCTTTATAGTTTATTGATATTCATTGCGAGAAATATATGCCATTTCAAAAATATTGTCAACCCTTTAATTCTAATTTGCATCATCAAAATGCTATCATCCATGAAAATTATGCAACTAAAGGAAATGAAAGAAAAGTGTGCATTCTTTTCTCTTGAGAGTTATTTGCGAGAATCTGCGGCATCTGCGTGAAAATTTTCTACAAGATATTTTGTTCCCTCGATACGCTCTTCGAGCGCATCGGCAACCGATTTTCAGACGGTGGCTGAGGTGAGCGATAGCTCGTATCGAAGCCACCACCAAAAAATTCCCCTCTTGTAGAGAGGGAAGGGGGTGCTTAGTTTCAGCTTTGTGCTTTTACTTTTCCTTTGCATTTAATTTATCATTACTGTTCTTTTCTCTTGAAAGAGAAGAACCAAAAGTTTACCCAAATTATGCATGGGAAAGATTTACAGAAATTGAAAATATCCTTACTGCATAGTTTGGGTTCAAGACTGAAGAAAAATATGGGTAAAACTTCGGCTCACTCCGCTGCACAAAATAAACTCTCCCGTTTTCGACTACGTCGAAATCGAGATCAAACAGAATTTTGTACTTTCGCTTTGTTCGCCTCGTTTTGTGTAGT
>DAOOUW010000070.1:3202-6321 GCA_035390885.1 Bacteroidota bacterium | reverse complement strand
GGTGATAGAGAAAAAATCGAGCCAGAAATCCGTAAGTTAAATTTCGGCGAGATTCGATTGATCGACTCCGACGGAAATATCATTCAATAACTTTTCCATGCAGGGTGAGTGTTCCTCACCCTGCATTTTCCTTTCGTTATTTAGACTCATTTCTTAATTGAATAACCCGGGGGCAAGCCGAAGGGAATCTCATATTAAACATTGGGAAAACGAAAGGTAACGCATCGACATTAAACTCTTTTGCCTTGTTTATAAGAACGAAATTCCTGCTCCCTATAATCTACATACGGATTTTTCCGTCATGGATATTATAGTTTATCTTGCATTTCCAAATGGTTTCAAATATATTCTAATACACAATTTAGAGGAGCAAATGTCGTGGTCAATACCTTAAGTGAAAAAAACAACTTTTTAGGAATTGAAAAACTTTATTCGTCGCTTGAAACCTCGCGTGTAACAATTGTTCCAGCGCCGTACGAAGAGAATAATAAGATTAAGGAAAGCACAGGTACTTCGGCAATTCTCAAAGCATCAAGAGAACTACCGCTCTTCGATGAAGAAACAAAGCGAGAACTCTACAAAGAAATTGGCATTGCCACAATTTCTCCTCTGTCTTTTGAAAAAAAACATAGCACCGCGGCAATTGAACACGTTTATAATGTCGTCTATGAATTGCTTCAACTACAAAAGTTCGTAGTACTTGTGGGCGGTTCTCATTGTATTTCCTCTGCAGCAATTGCAGCCCATGCAAAATATTTTCCTCGACTTTCCGTCCTTCATTTCAGCGCATACTCTGATCTCCAAAAATCACATCGAGATACCGCATACAATTCTTCCTCGACAATGTCGAGAGTTCTGGAAATTCTCGACCCAACTCATCTTGTCCAAGTTGGGATTCGATATCAGACCAGAGATGAAGCGGAAGTTATACGCGAGAAAGAAATTCCCGTTTTCTATGCTCATAATATCCGACGCGGCGATTACACAAGACTACTGAAAGTTTGGGACGACTATGTCGTTGAGAACTTGACTGAGCAAGTGTTCGTTGATATTGACCTCAGTGTTTTTGACCCATCGCTTATGCCTGCTGTTGCTTTGCCTCAACCTTATGGTTTACTATGGGATCAAGTCCTCCAATGCATCCGAAAAGTCGTTCAGAAGCGAACAATCATCGGCTGTTCAATTGTAGGATTGACTCCAATCAAAGGACTTGTGTATCCCGAAATTACAGCGGCAAAACTTATTACAAAAATACTTAACTACGCTCTCTAGGTTAGCTTTTTGAATGAAAGGTTTCATTAATGGAGTTTGAAAAACTAGAACGTATATCTGTACCAGCTCTTGACGAAATTCTCGGCGTTCCATTTAATGTGCTCGATGATGGATTTGTTCGCGTCATCGACTATATGGGTTCTGATGAATCGATTGTACAAGCGGCGCGAGTGTCGTACGGAAAAGGAACGAAGAAGCTTCGGGAAGATCAGATGCTCATTCGTTACCTCCTGCGACATCATCACACAACGCCATTCGAAATGTGCGAGATTAAATTTCATGTTCGAGTTCCTATGGATTGCTGGCGGCAGTGGATTCGACATCGCACCGCAAGCGTCAATGAGTATTCGACCCGTTACTCCATTGCTATCGATGCCGCTCATCGAACACAACCGAATGAATGGCGGACACAGGCGACATCCAACAGGCAAGGAAGCGAAGGTTTTGTTGATGAGGAAATAGGAAAACATTTATCTGAGCGCGAGAATGAGCTTCAGACTCTTGCCCGAACTATTTACAATGAAAGAATTGAAGCTGGCGTTGCCCGAGAGCAAGCGCGCAAAGATTTGCCGCTCAGCACCTATACTGAAGCTTATTGGAAAATCGATCTCCATAATTTACTTCATTTCCTTACACTACGTATGGAATCCCATGCTCAGCTCGAGATTCGCTCGTATGCCGCCGTCATTGGCAATGAAATAGTGAAACGATGGTGCCCAAATGCATGGCAGGCATTTCAGGATTATGTTTTTGAAGGATTGGAACTCTCTAAATTTGAAACTGCGCTTGTTTCAAAACTTCTTCACGGGGAAAAAGAAGAAGCGCTTTCCCTCGCCCGAGAATATGGCATTCTTCCACCAGCTGGTGAGCCAATAAAAAGGAATCAAGAACGAGACGAAATTACCGAAAAGCTGAAACGGCTCAACATAACCCCGCCATGGGAATAGTGTACGTTTCCCTCTATGCAAATCATTCTTATCGCAGCGCTTTCACAAAATAAAGTAATCGGAAATCATGGAACACTGCCGTGGCATGTTCCCGAAGATCTACGAAGGTTTCGCCTCCGAACGCTTAACCATCCTGTACTCATGGGAAGAAAAACATACGAATCAATCGGCTCGCCACTCCCCGATCGCAGAACAGTTGTCCTGTCTTCTCACTCTATTCCAGATATCGAAACATATCCATCGCTCGATGAAGCTCTCAATGCACTTCACGAGGAAGAATGCGTTTTCGTTGCTGGCGGCGCACAAGTGTACAAAGCAACGCTGCCTCTTGCTGATGAGTTGTATCTAACTCATTTCAAATTTATCATTGATGGCGATACTTTCTTCCCGGATTTTGATACTGTCCTTCAAAATTTTTCGATTGCCGAACGCGAAGAGACCGCCATTGCTGAGTACATCCATTACATTCGTAAATTAAAACTATAAAATAGTGAAGAATAGAATCGTAAGAAGAATTTATTTCCGAAGAGCGGCTTCGACAGTGTATTGGTTCGGTGTGAAATGGAATTTCATGTTAATTATGTAAGGGGAAAAACCACTCGGATAATTATCCTGCATGTTTCACCTCATAACGAGCTTGTTGGGCTAAACGTAATTCAGTATTTCTTATTGTAAGTTTCTCGGTGATTCTGTTGTTCAAGAAATCATCCGGAGTTAAGTAAAATAATAAACTATGCAATCGTTTTGTATTATTGTAATCAATGTAGTCAGCCACCTGCTCTTCTGGCATCCTTGAGATAGAATTATGCTATAAAGCAATTTATCACAGCGATTGTCCTTTTCTCATGAAAGGAAAGATTGAATCAAAGAGATGACCTTTTCAACTGCTGGTTCTATCCA
>DAOOUW010000070.1:0-3102 GCA_035390885.1 Bacteroidota bacterium | reverse complement strand
CGAGGCGCTTCCGAACAACCGATTCCCTCGAATCTGTTGATTGCAGCTTGAGCGCGAATGTTATCACCGACAATTGCAGGATCATGCAAGAGTTGCTCGATTTTTTCCACGGCAAAGAGCATTTCAATACAGCGTGCATAGTGATAGTAGAAAGAATTATTGACAACGCCGACGCGACCGCCTAATTTTTTGAATTCTTTTCGCTCAGCTTCGGCAAGAGGCGTTTCGATGTAATCGCAAATATTAACGCGTGCAAGCGGACCTACCCGATACATTCCCTGTGGATAATCTAATGGTTTATAGTAAGGGAATTTAAGATACGACCACGGCTCGACCGCTTCTCCAAAATAATCGAAGTATGACTTTGGATCGATTTTATCCGCAATTAAATTTCCTGCGCCATCCATAATACGAATGGTGCCATCGTAGTATTCCATTCCACCATCTGCCGAAACCAATCCAACAAAGAGTGAACGGAAATTACCAAACTCAGGAATTTCTTTTTGATATTTTTTATGAACTTGCTTAATAGTATCGAGTGCAAGAAGCACCGTTTCTTTTGCTTCTGGAATCCAATTGAGCATGGAATTCCGCTTCTCTTCATTAAGCGGTTCACGAACGCCGCCTGGAACCGTCCACGGAGTGTGTATGCGTCTTCCACCCAGAATTTCAATTATTTCCTGTCCAAATTTTCTGAGTCTGATTCCACGACGCGCAAGCTCCTTGTTTGCGGCAATCAATCCAAAAACATTTCGAGTTGCAGGATCGGAATCAAAGCCAAGTAAGAAATCTGGAGAAGAAAGATGGAAGAAGCTCAACGCATGGGATTGCAGCCACTGTGCAAGCGTAAGGAGTCTGCGAAGTTTTTCTGCCGTTTCCGGAATTTCGACAGCAAGGATACTATCTCCCGCCTTTGCGGAGGTTACAAGGTGACTTGCAGGACAAATGCCGCAAATACGAGAAGTGATGCCTGGCATTTCCCACAACAGACGACCTTCTGCAAACTTTTCGAATCCACGGAATTCGTTTACATGGAATCGGGCATCTGCAACATCTCCTTTATCATCCAGATGAATAGTGATTTTTGCATGCCCTTCAATACGAGTTACTGGAGAAATTGTTATTGTCTTTGACATAATTATTTTTTACCTCATCGATTCTTTCTCTAATGATTATCCGTAGCGTAAATATGCTGGAGGTAATACAGGAATTTTCCCTTCCAGCAATGATGTTACCGCAAACCAAATTTGATCCGCAGTTGGCGGGCAACCGTGGAGCCATGCATCGACTTTAATTACCTCGTGCAATGGACGAGCTGTTTTGAGCAACTGTGCAATAGTTTGATACTCATTTGGAATCTGAGGATTCTTATCGGCAAGCTCAATGTAGGCTCGTTTCGAAATATCCTCAGGCGTCAATTTATTTCTCATCGCAGTAACATTACCAGTAGTTGCACAATCGCCAAAGGAAACAACGAACTTCGAACGCTTGCGAACAATGTGCGCAAGTTCCTCATTTTCGTTATTTGTTACAGCGCCTTCAACAAGAACCACATCAACGTCTGTTGGAAATTCTTTAATATCAGCTAATGGCGAGTATACAAGCTCCATTTTATCCGCCAACTCAATCAATCGTTCATCGAGATCGAGAAAGGACATATGGCAGCCTGAACATCCGCCAAGCCAAACTGTTGCTACTTTTGGTTTCATAGTTCTACTCTCATTCTTTTATTGTTATTCTTCTTCCTGGTCTTCGACAGTAATCCATTCATGCTTACTTCTTGCGGTTACTATCACTTTAATAAAGCCTCGATGTTTTTCAAGTTCACCAACTGTTGCGCCTTTTTCCAGAAGCGCTCCAACCGGACAAACTCTTACGCATTTGCCGCAGGAAGTGCACAATTGAGATTCACCCCAGGGAGTATTCATATCGGAAATGATTTCACAATTGATTCCACGATTGGCAATATCCCACACATGCGCTCCTTCAACTTCATGACAGACACGTACGCAACGTGTACACAGGACACATCGGTTATGATCCATAACAAATTCTTTGTGCGTAGCATCGAGCGACTTGTTCGGGAATAAGTACGGGAAGCGTACGTGATCGAGTCCGACTTCGTACGCGAGGTCTTGAAGCTCACAATGCCCATTGACGACACAAACAGCACAGTGATGATTACCTTCCGAAGCAAGGAGTTCAACAATCATTTTTCTATATTTTTTCAATCGTTCTGTTTGAGTTCGAACGACCATTCCTTCAGTCGGTTTTGTTGTGCAGGCTGGAAAAAGCTTCGGCGAGCCTTCGACTTCAACAAGGCACAACCGACAAGCTCCGACTGCAGAGAGCCCTTCGAGGAAACAAAGCGTTGGAATGTGAACTCCGTTGTCACGCGCTACTTTGAGGATTGTATCGCCTTCGTGAGCGCTATACTGAACATCGTCCATTGTAAAAGTTATTACACTCATAGATATACCTCACTTCGATTCATTTTGCAAAACTGTTGATTGACCACTTCCACATTCATAGCAAGTGGCTGGCTTCAATTTTTTTGTATACTCTTCACGGAAGAATCGTATTGTCGAAAGCACTGGATTTGGAGCAGATTGACCTAAGCCGCAGAGGCTCGATTCTTTTACCATAACACAGAGTTCTTGCAAGAGCTGAAAATCATCTTCCGTTGCTTCGCCCTTCACAATTTTATCAAGCATCATATAAATATGTTTAGTGCCAACGCGACACGGAATACATTTTCCGCATGATTCATCCATACAAAATTCCATAAAGAACTTCGCAACGTCCACCATATCGGAAGTACTATCCATTACAATCAATCCACCGCTTCCCATAATAGAGCCGACCGTTTGAAGCGATTCATAATCAATTGGTAAATCAATGTGTTCCTTTGGAATACATCCGCCAGAAGGACCGCCTGTTTGAGCAGCTTTGAATTCACTGCCTTCCGGAGTTCCGCCGCCAATATCAAAAATAACTTTTCGGAGTGGAATTCCCATCGGAACTTCTATCAATCCTGTGCGATTGATTTTTCCTGCAAGTGCAAACACTTTAGTGCCCGGACTTTTTGGCGTGCCGATACTC
>DAOOUW010000069.1:5301-6609 GCA_035390885.1 Bacteroidota bacterium | reverse complement strand
ACCCATCGCTAAGAGTAACATCGGGATATGGAAAATCTGCATTGGCAAAGATGCTGTAAATTGTTTCTGGCGCGTCAGCCATGAGTCCAGCCTCGGCAATAATACGTTCTTCGCCTTCAGTGCCTGTGTGTGCTTTGCGCCGTAGAATATCGTAGAGATAATGTTTGTAGACGCCAAGCTCTGATTTTTGTTTTAGGAATTGTTCGATCGATGCTGGTTCGATACGAAGAATCTCAGGCTCGATGAATGAAGCGCGAGCGCTGAACTCAGCAAAAATCTGGGTCATTTCCTGTTGCATTCCTAAGTAAGTTTGAACACGCGTATCCTGGTCTAAACCCATCGAAGCGTAAGTATATAAGCGTTCTAATTCTTTTGAAATTTGTGAAACAAGATTGAGGCATTGGTATAATTGTTCTGCCGATGTACCGAGCGTACCGGTGTATTGTGAAATTTTTGGGAGACTGACTTTTAAGGTATCTTTTGCATTGCGCCAGTCATTGTCCGTTGGATAGAGGTCAGCGAGATTCCATTTATACTTCTCTGGAATCTTCGTGCGATCTCTTTCCTGAGCATTCGATTGTGTTGATGCCGCTAGTGCAATTCCGACGACAGGAATTGCCCACTTGAAGAATGTGTTCATATCATCACCTTGATTTTTGTAATACATAGATTTGACTTCTAAAAGTTGAACATGAAAAAATATCATATCGAATATCGTCTTTTTTTTGTAAAAAAGCTGGAGGATAGAATAAGATACAAAGAAGTTATTTTATGCAAATTTTTTCACGATGGAGAAAAAAGGCTCGAGTGCAAAGCGATGCTTGCTCATTGTTCTGTTGCCATTCGTTCGTGGCTTCTGTATATTACTTCAAAAGAATAAAGGAAGCGTATGAAAAATGTTTTGATGAAGAATTCCGATGTACCAATTGATGTTGGAAAAATCCTCTGTATTGGGCAGAATTATATCGAACATGCAAAGGAAATGAATTTTGAAGTTCCACAATCGCCAGTAATTTTCTTAAAACCTTCTACAGCCATTTTGCCGAATGAGGGCACTGTGGTTTTGCCGCAGATTTCAAAGAATGTCCAACACGAAGTAGAACTTGTAGTTCTTATTGGGAAAACTGGCAAAAATATTCCGTTAAAACTTGCACGTAATTATGTTGCCGGCTGTGGAGTCGGACTTGATATGACGATGCGCGACCTTCAACTCGAAGCAAAACAAAAAGGCTTGCCGTGGGCATTAGCAAAAGGTTTTGACACTTCGGCGCCAGTTTCGGAATTTGTACCGATTGAAGAAATTCCTGA
>DAOOUW010000069.1:0-5201 GCA_035390885.1 Bacteroidota bacterium | reverse complement strand
ATTTTATCTTAAATCATAAATAAAAAATATGGCGGAAATTATTTGCATAGCGATTCCAAAAGGAGGCGTTGGAAAAACCACGACCGCCGTAAATTTAGCTGCAAGCTTTGCTGTATTTGAGAAACGCACTCTGCTCATTGATACTGATACGTTTGGCGCTTGTGCTCTTGCGCTCGGTTTTACTCAGGATAAAATTAAAGGTGGATTGTACGAAGTTTATAACTATGTGCATTCCCTCTCGCAAGTTATCCATCGTACTGAGTTGCCGTTCCTCGATTTCATTCCTGCTAATGTAGGAACAATTCAAAGGGAAGAGAGGCTGCTGCGATTAGCGGAAAATAAAACCTTGTTACGGAATATTCTTCAGTCTGTTACATCGTACTATGATTTCATTATTCTTGATACTCCGCCAGTCTCGCATGGACTTACAACGGCTGCATTGTTGTGTGCAACGTCCGTACTGATTCCCATTCGCGCTGGATATTTTTCACTCGAAGGGATCGAAAAACTTTTGCAGTATCTTGAATGGATTCGTACGACTTCGAACAAATCTCTCTTTATCGAAGGCATTGTCCAAACAATGTACGAGCCGCATACCAAAGCCACAGAAATTACCGACTATGAATTGCAGCAGCGTTTCAGAAAATGCCTATTGCAGACTCATATTCCTCGCAGTACTCAGCTCAATGAAGCTTCTTTCTACGGTAAACCGGGGATACTCTTTAATGCAAATTCAAAAGGCACACAAGCGTACTTAGAACTTGCACGGGAAATTTTTCAACGTCTTGCAGAACGTAATGCAGCAAAAGTCGCTCAACAATTACAACAGGATGTATCGCATCAGGCATAAAGTAGTATGATTTTACCTGTGTCAAATATCGTATCGTTATTTTTAATTTGGAATTTAAACCTAGAACATAGCACGACTCTTCCTGATCGTTCGATTCCTCCAGAAGTTGAACGTCGTTATGAACAGTTCGATACGCTCAGAACGGATCGGGCTTTATACCGCTGGCCCACGCAACGGAATCTTCCTATGACATCTTCTTTTGGAGATTTTCGACAAACGCACTTTCATTCCGGTATTGATATTTCCACTTTTGGAAAGATAGGATTACCGGTGTATGCGTCGCGAGAAGGTTCGGTAGCGCTCGTGAGCGTTTCTCCGTATGGATATGGGAAGATGATTTTGCTCCGTCATCCCGATGGCTTTTATACTCGTTATGCTCATTTAAGTAGATTTAACAGAAAGATTGAAACTGTTATTCGGAATGCTCAAAAGAAAAAAGGCGTGTATCCTGTCGATATCGAATTGCAAGAAAATGAAATTTTTGTTCAACAAGGCGAGTTAATTGCTTATACGGGGAACACAGGAGCTGGCGACGAACATCTTCATTTTGAGATTCTCGATGAAAATCAAAATCCTGTTGATCCGTTGCTATTCCCGGATATTGCATCACTCCTACACGATGACCAAGCGCCGCAGTTTCGCAGTATTGCCTTAACGCCGCTGACTGAAAATTCAACGGTGAATGGATCGCATCAACCGTTAGTCATTGATGTTGTAAAAAAATCTTCAGGCGAATATAGTATTTCGAAAGCAATCGAAGTGCGTGGTTGCGTCGGCTTGAGCGTCCATGCCTCAGATCAATATCGTTACGGAGGTTATCGGAATCAGTGCAAGCGTCTTCAATGCTATTTAGATGATTCTCTAACATTCCAATTGGAGATTAAACGAATTCCGGACGCCGACTACCAGCAAATTGCTTTGCACTATGATTATTCTTTGATAAGCAATGGAAAACAGTATTTTCAAAGGCTTTATGTCGAACCCGGAAATCGCTTACCGCTCTATGCACGACGACCAGCAGGAAGTGGAATCATCAATACCTCACTGTTGACTTCAGGTTCTCATAAGGTAAAAATTTACGCTTATGATGAGAGTCAGAACTCATCGGTAGTAACGTTTGCCATTAAAACTTTGTCGGATAATTCTTTTCCGACTTTATCAGAGAACTTTTCTCAACCAGCGCCATTGGATGCCGAAGAAGAGTCTATCCCAGAATATGAAATTTCATTTTCGCAAGTTGGCGCTACTACAAGCTCCATCGATCTATCAGCGCAACTAAAGCCCGATTATCTGCTTGTTCAAATTGATTCATATCTTCCATTTTCGAATCGTCCAACTGTTTGGTTTACGAGTACACATCGTCGTGTTCCGATTGATATTTTGGCTGATGGATCTCGAAGTTATGTTGGTACAATTGGTCTTCAACGCAATGATGGCGGTTTGATATATTTAGAAGCTGTTGGCGATGTAAATAGCACAAGAAATGTTTCCACGACGATGGGAATGGTTCTTATTCCAATAGTGAAAGAAAAAGGCGCCAGAGTTCATACATCGCATCTTGGAGCATCGTTCTTTTTTCCGCCGAATGGAGTGCATCGGACATTCTATTGTAAAATCGATTCAATGCCAATGGGTTTTTCGTTTCAGCCGGATATTGTTTTGCTGGATAAAAAAGTTGGAGTAGAAGTTTTTATTCCAGATTCTTTGCAGAACTCACGAGTAGGCTTATTCCACACGACTCTTCGGGGAACGAAATTGCTCGATTGGCGTACGCCGTCTGGAAAGAATGTTTTAAAAGGCGAGCTTCAACATTTTTTGGGAGATGTGTTTTTACAAAAGGATGATATGCCGCCAGCCCTATCGAATATTTCCATAAAAGCATCGAGGCAATCCTTGCGTTTTTCATTTCGTATCTCTGATGACGTTGCTGGAGTCGATGAGGAAACGATACGCGTTACGCTCGATGGCGAGCCAATTATACCAGAGTACGATCCGTATCGCAAATATGTATTTTTTTCTGAAGGAATTACTCTACGGACTGGGAAACATTCGCTTGTGATCTGCGCGAGCGATCGCATGGGAAATGCTGTAGAGCGTGAGCGGAATTTTGTAGTCCAATAACTTGCGTTTAAGAATGCGCTCAGTGAAGTTCATTTCTGCTAAAATAAATTTGCGCTACAGTGAAATTGTCCGACGTATTTTTACACAATTATTTTCAGGTGCGTAATGCTCTCAAAAAGAACGATCTGTGTATCATTCTGCGTTTCACTTTTTTTCTGCAATAATCTAAATGGTCAAGAATACGGTAATGTATGGGATAATGGCAGACTAACAATTTCTGAAAGTGGGCATTCTCTTCAATTCGAAAACGGCGAACCATTCTTTTACCTTGGCGATACTGGCTGGCTCTTATGCACAAAATTGACGCGTGAAGAAGTGGAGCGTTATCTCGAGAATCGCAGGCAAAAGGGATTTACGGTAATTCAAATGAGTTTGCTTCACAAGTTTCCGCCGGTGAATGTCTATGGCGATACTGCCTGCAGAAATAACGATCCATCGAAGCCTATAGTTACAGAAGGAAATGACCCTGACGATCCAGTTCAGTATGACTACTGGGATCACGTTGATTACATCGTTGCCACAGCTCAGGAGAAAGGAATGTTTGTTGGGATGGCGCCTGTGTGGGGGAATAATGTAAAGAATAAAATAGTCGATAAAACAAAAGCCGAACTCTATGCACGCTGGCTTGCTGAACGTTACCGGGATAAACCAAATATTATCTGGATCAATGGCGGCGATATCCAAGGGAATGTCCATCAGGAAGTGTGGAATGCAATTGGCACAACTTTGCGCCAATATGATTCAACGCATCTCATTACTTTTCATCCTTATGGACGGACGCAATCCTCGACGTGGTTCCATACTTCGCCTTGGTTGGATTTCAATATGTTTCAGTCTGGACATCGCCGGTACGATCAAGATCCAAAAGGATTTGGAGAAGATAATTGGAAGTACGTTGACATTGATTTTAATAAAGAACCTTCGAAGCCCACGCTCGATGGCGAACCTTCGTATGAAAATATTCCGCAAGGATTGCACGACACGACTCAACCTCGCTGGACTGCTTCCGATGTTCGTCGTTATGCTTATTGGTCGGCGCTTGCAGGAGCATGCGGATTTTCCTATGGCAATAACGCCGTAATGCAATTCTACAGTCCTTCTGATGCTGGAAAAGGCGCGTACGGAGTTCGTGAATTTTGGTTCGATGCTCTTGATGCAGAAGGCGCAGTGCAAATGAGCTATCTTAAAAAGTTGATTTGTGATAATAAATTCTTCGAACGGAAACACGATCAATCATTACTGGTTTCTCGAAACGGCTCGCGATACCAATATGTAATTGTATCGCGTGGGAAGGATTTTCTTCTTGTCTATACATATACTGGTAATCCATTTTCAATTCGGTTAGGAAATATTCAAGGGGACCGTCTTGTTGCCTCCTGGTTCAATCCCCGAATCGGTGTTGACTTATACATTGGAACTTATAAAAATGAAGGAGTGCATAGTTTTACTCCGCCTGATGAGCCTATGCCCGGAAACGACTGGGTGCTGGTTTTGAAAGCTGAATAATACGCACAAAAGTTTGTTCAATGCACTTGCGATGTGAGGCAGTTTTTGGTATATTTACAATTGTCATGCGGGAATAGCTCAGTTGGTAGAGCGCAACCTTGCCAAGGTTGATGTCGCGGGTTCGAATCCCGTTTCCCGCTCTCTTCGATACCCTGCTATCAGTCTTGCAAAAAGATAGTAGGGTTTTTCTTTCAAAAGTAATGGCGCCGTACCCAAGTGGTAAGGGAGAGGTCTGCAAAACCTTTATGCAGCGGTTCGAATCCGCTCGGCGCCTCATCCTCTTAGAATTCCATTAAACCCAGATTATTCATTAGAAACCCGCAAAGATTGTTGGCTTGATACGCCTTACTGCTACTCGAAAACCGATTCCCTGACGGTGGCTGAGTAGGACGACAGTCCGTATCGAAGCCACCATTTCCGTTACTTCTCTTAACTCCTATTTTACTTTACTTTTCTTTACACTTTGACAACTATCTTTGATTGCATAATCTGGGCTAAGATAAATTTCCGCTTTGAGTATACAAATTCTTATTCCATTGTACCAATTATATACCAAACAAAATGTCGAGAACTTTTAGGTACGTCTCTTCAAATTTCTAATGGATAAATTGGGATTATGAGGAAACGGAAATGAAATTTTATTTGTGATTATAATGGATTTGGAATAAGTAGAAACTTGAAAAATTTAGTGCCGAGGGCGGGAATCGAACCCGCACGAACCTTG
>DAOOUW010000068.1:0-6716 GCA_035390885.1 Bacteroidota bacterium | reverse complement strand
CCATTTTCTCCAGCTAATCGAGCAATCTGAAGAAGATAGTAACGAAGCTCATCCTGCTTTTGTGGTGAGAGTGTTTGTTCTTCTATTTGCGCTAATCGCTCAATATCATTCATTGCACGAACAATGCTCACAGGCATTTCTATATTTCCTTCAGTAAAAGAGCTAAGATACTCAATAGCGCCAACAAGGAAATTCCGCATTTCATCTTCTGCATGAGCCGTCCTGAAGAAATCTGCAAGCGCTGGCGAAAGTTTTCGTTCGCGACTCGCCACTGGAGTAGCTTCAAATGAATGCGCTGATGAAAATGAATAGAGCGCTGTTGCAAGTTCCGAAAAACTTTGTACTCTCTGATAAACAGAATCGCCGATGATATCCCATATCTTTTTTCGCCATTGAAAAATTCGCACAGGAATATCAAGGAAATGACGAACACCCTTTTCCCATTCGATTGGAATAGAGCCATCAATATTGTTTACAAGTTCTTCGTACGAAGCGTTAAAAAGATTTTTCTGTAGAAGAACTGCTAAATCGGGTCGTAGCGTTGGCAAAAGCTCTTGAAGGAAAACGCCATCGGAAAAGAAATCATTGCTGTCCAATCCATGCCTGCGAACAAGTTCCTTTTGAAATAAGGGAATGTATCGAGCCATCGCATCAAAATCCTCGCGCAATGCAACAAACGCCGAATTGCCCGCAGGAAATGCTGTTTCCACTTCTCGTAAAAATTGTCCAGAGCGATCGTGGTACATACGGAGTGAACTGAGAATTTCATAGACCGGAAGATTTGGAAGAATCCGTTCTGTAATAATAGATTCCTGCTCTCCAAGTTCAAAAGAAATTTCGAAGCGATGCAACGCACGGAACAATCCTGTTGTGAGCTGGTTTATTCCTAAAATAGCCGTCTGAGCCTGATTATGAGCAATAGCTCTCAAAAGGCTTCCATGTTTTGCAAAAGGAATCGTCTCTGCAATATGTTCCAAAATTTTTTGTCCACGGTCGGCCGCAACGCCAGAAAGAGCTCTACTTGTCGGTCGATCGCGCAATTGCGGGATTGTGCGTCCGATGAAGTAGGAAATCACATGGATACCAACAACATCTTCATCTTTTCCATAGAGTATTTGCCGGAAGTTTTCCGTAAGCTCCTTCAAGAAATTTTCATACACCGAATCCGTCGATCCGCCGGTCAATCGTTCAAGTTCTTGACTTGTACGAGAATTCTTCTTCAACCGCGTTTCGATGATACTTTCCAAAGCTCGCACAAGATCGCTTCGATGCTGTTCCTGTGATTCTTTCACATGGTAGAGTACATCAACATAATTTTGAACTGGAAGGTAACGCAATCGTTCGGAAAGATTACTTTGAAATGTTCTCAGGTCGCCGCCCGAGAATATTCCGAGCAAAGGAGTTACTGCGTAGGATGTACTTTTTCGAGTTGGTGGCGGCAATAAATTTTCGATTCGCTTGTTATTCCAATTTGAATAGAGAAATGCCGGCTGACCGGCAAATTCCGAATAGTATCCTCCCTGACGCTGCATTGGCTCGCCGCTTCCAAGTTTAATTCGTACTTCTTCTGTAATTCCATGGTCAGCCAGCCATACGTGAAGATCGTATTTTGCTTTTAAGTAAAATGATGCTGCGGGAGCCTGTCCAATTTGTTGACTTAAATCAGAACCTGCAATAAATATCTCGCAAATAATTTCAGTAAACCGTTCTTGCGGCGTCTGATCGCTCTGACGGCTTTGTGTCGCATAATCCCACACAAGATCAAGGTACGAACGAATGCCTTGCACAGATTTTACATCCTCAAAAAGTGGAATTGCCCATACAGAAGGCAACTCTACGGAAGGTTCCTCTCGATGGGTTTGTTCCCATCGTGCGTGTAATTTTCTTTCCAACGAAATAAGCGCTTCTGGTTTTGTGGAAAGACTTATTTGTAATGCCAGCACCATTCCCGGATTTCCATATTTACCGCTTATCGCATTGATCTCGAAAACGTTGTAGACAGTCGTATCAACAGCGAATTGATCGCGAGCAGTAATCATTCCCTCTTGAATGCGAGGTGTAATAATTGTTCGCTGTAAAATATCCCGATACTCGACAAGTTCATGCAACAATGGCTCTGCTGTACGAGCTGCAATAAGTTCGGGAATGCATGTATGGAGTTGCTTCCGCAATTTTTTATTCAGGTTAAAATAGTACTCGAGCATTCTTCTCCGTTGTGCTCGGAGCTCGAGCATCTTCCTTTCATACCTATCATTGTGCTGCCAGAGCGCTTTGACCGGGTCCCGACGTAAGTGTAACGACGTTGCAAATTTTTGAAGCGGAGTCGTAGGCAAAGCAAACGGCAAAATTCCTTTGTACCGACGTTCGAGCTGCTGCGTGAGAATCATGATTTCATCGAGGAGTTCTGTAAATCGTCGGTTTCGACTCGACAATCGTTCCAGCTCAAGAACCAATTCCGAATCCAGCGCGACAGCAGGATTAGCAAGTCGCAGGTGATTCAGAATTTGCGCCATACGACGTACGTTATCCATGACGATGGATGCAACGAGTCTGTGTCCTTGCCCAGACGGTCTATTACTTCCATCCCAATCACTCCAAAAAGAAAGCAGCGTTGGAATTTGTTCCTCAGAGTAAAGGTCGGCAAAGCATTCGCCGCGTATTAAAGTTGCAAGGTCGAGTAAAATCTCGACAGCTTCATCACGAGAAGTTATTGGCACCGATAGACCAAGATATTCTCGAATCAATTCATTACCAATTTTCTGAAGAAGTGTGTCAGGAATATTTTTCTTAAAAAGAATCGAATCGATAAGCTCATCGAGCGCCAATTCTGCTCGCAGAGAGTACATTTGTGTTGGATGAACAGTGCGATCATGGGTACGAAGCTTGAACGACTGAATTCGGCGCTGGAGAGAATCTTTCATCAACTCATGATCGAGACGTTCCGATAAACTCTTTCCACCATCGTTGAGTGTTTGGGCAACAAGCTCTTCATGGAGTTTCGACCGATCGAGTAATCGCACACGAAAATGGTCAAGTCTCTCAGGAATATAGTTTTCAAGAAATTCACGATGCAATTTCGTCGAATCTAACTGAACAATATTTGAAATTTCATGCAAAACGTTGCTGCGGGAACACCATTCAACAATTCCCTTAGCGCTGTGATTCCAAAGTTGTGTAAGCTCTCTCGTTTTACTGCTTTCAGCGGGCGTTCGATGGAGCGGCAATTGTTTTCGGTTATACTTTGCAGCTTCATCCTTAATAAGTCTATTCAAATGAATGAGGACGGTACGTGTTTTATGGAATAGCGCGTCAGCGCCATCAACTCCGCCGAGAGTCAATCGGAATGTCGTCCTCCCTATTTCATATCCTTCCTCAGTGCGCGCAAACGTAACAAGCGGCAGCATTCCGATTCCTCGTCGCGCCAGATTCGAAGCAAGCCAATCCAGAGAAAGCCCCGAGGGCAATATCCCAATTCGAAGAAGCGGATACATACTTCCTGTTGGTGGAAGAATAGAAAGATTAAACGGATTTCGATCTGCGGGAAGTTGAGCAGCAGCGCTCAACAGTGATTGGATTCGCTCATAGAATATCGTATTCCGCAATCGCCAGTAGGCTTCCACTTCCTCTTTTTTATTTCGATAGAACAAATAGCAAAGGAAAATTGCATTGTAGTTCGGTTGAATACGGGAATTGAGTTCTTGAAATGTATGGAATAATTTTTCATCACGAATTTCTGCAACGGCAAGTCGAGCGCCGGCAAGGCAATCGGTTTTCGACATCGAATGAATCGTGATAACGCTTTTCGATTGTTCTTCTGTAATGGCGCCAGTCAGAACTAATTCCGAGGCAAGTTGTCGCACTGTTTTTATAATCGGCAAGTCTGGAACAGGCGCAACATTTTGATACGAAAGATCATCGATAACTGTAATTCCATTCTGTAAACAAAATGTAAGTAGCTCTCGCACCGATGCCTCATTGAAGATTCTTCCTGTTGCATTATGTGGATTATTGATTACTAATGCGCCTCTCTGTTTCCACAACTCATCTCTGCGGATGAACTCCTGCAGTTTTTCGATTATTGCAGGAACATCGAGCTCAAAATTTTTTGTCAAAGGAACTGCATGGACAATTGGAAAACATTGTTCATACGACCAGCTTAAATCCGGTATCACCACTTCTTTGATTCCGCAGTGGAAGCCTAATAGTCCCAATGCAGTTCTCGATGAGCCACTCACAACCACACAAGAAGAACGAGTATACTGTGGTTGATGTTTAAGGAAAGCATTTAAAAAACTTTGCTGGAGCGAACGCAACCATTCAGAATCGTCGAAGTGATTTGCAAAATCATCGAGCATTCCCAGTGTATCACATTGAGAAAATTCATCGTAGTCGTTTGCAATCCTTGCGTGAGAAATTCGATCTGATAAGCGCGCTACAACATTCTCCACCGACGTAATTGTTTTCTCGACCTTCTCTTCGAATGAGGAAATAAAGGAAGAAAGTCTTTCTTCGATTGATTGCGAAATAACTGGAATCCGATTTTCTGCAACTCGAGTTAATCCTAATCCTTCGAATGAAGGTTTCACTTCGATTTCAGTAGAATAAGTTTGCTGTTCGTTTTGCTTTCTATAATCGAGGAGATAAAGAAGTAATTCCACTTCCGAAGCAGATGGCGAACCCTTCAGGTTGAAATGCACATTTTCGATGACATTAAGAAAATCTGCATTCCCTAGAATAAAAGTAATCGATCCATTTTTTAGAGACGGCGAAAATATTTTCGGCGTCAAGAATCGAAGCGCTCTATCAACGAGCTTTGCTTCACGTGCAAGCGAAAGATGATTGGGAGCGTCATTCACTTCAACAAAAAATAGCGGATATTCGATACTTATCGTTCTGAACATTCGACGGGTTTCTTCGGAAAGCAATTCACCAATAATAACTACCGTTGGAACCGGATGAGCGGTTTTGGTAATTGTAAGAATTTGCTCACGCGCAATTGCTTCCTGACTATCCAATGTTTCAAAAAGCAAATTGGGAAGAGCATGGAGCGATGAGCTTATCTCACAACGATAGAGCAGTACACGCGCTGGAGCATGTTCGATGTATTCAGAGAGAGCAAAGAGAAATATGCGGAGCGCCTCATGGATTCCACCGGACGCCAGAATAATTTCTCGCTGTCCTGATTGTTCTCCCGTATCGTACTGCAGCGCTTCCTGTTGGTTCTCTAACCAGTCGCACAAGGCTTTGATAAGCGCATGAGGATTCTTTCGAGAATATCCTCCTCGCGGCATATACGGCGAACTTCTCTGTATCGTCTTGAGTAGAAATTCCAATTTGGGTTTCTCAGCGGCATCCCATCCTAAATAGTTAAGAATGGCATCGGGATTGCCGTCGTTGAGTTCAGTTCGCTGAACATCTATTCCGAGAGCAATGCGAGCCATTGCAGATGAAAGGCGCGAATCTTGCAATGGATTCCCAATATGAAAGTTGACGCGCTCCGATGCCTCTATCGCCGCCGCTGCGGTTGTTTCGCTAATTTCTGAAACACGCGCCGCTTTCACCGGCTTCAAACGAAAATATTCTAATAAATTGCTTTGCATGGAAAGCATGCCTTTTCGATAAATTCTCTACTTCGAATTCTTGGCGATGTGAAAACTCGATGTTATTTATTTTTTCTCTCTCTGAGTATGCTTTTGCTCCATTGCTTTAGTGAGCAATGTTTGAAACATCGTAAGCAGTTCTGCGCCTCGAGAAAGATCCTGCGGAGTCAACGAAATGACAGTGCGAGCATTCTTTAGATTTTGACTTGCCTCTGCAAGGCGAGCTGCCTGTGGAGTAAGCATCAAGAGCTCTGGACTGCTCTTCAGCATTTCAAGTTCTTCACGCTCGAACGCCAATCGCATCCGATTCCGTTCCAATTCATCTTTCAATTGTTTATATGCAATTGCAGATTCCTGCTCAAGTTGCTTTGCCTTCAATTCTGCTTTTTTCATCTCGAGCGCATGTTCCATTTCTGCAATTTCCTCATCAGCTTTGAATTTTGCTTTTGCTGCTGCCGTGCGTGCTTCGTTGTTCAAGCGTTCAGTCTTTTCGAGGATGCGAGCTTGTTCCTGCTGACGAAGAGCTTCTGCAATCTGCGAATCTGTCGGCTCAAGGGATTGGACAACAAGCGAAATAAGTTCAACTCCAAACTTCTCTTTCGTTATCGAACACTTCGAGAGCAAATATTCAAGAAGCGCCTGCGATGAAAGTGAGTTTATATCGTTACGCTCTGTGTACTCTTTCACCAAACCCTGTAACACAATCTGCACTTCTTCCGCAGCGCGAGAAACTGCATCGCCATTCCATCCCCCCACTCGAATCAGAGCCTGAATATTTTCCAGCGATGGCGCTACAGAACCAATGAGTTTGACGCGAACGCCTAAATTCCCAGCCGCCGTTCCATCAACGGTTAATTGAATTGGCTGTGTCGTTCGTTTTAATGCAAGACTGAAATGACGTGGATAGAACGAGCCTCTCCGAATTCCAATTTTTCCATTCGATTCATAAAGTACAATAACTTCTGGACGACGAACTCTATACTCAAACAGTACATAAAGAATGCAACAGAGTAAAATTATACCAAGCAAAACTTCCATAACATTGTTCCTCCTTTGTTATTTTCCATCCAAACATCTATTGGTAAGAAAGCAAGTTTCACGAGATTATCAAGAAGG
>DAOOUW010000067.1:0-6781 GCA_035390885.1 Bacteroidota bacterium | reverse complement strand
TTCCATCCAAACATCTATTGGTAAGAAAGCAAGTTTCACGAGATTATCAAGAAGGCAGGGATGAGAAAAATTAGGGCTTTACGTATGAATCTTTCAATATAGATTAGTAAAAGTTGAAGAATTTAAAAAAATCGGAAAAAGAAAGGAAGCAAAAAAGCATTCGAACGCCGCTCACTGCTCTACGAAAGTGGAATTTTGTAACTGGTGGCTTCGATACGCCTTACGACACCTCTGCAACCGATTTCCTGGCTGTGGCTGAGTATGACGGCAGTCCGTATCGAAGCTACCATCTTTCTTTATCTTATAAGATTCGAAATTTGATTTTATCTATTGCGAGCATACGGAGATTCGATGTAACGTTTAGCATCTTTATGAGCGCTGTCAAAATCTTTCATATCCAACACTTTTTTGTATTGGGCAAGCGCATACTGCCGTTTTCCTTGATCATCGTAAATCATTCCGATCATCAGATTGGCAAGCGACATATAACCAGAAGCTCCATCTTTATCTAATGTTCGGCTCAGCTCATCGCATTTGTATAAATAACTTAATGCACTCGAGTATCGTCCTGCAAGGAATTCAATTTTACCAAGATAATAATATGCTTCACGTGCATCGTAAGTATTGTAGCCTCTTTGTTTATTCGTATAGCGCCGTTCAACTTCCTTATACACAT
Organism: Bacteroidota bacterium; assembly: GCA_035390885.1. Classification (GTDB taxonomy): domain Bacteria; phylum Bacteroidota; class Ignavibacteria; order UBA10030; family UBA10030; genus JAOAFT01. The sequence goes on along the minus strand of DAOOUW010000067.1, from coordinate 6,105 downwards.
TTTGCGCTTCAGTAAGATACCCTGTTGCAACAAGCGAGCGACCATAGTAACAATGGAATATAGAATTTTTAGGATACTTCAAATAAAGACGTCGGGCAATTTCAAGCGCCTTTCCATATTCCTTCTCGAACATAATATAATTCTGCATCAAGAAGTAAGCGGACTCGACGTGAGCATACCTTGCTTTTTCCGATGCAATACGAAGTTGCTCAAGTCCTTTTTTCCTATCTCCGGAAGGAAAAAGGAGAAGGACTGGCTTTACATAAGGATAATTTTCTGGAACAACGGCAGCGTAGTAATTGTAAATTCCAATACCGAGGAGAACATCAGTATTATTCGAATCGATTGCGTAGGCTTTCCGAATGAGCGGTAAAGCAATTAAGCCATCGTCCGCAGCTGCAATCCATTTTCCTCTGTTTGCGCGCAATCTGCCCCGGAACCCTACAGATCCTCCCTTAAAAAACATCGCCGTAACATCGTTAGGATCGCGCTTCAATCGTTCATCGCACATTTTTATCACAACATCGAGCAACTTATAGAACTTTTCATCCTGAGACTCATCATCGAAGTTGCATGCAATTCGTTCCCACTGAATCATTGCACGGAAAAAATATCCAACGGGATGTTCAGGACGAATACGGATCACTTCAGTAAAAACACTATCCGCTTGTTCGAATTCAAAGTTATAAATATGGTCAACGCCTTGTTGAACCCGTTGATCAATTTCTGGATCAGAGGGCCACTGAGCTTGAAGAGGCTGAAATGCCACTATTTCACAAAATAGTAAAACGAGAATAAGAATAGGCAATGATGATTTCATTGGCGATAATTTTGGTTTACTGTTCAGATAAGACTCTTTATTCAAATAAATTTTGCAGCAAAGTACTCACGAAGTTTCGACGCTCCAACTCGTTCTTGCGTCATTGTATCTCGATCACGAACAGTAACAGTTTCATCCTGAAGTGTTTGTGAATCAACTGTAACGCAGAACGGAGTGCCAATTTCATCCTGACGGCGATAGCGCCTTCCGACAGCGCCGCTGTCGTCGTAAAACACTCGGAAGTGAGGACGAAGTTCGGCTTCGATCTTCTTTGCTAATTCTGGCATTCCATCTCTATTCACCAAAGGGAAAATTGCAATTTTGTTCGGTGCAAGTTTTGGATGCAATTTTAGTACTGTGCGTGTCTCCATTGTGCCCTCTGCCGTTGGCGCATCTTCTTCATGGTACGCATCGATAAGAAACGCCATGAATGAACGGCTCGCGCCAGAAGATGTTTCGATAACGTACGGAGTGTATTTCTCTTTTGTTTCCTCGTCGAAATACTTCATTGATTTCCCTGAGTATTGTTCGTGGCGGGATAAATCATAGTCCGTTCGGTTGTGAACTCCTTCTATTTCACCCCATCCAAATGGAAAGAGGTACTCGATGTCGTACGCATCTTTTGCATAATGGGCAAGTTTATCTTTTGGATGTTGATGCCACTGAAGCTTCTCTCTCTTCATTCCTAAATCAACGTACCATTGCATACGTTCGCCACGCCAATATTCAAAATGTTGATCATCCGTACCTGGCTTTACAAAAAATTCCATTTCCATTTGTTCGAACTCTCGAGTGCGGAAAAGAAAATTTTTCGTGTTGATTTCATTCCTGAATGCTTTCCCGATTTGTGCAATACCAAAAGGAATTTTTTGACGTGAAGCTGTTTGCACGTTAAGGAATTCCACAAAAATACCCTGAGCAGTTTCAGGCCTTAAGTACACTACCGCCGACACATCTTCAACCGGTCCTACAAATGTTTTGAACATAAGATTAAATTTACGCGCATCCGTAAAAGAGCCTTTGCTTCCACAATTTGGACATTGAATTTTCGGCACAAGAGCGCTTGCCTGTTGATCGGTTGCAATGAGCTTTGCAAATGCTTCCTCAATGACTTCGTCTTTTTGCTGTCCCGCATATTGTTCAGGATACATTTCACGCAAAATTTCTTTTTTCTTTTTAAGCGATAAGTCATCAAAGAGAACATCGAGGCGGTAGCGAGCTTTGCATTGTTTGCAGTCCACCATTGGATCGGTAAAATTCTCGACATGTCCAGAGGCTTCCCACACGCGTGGATGCATGAGAATCGCCGCATCGACTCCTTCGATATTTTCCCGATACGTCATGCTCTTCCACCATTCATGCTTAATATTATTGAGCATTTCAACTCCCATTGGACCGTAATCCCAACATCCATTCAACCCGCCATAAATCTCACTCGATTGAAAAACAAAACCTCTCCGCTTTGCCAGGGATACAATTTTATCCATCATTTTTGCAGAATCATTATTTGCCATAAATTTCTTTCACCTTAGTTAATTTTATACAACTTCTATTCTACTTTGATCGCCAATCATAAAACGATGCACGCGCGGCCGGGAATTTCCTTCGACAACTTCGACATCGTTTCCTAAAATACTTCCTTCAATGCGAATTCCAACATTCAAAATCTTACAATCCCGCAGTACAATACTGTATTCAATTTCGCTTCCAATAATTTGCGTTCGATCTCCAATTGATGTATATGGACCGATATAGCTATTCTCGATCACACAATCTTTTCCAATAATTGCTGGACCACGAACCTTACTGTTGATGATTTTCGCTCCTTCTTCGACCACCACTCTTCCGCCAACATCGGAAGTCGAATCAATATTCCCTTCATTGTGAAATTGAAAACTATCCAGGATGAGACGATTCGCTTCCAACAAGTCTGCTGGTTTGCCGGTATCTTTCCACCAACCTGTGATTTCAGTATAGCCAACAGTATATCCATGTTCTATCAAGTACGTATGCGCATCGGAAATTTCTAACTCGCCTCTCGCGCTTGGACGAATATTCTTCACAGCTTCGAAAATGCTGGAATCATAAAGGTAAATTCCAGCAACCGCAAAATTGCTCTTCGGATTTTTAGGCTTCTCTTCGATACGCACAATTTTGCCATTCTTGAATTCAGGTACACCAAAACGCTGTGGATCTTGCACTCGTGATAGCGTGAGGAAGCAATTACAGTTGCTCCGCTCGAACTCATCAATGAAACGTTTAATTCCGCCAACAAGCATATTATCGCCAAGATAGAAAACGAATTTATCTTTGCCAATAAAATTTTCTGCAAGTTGCACGACTTGCGCTAACCCGCCTGGATTTTCCTGAGGAATATAAGTGATGTGCACATTCCACCTCGAGCCATCGCCGATATACTCTGGAACTTCATTGTTGCCGGCATTATGCACAATTCCAATTTCTTTAATTCCTGCCTCAACAGCTCCTTCAATGGCATAGTAAAGAATTGGCTTATTGGCAATTGGCAATAAATGTTTGTTTCGCGTATGCGTCAACGGACGCAAACGAGTTCCGTGTCCACCGCTTGCAATCAGCGCCTTCATAGAGAATTATCCTTCTTTAAAAATTTTTTCGATAAGAGCCGCTTCATCAGCAGTGATTCTCTTATCTTTTTGTGCGAGTCGTAAAGCTTGTAAGCCTAACGTTGTGTACAAATCAGTAACGTGTGGAAACTCTCGTTGTAAAGTTTCGATGTGTTTCACAAGTGTAGCAATGCTGCCGCGGGAAACAGGTCCTGTCAATGCAGCAGCAGATCCATTCGTTACAGCATTTGTAATGCTCGTATCGATGAGCGGCTTTATAAGAGCAAGCCCGCTATCTTTTGTAACAGACTGTAATAGCTCTTCAACAACTCCTAGCATCGCAACTGAATAATTCGACGCTATAACACATACAATATGATACAAAATTTTCTTCTCTTTTGGAATGCACATCATCTTGCCATCGAGCAACGCAACCAATTTCTTTGCAAATGGCAAAGCAGGATTAGCGCCTTCGAATCCATAGGTTATTCCCTTCAAAGACTTCAATCGAGATTGAATAGAAATGGAAGGGGAAAATGTTTGAATTGGATGAAGTGAAAATGTGATAACACCTTCTGTTGCTAATGGTTCCAATACATCGCTGGTTTCTGAACCTGAGACATGGAAAGCATATTTGAGCGAACTTTTTGTCGATGCAACATTTGCAGCAAGAGAAGAAAGCGCATCTTCCGGCACGGCGAACATTAAAAGCTGGGTATGCGAATCAAGATCTGCAATTGAATTTGAAAAATTCTTACAATGAAGACGATGCGCAAGAGTACGAGCGGAAGATAGCGAGCGACTTATGACTGATACAAAACGAAATCCTTTCTCAGCCATCGCCATCGAAAGCGCTGTTCCAACACAACCTGCGCCGATAACGCTGACTGGAAGAGCAGAGATTGAACGAGGCACTGTTACTCCCCAAGAAACGCAGCAGCAACGTATCCAACGACGCCCGATTTATCGCCGGAGACATCCCCTGAGTTGCAGTACGTAAGAATTTCGGTACGCACTGCGCCTAATTCCTTTGCAACTTTCATCACAATTCCAACAGGCGCGCCACCGCAGGCTTCGAGATTACCTCGATCGAATTCTTGAAGCCATAAATCGGGATCAAATTTTTCGAGATAGTCGATGACCCGGGAGTCTAACGATTTTGCTTCTTCATAAGGATGGTAATGCGAGAGATCGCTACTTGCAATGAAAATGACATTTTCATCTCTACAAACTTCTGCGAGAGCATCTGCCAGAGAAAGCGACAATTGCTCGGATTGATTTCCAATAACAAGCGGAAGAATAGAAGCCTGCGGTGCGACTACTTGAAGAAAAGGAATCTGCACTTCAAGGGAATGTTCCGCTCGGTGACCAATGACAGAAGCCGTAACGAGAGAAGTGGAAGTCAAAAGTTTATTTCGAAGTCGTTCGTTGATTGGCGCCTCGCCAAGCGGGGTTAGAAAACTTTTTCCAGTGTAGACTGATATACCATCGAAATATTCCCGATGACTTGGTCCAATTAAAACGGCGGTATCGAATTGTTGTTTCTGTAACAATCCATACGCATGAGCTGCAACCTGTCCAGAGTACACATAGCCTGCGTGCGGTACCACTATGCCGTAAACTCTTTCCGAAATATTTGGAATCGAGGCATGGGAAAGGAAATACTCTATATCGCTTCGCAGAGTAACAGGATTTTCAGCATAGAACATGCCTGCAACAACAGGCTGTCGTACATGTGATTGATGTTCGTTCACTTTTCAAAATCCTCTTCTGAAAATTTTTGTACTGTGAATTTATAGAGAGTCGCATTTGGATAACTCCACGCCTTTGGCGGCAAACCAGCTTTTCGAGCTGTATGCTCCAAAAACTCCTCACGTGTCCAGCCATACTCTGTTGCAACCTGTGGCAATAGCAATCCACGGAAAGGACCGAGTTCTAAAATCAAGCCATGCTTCCCTATCTCGATTGATTGAATGTCGGTTACCTTTTCCGGTGGTGCAAGTACAGAAATTTCAATTGAAATTTGATCCAGCTCTTCACTCACGACAGGATCGAAGCGCGGATCTTCCAGAGCAGCTTTGATTGCAGCTTCTTGAGTTGCCTCTGCCAATGGTCTGTTTGTTTCGATAAAACCAATACACCCGCGAAGTTCATGATCTTTGTTCAATGTTACAAATACACCGCTTGGTTTTTGTAGTGCAGGAGTCGAGGCAATCGCCGGAGGTAATGGCTCATCATTGACGGCGGCAGCTATAGACGCTCGTGCAAGTTCTAACAATTGTTTTTGTTCATCCGGTGTAAGTACCATTATAACCTTCCTTTAATAATTCTTGCTGTAAGTTAATATCCTGCGAAATTACATTCAAGTCGCTATAATTGGGAAGTACACTGAAAAATAGGAAAAAAGAGTCGTTGCCTCGATACGCCTTACGGACATTGGCAGCCAAAGTCTTTTCGGTGGCTAAGCAGAACGTTTGTACGTATTGAAGCCACTGTTACTCGAAACTTTTTCGATTAAACCCTCACTTAATCCGCGAAGTTCTACAGAATCTGCGTGAAAATTTTTGCGTGGATATCTGACAACTAAAATTTTAGAATTTTTCTGGAATTGGGCTAAAGAGTAACGTAGTTTTAAGTAAATGATGAATGGTTTCAAACGGAAGGAGTATTAGTTCTCTCTCTTCCCTTCTATTTCGCTTTTCA
>DAOOUW010000066.1:0-6858 GCA_035390885.1 Bacteroidota bacterium | reverse complement strand
CGCAAAAAAAGAGAAGGCGCTTCTTTAACAAAAGAAGAACTCGGCTTCCTTATCAATGGATATGTCGAAGGGAAAGTGCCGGATTATCAAATGGCTTCTTTCCTTATGGCAACGTTCTTCCGTGGAATGACCCCCGACGAGACGATGACGCTGACTCAGCTAATGATTAATTCTGGCAAGCGCATTGATTTATCGGATATTCCAGGAATTAAAGTCGATAAACACTCGACTGGCGGCGTGGGCGATAAAGTATCTCTCATCTTAGCTCCTCTGGTTGCTGCTTGCGGCGTACCTGTACCCATGATTTCCGGTCGCGGACTGGGACATACCGGTGGAACATTAGATAAACTCGAATCAATTCCTGGTTTCCGTACTACTCTCACAATTCCAGAATACAAAGATATTATTCGCCGTATCGGAGTTGTAATGATGGGACAAACGCAAGAAATTGCGCCTGCCGATAAAAAAATGTACGCTCTCCGCGATGTAACAGGTACTGTCGAATGCATTCCTCTGATTGCCGGAAGCATTATGAGTAAAAAATTATCAGAAGGCATCGATGCGCTGGTTCTTGATATTAAGACAGGACGCGGCGCTTTTATGGAACAATACGACCGTGCTGTAGAATTAGGGAAAACACTCGTTCGCATTGGAAATGATTTTGGAGTTCGCACACTCGGATTTATTACCGATATGAATGAGCCTCTTGGAATTGCTATTGGAAATTGGCTCGAAGTTGTTGAATCTGTTCACTGTCTTCGCGGCGAACTTGGCGCTGATGATAGCAGTAAAGATTTAATGGAAGTAACCTACGCACTTGCTGGCGCTATGGTCTATCTTGGAGGTAAAGCATCTTCAATCGAAGAAGGAATAACAATCTGTCAAGAACATTTGCATAATGGCTCTGCTTACAAAAAGTTTCTCGAACTTGTACAAGCTCAAGGCGGAGATATCGAAAGCATCGAGAATCTTTCTACTTATCCTATGTCTACTTTTTCGGTGGAAGTAAAATCAGGTGAGCAGGGATTTATTCAGGAAATTGATTCGCTTGCGCTTGGAATGACAAGCGTATTGCTCGGAGCTGGACGAGCTACTCTTGATGATGTCATTGATATGAAGGCTGGCATTCACCTCAAGAAAAAAGATGGAGATAAAGTTACGATTGGCGAGACACTTGCTATCTTCTATACTGATCGAGAAAATGTCATTCCAGAAGCGCGTCAACGTATTGGCGCTGCATTCCGTATCAACGATGAAAAACCTCTAATGAAATCAAGGATATTGAGTATTGTTGATGAGTCAGGCGTCAAACCTTATTCATCTTCTTCCATGAACGCAGCAACGAAATAATTCTATTACAAAAATTTATTTCTTTTGCACAAGTAAGAACTTCTTTCTACTTTTTAACACGCTTTAATATTTCAACCACAAATTATGCGAGGTCTTTATGAAACGCTTCTTTACGTTTGTTTTCTCTCTTTCACTCATCGCCTTATTTGTCATCAATGGATGCAGTTATCAGACATCTGTTACTCATCCATGTTCACTGAACCAAAATCTCGACACAGTAAAGGCTGGTCAATTTGATACCGGTAAAATTTGGACATTCGATTATCCGCCTGTTGACTATTTTGCAACGACGTACTCTTTTAATCCAACGAAAGAATGGTTCGAGAAAGCGCGACTCGCAGCCCTTCGACTTCCAAATTGCTCGGCATCATTCGTTTCCGAAGACGGATTGGTTTTAACAAATCATCATTGCGCTCGTGAAGCTCTTGATGTTGTGAATCGAGAAGGAGAATTTTTAGCCGAGAATGGTTTCTATGCAGCAACGCTCGAGGAAGAACGCAAGGTTTCAAATCTTTACATCGACCAGCTCATTCTTATTGAAGACGTAACAATGGATGTTCAACGCGCGTTCGACAGCGGAAAGGACGAAAATGAAAAAATACGCAATCGCGCTGCAAAGATCTTTGAAATTCAACAGCGATATGAAGAGCAGTTCAAAGAAAAATTCCCGAATGATTCACTGGTATTTAATGTCGTCGCATTCTACAACGGCGGTAAATATTCTGTGTACGGATACAAACGCTACACTGATATCCGTCTCGTTTATGCTCCAGAAGAAGCAGCAGCATTTTTCGGCGGCGATTATGATAATTTTACCTATCCGCGATATGATTTTGACTGTGCGTTCTTCCGCGTCTACGAAAATGATAAGCCATTGAAAACGAGCAACTTCTTCCGATTTAACACAGAAGGCGCAAAAGATGGCGATGCTGTTTTTGTAATTGGCAACCCTGGCAGTACAAGCCGTTTACAAACAGTTGCACAACTCACATTCCTCAGAGATTACGCATATCCTTTTATCATAGAGACATATCGCACAGTCGGCGGAATTTATTCTCGCTACGTGTCTGCACATCCAGAATCCAAACCGAAGTATATGAATTTTATTTTTGGAATAGAAAATTCTAGAAAAGCTATTACAGGATACCTCTCAGGGCTACAAGATCCTATTATGATGGCAAAGAAAGTAGACTTCGAAAAGAAGTTCCGTTCTGCCGTACAATCAAAACCTGAATTAAAATTGCTCTACGATGATCCGTGGTCAAAAATTGCCCGCAATCAGGAAAAGTACAATGCAATTTACTATGAGCTCAATGCGCTTTCATTCCGTGGACGGACAAAATCGCAATTCTTTGTTCTCGCATCAAACATTGTGGAAATGGCGAATGCGCTCAAACAACCAGAAATGTATCGACCGCCAAAATATCGTGGGAGCGAACTCGACTCTACAAAAGCAAAATTGTATCCAGAGACGCTTACACTTGAGATAGAACGAGAGTTAATGGCATTTCAGTTAGAGGTTATGCAACGCGCGTTTGGAACATCCGAAAAAGCATTCAATACACTGCTCAACGGACGAACGCCTCAACAAGCGGCAAACGAATTAGTAGAGCAAACTCTATTAGCTTCAAAAGACAGTACATTGGCATTACTTGCGCTTTCCCCTGATGAAATACTTGCTTCAAAAGATCCATTGATTTCATTTATGGTTGCGATTCAGCCGCGTGTTTCAAAAGTACGGTCAAAGGCTCAAACAATTCAAGATGAAATTCAGGCAAATGTACAGATACTCGGACGAGCGCTTTACGATGTATACGGAACTTCAATTCCACCGGACGCGACATTCACACTCCGAATTTCCGATGGCGTTGTCAAAGGATATGAATATAATGGCACCATTGCTCCTGCGGTTACAACTTTCTATGGACTCTACGACCGTTACTATTCTTTCCAAAAACAGGAGCCATGGAATTTAAGTGAACGGTGGCTCAACGCTTTAACATCATTGAATTTAAGTACGCCAATGAATTTTGTTACCACTTGCGATGTTATTGGCGGTAATTCCGGCAGTCCAGTCATTAACAAAAATCTTGAAGTAGTTGGTCTCATCTTCGATGGAAATATAGAGAGTCTTCCCGGAGATATTATTTTCGATGACACAAAGAATCGTTCTGTGGCTGTGCATTCAGCAGGAATTTTCGAAGGATTACTTCGCGTTTACAATGCGCAACGAATAGTAACGGAATTACAGTTAGGGAAAATTTCTGAATAGTCAAAGGTGAATTCTGCGCTTGTATGAAAGATATTGGAGTACAGTGTGGTAATCCTGTACTCCAATTTTATCCGCGTAAGGAGGAAGGAGGAAATTCATCGTATAATAAAACGTTGCGCGTATCATAAAAATGTAACACGGAGTACTTACCTATTGATACCTTCTACACCTCACAGAGTTGTGCAACATATTTCCAATGTTCGGCAACCTTTGTAATTTCTTTCGACTCATCGCTTTTCAAAAGACTAATGCAATTCATCAAAGAACGGAGAGTATGGTAGGTACATTTCCATATATGGCTTTTTTGCCCGTGGCGATGGCGAGGCTCTTTATCCAGACCGCCTTCAAACCAATCTCCATATTCCTTATCTAATAAATAGTTCTTAATATATTCCCACTGTTTTTGAAAATAATCTGCGTAATTCTTTTTGTCTGGAAAGATATGAGAAAAAAGCAAGAGAGCATTGAGACCTTCAGCTTGAGCCCACCAGTTCTTTGTTTCTTTAATAATCGAACAAGTATCGTTGCCTTCGAAGTAATATCCAGCGTCATAGAATCCACCGGCTGCTTGATCCCAACCATTACACATCGCATGGTCGAGCATTTTTTTCGCTATCTGAAGTGTTCGAATATCATCCTGATTTTGTAAAATATAGGAAGCTTCAAGCATTAAAAAGGCAGTCTCTACATCATGTCCGAAAGAAACATGGTCAAGGTTAAAATTTTGTTGGCGAACTTCAGGAGAAGCTGTTCTAAATGACACCGGTTTCCAATCCCGCTCAAGAAATAGTTGAAGGTATCCCTGCGGCGTTACAATGACATCGCGAATAAGTTCAAGCAAGGACTGGAGTTGATGCGCAAGGAAAGGATCTTGCCACCATTGATAAAATTCTGTATATGCCTCGAGCAGGTGAATCGAGGAATTCTGATCTTTATATCCAAGCTCCGCTTTATCCGATGCATTTGTTTTATAGGATGAAGTACGGTCGAATGGTTTCCCATCTGGAGTCAAAAATTGAAAATATCCTTTGTACTCAAGATCGTATGCATGTTCTTCAATCCAGCGAAATGTTCGCTGGGTTAACTCAAAGACATCTTGATTCTGTGTTCTTCCATAAAGTGCAGCCAATCCATATAACGCAAATGCATTTCCGTACGCCCTCTTTTCATCTCCCCAGCCCTCAACATCTGATCTCTTTCCTTCCCTGCTGCGAATTTGAAAAAAACCTCCGTACCGATGATCCCACATAAAATCTTTGAGGAACTTATATCCGTGGAATGCCATTTCTTCATAATCTGGAACACCTCCGAAAAATTCTGAAGCTTTCGAGAGCGCCCATATATGACGCGCCTGAGTAACAATCATCTTTTCTTGCTCAGGTATAATTTTCCAATCATAAGTCAAATTTGTGTAGTAGCCGCCGCACTCTTTATCGATCACTAATGGATACCATCGCTTGAGAATGCCATTTTCAAGGACATCATACATTTCACTTACCAGTTGGGCATTCGTCGCCATTCCATCTTTTCTCCTATAATTATTTCTCTTCCTTACTTATTTTATATCTTATCAAGAGATATGCCATTATTCCCCTGCAATTTTCAGTGAATTTGAAGAAGAAAGTTGGGTAATCTACTTTTGGTAGGATTCTGACACTATAAAATTGATAATCCTTTATAAAATAATAATTCCCTTTCCATCAACCCATTTTATGCATTAGAAACTTGCAAAGGCTGTTGCCTCGATACGCTCTTCGAGTTACTCGGCAACCGATTCTCGGACGGTGGCTGAGTAGGACGGCAGTCCGTATCGAAGCCACCATTTTGGCTTCCTTTATCTTTCTCCTATTTTATTATTTACCTTACACTTATATTGCTGCCGTTATTGCATAATTTGCGTCCAACGAGAAATGAAGGATGAAAAATAAAAGTCATTAAGATGATAATTCGTATAATGAATGAAGCAAATTGAAGGGTCTATTTTTCCCCTACGGGTACACACGTGGGACATGTGCTGTCTTTGGTAAGAGCTGTTTTTTTCTAGGCGTCAACAGATAGAGCATTGTTTTACGAAGAAGACTCGTCTGACTTTTTCCCTATTGAATATTGAGGATACATTTTGGCTGCACAATCAGGACAAATACCGTGTGAGAATTTTGCATCGGAATGAGTTTGAATGTATGCTTCTATCTGATCCCAATATCCTTTGTCGTTGCGAATTCGTTTACAGACCGAACAAATTGGAATTAATCCACTGAGCATCTTTACATCTGCAAGTTCTTCCTGCACTCGTTGTTGCAAGTACTTTTCTCTCTGCTTCAATTGCCAGACACGCCACCGAAAGAACCCATAAATAATTCCGCACAAGCCAATAACAACAATAATGATGAACCATGCTGTTTGATAAAAATGCGGCTCTTTGTAAAATTCAATCGAAGCGCCTTCTTCATTCCACACACCATCGTTGTTACATGCAATGACTCTAAACCGATATTTTCCCGGCGGAAGATTTGTATAGTATGCTACTCTTCGAGTCTTTGCGTTAATCCATTCTTTATCATATCCTTCCAAACGATAACGAAATAGTACTCTTTCCGGCGCCAAATAGCTCGTGGCTGTATAAGAAATTTCTATTTTATCTGCTTCTGCTGGAAGTTTAATTACATTGATTGGATTGTATGATGCACTATCAGCAACAATTCTTACGACGTGCACTTCTGGAGGAGTAGAATTATACTGCAATGCTTTAGGATTGATATGAACAGCGCCTTTGACAGTAGCGAACCAGATTGTGCCATCGGAAGCCTTACAACCCGAAGGCTGCCAGCTTCCTCCAAAACACTCTTCCGATTTCATACCATCGACGCTTGTAAAAACACGCATTGATAATGTTGACTTCTTTCCACTGTCAAACGCATCGGCATCTTCTTTACGAAGATATCCAATTCCTCGAGGACTACTCAGCCAAACATTGTTATCGTTGTCGCAGACTGCACAGTATAATTCATTCGTAAATAATCCCTTATCAGCAGTATACTTTGTAAAGGTACCATTTCGATATCGTGTAAGTCCATCACGAGGCGATGTAATCCACATTGTGCCTTCTGCATCGAAAGCAAACGAACTTACCCAATTCCCTGCTAGTCCATCGGCGGAAGTGTACGTTCTTGCTTCGCCATGTCGTAACTCCGTTAATCCATCAGTTCCCCCCACCCAGAGCGTGCTGTCTTTTTCGA
>DAOOUW010000065.1:0-6929 GCA_035390885.1 Bacteroidota bacterium | reverse complement strand
TTATAATGTATTTGTATATGGATTTTTTATGGGATTTCCAGTATTCAATGTCTTCTTGGGATTGTTAGCTGGATACTATTTTGGAAATAGGATTTGTTATAATAAAGTAGGATTAGAAAAACGGCCAAAACTTATAAATCAAGTGTCAATATTTTCAGGTCTGATAATGACTTTAGTTTGTATCTCGTCAGGATTTTTGGCAATATATGATAACGGGGCAGCCGGAATGATTCAAAATGTATTGGGGTTAAGTTTTGAGGTTACAAGCCCAATGCTGTGGGGAATTGTATTGATAGGTGGATTTACATTGATTTCAATTAATGTATTATTGACTAGATTTACGATGATTAAAACAATAAAAAATTACGCCCGCTAACAAGGGCTCATAAGCAATTGGGGTTTAAGTGGTAGTGCGTGCGTCGCTCTCGCTTGCAAGCTCGGTAACGGGTGATAGATTCGCGTCCACGTAGTCCCCAACTGCTTATAGCCCTGACCGTTATAAACATTGAATTTAAAGAATATGAAAATTAAACTTGACAAAGAGATTCTTGATACAATGAGTAAAGACCCTCGATTATTGGTGCCAAAATTATATCTATCAAGGGGTTGGACTTTTAATTTTGTAAGTCCCTATGCCTAATATAGCATTGATTGGTATAATCTTGATTGTAATTGTTGTCAAATATTTATTAAAATTACATGTATGAAAAAGCTTTTGTTTATTATTGCAGTATCTATCCTATCAATTGATTCATTTGCACAAGCTCTAAATGATCCTGTTTTTTCTGAATCCGAAATTGTTTTAAAAACTTCATCTGGAGACATCTATGGTACTCTGACGATTGCTAATATTACAAAACCTTCACCGATAGTTTTGATTATTGCAGGTTCAGGTCCAACTGACAGGGATTGTAATTCACCTATGGGTATTCAGACAAATGCCTATAAAATGCTTGCAGTAGATTTGGCAAAAAATGGTATTTCATCTTTGCGATTTGATAAGCGAGGAGTAGGCAAAAGTAAACAAGCAATGACGACCGAAAGTGAACTTAGATTTGAGACATATATAAACGACGTTGTTGCATGGATATCTTTATTAAAAACTGATAAACAGTTTTCATCAATTATTATATTAGGCCATAGTGAAGGCTCATTGATTGGAATGGTAGCTGCTGAACAAACTAATGTTGCAGGGTTTATTTCCATTTCGGGAGTTGGGAGATCAGCTGATATAGTTATGCAAGAGCAACTAAAAACTAAATTGCCGCCGCAATTACTTGATGAATCAAATAAAATACTTGACAGCTTAAAAATTGGGAAAACAGTTTCAAATGTAAATCCTAATTTAGTTGCATTATATCGTCCGAGCGTTCAGCCATACATGATTTCATGGATAAAATATGACCCAGCAAAAGAGATCAGTAAATTGAAAATGCCAGTATTAATAATCCAAGGTTCAACTGATTTGCAGGTTACAATTGACGATGCTAAATTGCTTTCGACATCAAAGCCTGATTCAAAACTTATTATAATTGATAATATGAATCACGTTTTAAAAGAATCTGATTCTGATATTCAAAAAAATATGGCAACTTATCGAAATCCTGATTTACCCTTAAAGGCAGAATTGACAACTGATATAGTTAATTTTATAAAGAACAGAAAATAAAAAATCATGCATAACAACGGGTATAAAATATACCGGTTTTGGTGGTATCCAAAGCATATCAGCCCGCATCAATGTTTCGTCTCGGTTGATAGGAACGGCACTCCGTAATCCCTTACTGGCCATATTGTCAACCGTTATGCGTCATTGGCTTGCCCCCAAAATAAATAAAGGTGCTATTATGACTGATAGTTTGATGCAATCAAGTAATTTAGTGCAGTCTCTTTCTTTCTGGGATACAATATTGGCGATAGTTGCAGCTTTAATCGGCGGTGGACTCGTAACACTGATTTTCGACTCGATTAAGGGTGCTAGAAAAGCTAACAAAGTTCGTCGTTTAATTAAGTACGAAATCAAAATGAATTTAGACGTGTTGGAATCTGATACCATCAGACAATATCCTTGGATGGGTCATAAAACATGGACTTCCTTCTATGACTCTAATTCTATCGAAGTGACATCATTTACTTCTGAAGAAATTGCCGAAAAGATTCTAAAATTTTACTCTCACATCGAGACCTTACGAATGCGAGACCTTGAAGACAGAGAAGTAGATAGACTCAACAAAGAAAAAAAATATGATGCAGCCGAAAGGTTCCAAATAGGTCTTGGTAAAAGTAAGCAAGGTATTCGGAATACTTTAATAGAGTTAGCTCATAGCATTTTGGACTCCAAATAAATGAATAGGCAAACCCACGAACGCATAACAGCAGTAGCAACGACGCTCACGTTATTTGAATAAGCATATATGAAATCAATACTTACATATGGTATAGCGTTCGCTCAATCCCGCTTGTCAAAATGAATTTGTTTATTATAGTATCAAGCAGGACTGCATTACCACCGCAAACGTTATCATACAAAAAACTCCTCTGCAAATACACCCTTCAGCCACCGTCAAGACTTCGGTAGCCGAGGTGTCTTAAGGCGTATCAAGGCAACTATCTTCGTTATCTTCTAAACGCATCATCTATGTTAAATTCCTTATAAAGATATTTGCAATAATTTGCTAAATTACCTTCAGGAAAAGAAAATCTTATACAGAATGAGAATGAAAAAGAGTTCGAATCAGTCTCGATCGCATCTTAGCGTGAATGAACACAATGTTGATTACTTATGGAAAAGCCAAAAAGTTATCGATGAAACTTGGGACTTCCGTAAAGCAAATACAAAAGAATACACGCATTGCTTCCATACCTATCCTGCGATGATGATTCCTCAAGTTGCTCGACGTATTATTGAAAATTATGGCAAACACGCAAACATTTTGTTCGATCCATACTGCGGAACAGGTACATCTTTAGTCGAGGCTAATCTTTTGGGAATTAGCGCCATTGGCACCGATATAAATCCTTTAGCAAGACTTATTGCGAAAACAAAAACTACCAAAATTGATTTGCAGATATTGGATTTGTTCCTTCACGATTTTAGCAATTATCTTTTTTCTATCAACTTTGGAGTTAAGAATAGCGGTTCGATAATTATTCCAGAGGTAAAGAATATTGATTTTTGGTTTTCAAAAGATGTCCAGCAGAAATTAGGAATCATCTTAGGCTATATTGAAGGCATCAATAATCTTGATGTAAAAAACTTTTTCAAAGTTGCATTTAGTGAAACGGTAAGAGAATCGTCGTACGTCAAGAACGGCGAGTTCAAGCTCGTCAAAGATAAAAACACTAAGCGTAAAGATGACATCGATGTTTTTGGATTGATGATTTCTAAACTCTCGCGGAACAAACAGGGACTATTAGAGTTTATCAAGGAATGCACAAATAAAGTATCCTCGAAAATCTATGACTTCAATACAGTGAATTCAATTCCAGAAAAACTGATTAGACCAAACAGCATCGATATTGTTGTTACTTCTCCGCCTTATGGCGATTCGAGAACCACTGTTGCCTACGGACAATATTCACGCTTCTCTAATGAATGGTTAGGATTTAAAGGAGCCAGTCAAGTTGATAAAATGATGATGGGCGGAGAAAGACGAAAACAAAATCCTTCTTTCAATAGTGATATTTTGAATGATGTTATATTCGATATTCAAAAACAAAGTGAAGACAGAGCAAGGGATGTGATTTCATTCTATGAGGATTATCAAAAATCAATCAATAATGTTTCTGCCACATTAAAAAAGGGCGGATTCGTTTGTTATGTTGTTGGAAACAGAACCGTCAAGGGAATAACAATACCTACCGATGAAATTACTGTCCAATTATTCCAAAAAAATGGATTCGCGCACATTGAAACGATTGTAAGGAACATACCAAATAAAAGGATGCCATTAAAAAACAGTCCTTCGAATATTAAAGGCGACACAGCTTCCACGATGAAGAATGAATATATAGTCATTTGCCAGAGGAATTAACATGCAGTTGAAAGAGCTTATAAAAAAGTTAGAGCAAATTAAAAACAAGGGATTCATTCAATCATTACGGAACTGGATTTAGAATTTCAGAGAAAAATCTGAAGGACTTGTATTCCAAAGTAAGGCAGTTGATATAATCCACGGGAGACAAAGAACAAATAATGGAGCAATTAGGCTTTTATATAGGCTTTCTGTCCGTTGCTTTTGATGCTACGCTTTTAGTTTTCGAGGGTCAATGTTCGAGAGCGTTCCATCCTGTAGTTGTATAACGCGTGCTGGATATTTTTTTACTAAATCGTAATTATGCGTTGCCATAAGAATTGCTGTGCCGCGAAGATTGATCTTCCGGAGTAAATCCATAATTTCAAAAGAAGATGTAGGGTCAAGATTTCCTGTTGGTTCGTCTGCAATCAACATAATGGGATCGTTGGCTAATGCGCGTGCTATTACAACTCTTTGTTGTTCGCCACCAGAAAGTTCATGAGGCATCGAATATCGTTTGTGGCTAAGCCCAACATCGGCAAGCGTAAGGAGAACTTTCTTCTTTATTTCTTTTCTTTTTGTATTTGTAACGTATAAAGCAAAAGCAACATTCTCGTACGCGTTTCGGTCATTAAGGAGCTTAAAGTCTTGAAAGATGATTCCAATTTTTCGCCGAAGGTACGGAATCTGCCGTTGAGAAATTGAATTCGAGCTATAATTTGCCACCTTAACAAATCCACGATCAGGAAAAAGATCGAAGTAAAGAAGTCGAAGAAGCGAGCTTTTTCCAGCCCCAGTCTGTCCAACAAGGTATACAAACTCTCCCTGGTTCAAAGAAAAATTTACATTTTCTAACACCGGCTGATTATCGAAAGACACCCAAACATTTTTTAGTTCGATCATGTGCGCCTCCGGTTTTTTGCGATCATTACTGCCCAACGAATTGCTGCAAGCATGCTGGTAACCGACGCTTTATTTTTTCCTGCAATATCGTACGCCGTTCCATGATCCGGTGAACAACGAACAATTTTAAGTCCTGCAGAAAAATTTACTCCCTGATCAAATCCGAGCATTTTTAGTGGAATAAGTCCTTGATCATGGTACATTGCAAGAACTGCATCGAATTTTTTGTAGGAGTGCATCCCAAAAAATCCATCGGAGGAAAACGGTCCTTCGACGCGTAATCCTTTTGTTCGTGCTTCTGTTAGCGCGGGAACGATAATGGCATCTTCCTCATTGCCAATAATTCCATGCTCTCCTGCGTGTGGGTTCAATCCAAGCACAGCAATCGCTGGCTTCTTGATGTGGAAATCCGTCTTCAATGATTCGTCAATGATTGAAAGTTTATCCAAAATTTTCTCTTTTGAAATTTGCTGTGCGACGTCTTTTATAGCTGTATGGATTGTAACAAGTCCAACTTTCAAGAATGAATTTCCAAGCATCATCAATACGCGCTGAGAACGTGTTAAAAGTGCAATCATCTCTGTCTGACCTGGGAAATTATAGCCAGCAAGGTGGAGAGCTTCTTTCGATGCAGGCGCAGTAACAATTGCATCAATCTTTTTCTGCATTGCTAATTCAACTCCATGCTCGATTGCAAGTCCTGCATTTCTTCCCGAAGCTTTCGATGGAACGCCATAGCTGATCTCAGCAGCGATTGCATCGCCAACATCGATAACAGGAATAAAACCTTTTGGATTAGTAAGTACCGTTGCACGTTCGATATGTAGCTTGAGTTTGTACGAGCGAACAACTTCTTCAAAAATTGGAAATGGACCAATTAAGTAAGGAGTGCATATTTTTTTAACGGTGGGATGTGTAGCTGCTTTTAATGCAATTTCAGGACCAATGCCATTAAAATCGCCAATTGTAATTCCGATTTTTGGTTTCAAAATGACTCCTCTCTTAAATATCGATAGTTTCCAGTTCGTTCTGTGTCAATAAAAATAATCCGCTTCCTGATTCGCTCGTATGTCCAGATTTCGATAGGATCGCTTCCTGGTTGGAATCTCCGTTCTGTTTTTGTTGGCGTACCGTATAATATCAAGATTTTCCCTCTATCTCTTTTATAACCATCGGCTGATTCTTCGGAGGAATATTTTTTTATTGCTTCATCAACTCTCCGATAAAATTCCGCCATTACAGGATTGAATGCTTTTGTTGTATCAGGGCTGTAGCGATTCCAGTATTCATAGAATTTCTTGAGTCCTTGTGTTGATGTTAAAGATGAAATTTCATTGACAACGCTATCGGGAGCAATGTAGCGGAGAACTTCGAGAGCAACGCGGGTGTCGTTCAATGAACGAGGTTTGTTCAACCATAGTACATCGAATGGGAATATTATCTTTTTCATCTTTGATTGAGTTGATATGGTTAACTGGAACTCATATTTGCCTGGATATAATTTCTGTAGAGGAAGAGGAATATACATTTGCGGCGTTTTGAGGCTGTCGGTTTGCATAAGGCAAAGAGAAGATTCATTCTCGCGTAACGTATAGCCGTGCAGAAATTCAGCAGAATTTCCCGAGAAAGAATATGTGATCGTTCCATATTCCACTATCTTTGGATTTAGCGTCCAAGAAACTGAGATTGAATCAGCATCGGCATTGAAAATATTAAGGAATATTCCACCGTCGCTGGCAAACGGAATTATGTTATTATAATTGATCAAAGTAAGGGAGCGAGTTTGTTTTACTGTATCAAACGTTGATGTTACAAAAAGAGGCGTAGAAGTATCGAGAGAATCTTTATCTACTCCTACCTTTATAATTTTGTCTTTGTTGATAAATTCGTTCGTAGAGTATTGATCTTTCAATTCAAAGAGAACACGGTACGTGCCAGGTGGCGCCAAAAATTGGACAAGTCCTTGCAGGTACTCTGAGTTATCGTCGGGCGATGTAGAAGAAGATAAAG
>DAOOUW010000064.1:0-7531 GCA_035390885.1 Bacteroidota bacterium | reverse complement strand
TTGTACTCAATGTAAACGGAACCAAAGCGGAAGATTCTCAACAAACACAGGCAACCGACAACCAAAATGAAAATGGCCAGGCATTGCTCTTTATGATTATGCTTCAACAATTTGCTTTTCAGCAATCTTCTGTACAGAAAGCAGCGTTAGGACAATCAGCTTCAAATCCTTTAGCTGAAGAAACGAAGGGAGACGCTAAAGGTTCAGATGGACTTTTGAAAGAATTGCAAAGTGGTTCCATATTCCCATCCGCTCAAGTTCAGACAGAGACAACTCAGGTTTCATTTTTGGAGGAAATGGGAGAAACTTCCCTGAATACTTTTGCATTGATTCCGACTTCCCGCGTATTGCATCAACAAAACGGCGGAGCCATCATCAATAGTAAAATTAAAGTGAATAATGCAAATCAATCACCTCTGGTAAGTATAGGCAAAAATGCGTCACAGGCTGATGCTCAATTAACAGAATCAAGTATAAATGTGGAAGAACGACCAATCGAAGGCGTTGTGGAACTTTTTTCGAAATTGGAAAACACAGTAACTCAGGAAGTTGCCATGAAAAATTCAAGTAAAGGGCAGACGCTTCAAGAAAAAACAGTGGCAAATTCTGAAGTTAGTCAGGAAGGTTCGAATATACCGGTTACTGCACTGGATGAGCAAAAGATAGCGGAGACTTTACAGAATTCATTAACCCCGGAAATTACTGGATCGTCAAAGCAAGCCAATGGAATTGCGAGTAATAACCAACTGCGTCAGAAGAAAGGTGAAAAGAGCGAAGAAACAGTTACTCATTCCACCGCTGAATCGATCTCAACAGACAGTAAATTATCTTCTCTTCAAGCTACAAAAATTCCGCAATCCATGACAGAAGGAAATGAGAGTAAAAATGTAGCATTGCGAGAGCAAAAGAATGACATTCAACCGGTTGTGCAAAATACAGATGAACAACAAGGAACCAACGCCAATGCTTCTGGAAAAGAATCATCATATACGGGAAGTTATGCGCCATCGGCAAATTCGAAAAGTACATCTTCTCCATCGCATACGCAGGTATCGAACGCTCAAACTTTTCGAGTAAATGAATTCTCCGAAATTCTTCAATCCAAATCGATGACAGGAACATCGCAAACAAATGAAACTGCCCGCGCTGTTATCGAGCAAATTGTAAATACGCTCACTCTTAATGTAAAAGAAGGAATGTCTCAAGTAAAAATTATGCTTCAGCCTGAATCACTTGGAGAAATTATGGTGAAGGTAAAAATGGATAAAGAAACAATCCATGCAGAAATTGATGTTACGAATCCAACAACGAAAGGAATGCTAGAAGTAAATCTTCCACAATTACGAGACGCTCTTACCGCTCGCGGAATCGACATGCAAAAAATAGAAATTGTCGGCAGTTATCAAAGTAATCCAAATTCCTCTGAGCAACGAAAGGATTTGAAAGAAAATAAATTGAAACAGAGTTTATCTTGGGAAGATGAAGCGCCTTCTGAAGAAGAACGATTGCGGGATTTAGGATACAATACAATGGAAATAACTTTATAGGTGATTTATGACATCATCATCAATACAATCAACAAATCAAACTTCATCGGCATCTTCTTCCGCCACAAACTCGTCATCAGCGTTGGGAAAGGAAGATTTTCTCAACTTACTTATAACACAATTGAAGTATCAGGATCCGCTTAATCCGCTTGATGGGACGGAGTTTGCAGCGCAGCTTGCGCAGTTTAGTTCTCTGGAACAACTCACGAATGTAAATTCCAACCTCGAGCAATTTCTCAGCACAAATATTGCTATGTCCAATTCGATCAATAATGCGCTTGCCGCGACTTTTATTGGAAAGGAAGTGCGGGCGTCAACAGATTCATTTAAATATAGTGGTGAAAACTCGGTGAACTTTGGATATGAACTTGCTTCTTCAGCTGCTTCTGTATCAATAAAAATTTATGACAAATCTGGCACTCTTGTAAAAACAATAAGTGGTTCGACAAAGTCTGGAAATAATTCCTATGAGTGGGATGGAGTGGGAGATAATGGTTTAAAAGTAGCCAGTGGTACATATTCGTACACCATTGAGGCAAGCGATAGCGGTGGAACGAGTTTGCAAGTATCGCCATATATCTATGGAATAGTAACGGGCGTGCGGTTTAAATCTGACGGTACAGTATTTGTGATTGATGGAATGGAAATTTCTTTGAGCAATATCACAGAAATCAAGGAGAAGTGAGTATGGGAGAAATCATCAATGGCGTTCAGGTGCCATTTTTGCCAGTTGGCGGAGTGGAGGGATTAAAGGAGAAGCCGTTTACTCCGCTCCAGCGTGGTATACCTGAGAAATCTTTTGAAGAGATTCTCACGGAAGAGATAGAAGAGTTAAAATTTTCTAAACACGCACAGCAACGTTTAGAGTCACAAAATATCAATCTTTCCAATGAAGATTTGCAAAATATCGCTCAAGCTGTGCATAAAGCAGAATCGAAAGGAGCAAACGAAGCTCTCGTGTTGCTTCGCGATCTGGCTTTTGTTGTGAGTGTTAAGAATCACACGATTGTTACAGCAATCGATAGCGAGAGGATGAAAGAGAATGTCTTTACAAATATCGATAGCGCTGTTATTGCAGGATAAAGTTTAATTCACTGGGCTGGACCTTCGACATTTTAATGTCAAGGAAGCCCTCCGCGGAACCGACTGACAGAGGTTTCGCTCTATGTTCAATAAATAACAATGTGGAGGGTTCTACAATGTCATTTCTTCGATCACTGTATTCAGGCGTTTCCGGACTGAAGAATCATCAAGTGATGATGGACGTTATCGGAAACAATATCGCAAACATTAACACCGTTGGTTATAAATCAGGACGGGTTACGTTTAGCGAAACTTTTTCGCAAATGATGCAAAATGCAACACAGCCATTCAGCGGCACTGGCGGAGCCAATCCAATTCAGGTTGGATTAGGCATGGCTGTAAATTCTGTGGACACGATTTTCTCGCAAGGAAATCTTGAAACCACAGGGCAGTCCACTGACCTTGCAATTCAAGGCAATGCGTTCTTCATTGTGAAGAAAGGCGGAAAATCTTGTTACACCCGCGCTGGCGAATTCCAATTCGACGCCAATGGAATGCTTGTCAATCCAGGTACTGGTGCAATTCTCCAAGGCAAGTTAGCTGATGCAAACGGAGTAATTCCAACAGGCACACGGATGGAAGACATTCGCATTGCATTGGATCAAAAATCGCCTGCCCATGCAACATCGACGATTAAATTCTCAGGAAATCTAAATTCTGATGCGTCTGTTGCAAGGACAACATTATCAGGCACGCTTGATTCAAGCGCAGCAGTTGGAACAACTTACACACAAACAATTGCGATGACGGATAATTTTGGAACATCGCACGATGTTACTTACACTTTGACGAAGACCGCTGCGAATACTTACTCTGTAAATGTTACAGCGACAAATGGAAGCGTAACCGGTGGGACAGGTACCGCTACATTCGATGCAACAACAGGATCGCTAACATCGTTTACGCCTGCAAGTTTTACGCTTGTTCCGGCTGGCGGCGCTCCTCCAATGTCAATCAATCTCGATGGAAGCGCGCTGACAGAAGTTACCGGCTCATCATCGTTTATTGCCAATTTGGAAAAAACAGCGGACACGACTGATGCGGCTATTTCCATTTATGATTCGTTAGGAAATCGTCATACAGTAACAGTAACCTTTACGAAGAGTGCAAATCAAAACGAATGGACGTGGGCGGCAAATGTTGAAGCTCCTGCAACCATAACAGGTGGAAGAAGTGGACGGGTGCTCTTTAATTCTGATGGAACACTGAGAGCATTTAGTTACGATGATGGTTCCACTGCTCTTTCCATTGAGCCTCATAACGGTGCCGAACCAATTGCCATTGATTTGAATTTTGGAACGGCAAATTCTTTTACCGGAATCACTCAAATTCAAGGCGATTCGACGGTAACGCCGCGTGAGCAGGATGGTTATAGCGCAGGCGTTATGACAAATATTTCGATTGATACATCAGGGAAAATAATCGGCACATTCTCGAATGGCGCTGTGATGAATCTTGGTCAGGTGCTGTTAGCTGAATTCAATAACCCTGGTGGATTGGTCAAGTTGGGAGATAATCTCTATGACATCAGCGGCAACTCCGGTACGCCTGCAATTGTTGAAGCTGGAATTTCAACCAGCTCCACAATTACATCTGGCGCCCTCGAGCAATCGAATGTGGATTTATCCGAAGAATTTACCCGAATGATTACAGCTCAACGTGGTTTCCAGGCAAACGCACGAATCATTACAACGAGTGATGAATTCTTACAGGAAATAGTAAATATGAAACGATAACAATGCAAACTACAGGCTATCTGTTCTATACAGCGGATAGCCTGTAATGCTATGGTAAAGTTGGATGAGTTCTTATGCAAAATGAAGTTGATCAACATTCCCTTATGATTCTTGCTACTGGAGCAAATCAAGACCAGCAATGCAAGTTAGAAAAAGTTCTTGGAGAGATGGGGGAAAAGCTAACGATTCTTCCAAACTTTCAGGATATCTTAATTGTTGGATCCAAACGGAAACTTGATATTGTCTTTGTATTTTTAGAAAACAACCCCGAAGACCATACAGTGATATTGAAAAACCTCAGGTCGTTGCAACCAGAAGCATGGATTGTTCTTTTAAGCGATGACAGCGTACGTTCGGAAGCGTTAAATTATATAGCGGCAGGATATGCAAATGAACATTTACTTCTCCCTCTTCAGCATGAAGACGCAATTGAATTTGCAAAAAGAATAGTAAATACCCGTAGAGATTTTCGATATCAAAATCTTCAAAGCGCGCTGGCATCTTTTGTAAATTTGCCTGTACCGGAGCGTTTCCATAGTCGATTACGGTATTTGTTGAGTAGAGAAGGAGTCTCGTTGAACGAGATTATCAATGAAATCGAAAAGAATCCGGCTCTTGTTGCAAAAATACTTCGCGTTGCAAATTCAGTCCACTATGCAACACGCGCTCCAATTATTTCACTTCGTGAAGCGATCATCTTCATTGGTACGAACTACCTTGAGACGCTCATTATGGCGGTGGATTTATTTGAACGGTTCGTGATTGGACGAAATCCTCAGATTAAAATGATGTATGAAAAATTATGGGATAGTTCGCTTCGCCGAGCGCTCATTGCAAAAAATATTGCCGAGTCCTCTGATTCGAAATCGGAAGCAAGCACAATTCATGTTGCAGCATTGCTTCAGGATATTGGATTACTGGCGCGCTTATGCACTACCCCGGAAAAATATCTTACAATGATGAAGCTCAAAGAGGGCGAACAAATATCGCAATACATCTCTGAATTTCGTGTTTTTGGCACTACGCACGATGAAGTTGGCGCCGCCTTGCTCCGACGATGGAATTTTCCACAGGAGGTGATTTTTATCGTTGCGAATCACCATGGAGAAACATTCGGAAACGATAGTGTTCGCATTGTACAAATAGCTGATTCATTAGACCCAGATGGGGTTTCAGAGCCGCATGACGAATCTCTCATTCCAGAAATACAAGAATGGGCAGAACGCTTCGAACCGATTTTTGAACGAACAAAGGAGTAAGTTCTTGCAAACTACTACTATGTTACAACAGAACGATACTGCAGAACAGGGCCAAAAAGACGTCTTTATGCCTTCGGTAATGTTCGTGGCAGAATCCATTGAAACTCGTCAATACTTGAGAGAATTATTTCGGCGAGAGAAATATCATCTTCGATTCTATAGCAGAACAGAATTTGCCATTGAGAATTTTAAAAAAGTACCAGTTGATCTTCTTGTGCTTGTACCAGAAGAACAACTCGAATCCCACCTCGATTTTGTCAAGAAAGTTCAAGAAAGTCGGCCTGATATACGGATTATTATGGTACTCTCACAAGAGAATGAACCAAAAGTCATTGAAGCTCTTGCAAATGGAAAAATTCATAAGGTACTTATTCAACCGGTGCCAAATGATTTGTTAAAATCGGTTGTAGATGAAATGGTCCAACTCCATTACAATCTTCGGTTTGAAGCAATGGAAAAAAAACTTGCATCATTTCGGAGTATTCCAGCCCCTTCTCGATTTCAGGATCGAATGCGTCAGCTTTTGATAAAGCGCGACCGTTCGATGCGAGAATTAGTTACCGAGATTGAAAAAAATCCAGCTCTTGTTGCAAAAGTGCTCCAGGTTGCAAATTCAGTGCATTTTTGGACTCGTGTACCGATTACGACTGTGTGGGATAGCGTTATTCTCATTGGTACACAAAATATTGCTTCACTCATTACAGCAATTGAGATATTTGACGCTTTTGGAAAACATACCTCGCCTGAAGTCAAAGCGTATTATGAATTAGTGTGGAACAAAGCGTTAACACGGGCAAATATTGCAAGTCGAATTGCAACAGAATGGGAGGAAATGAAAGACCCACAAATTGCTTATGTTACAGCATTGCTTCAAGATATTGGATTGCTCATTCGTTTAGTCAATGAACCTGACCGTTACCGTGAAATGATGCATAGAAGTTATACGAATCATATTTCAATGGCTGAAGCTGAACTTCAGATTTTTACACATTGTCATACCGATATTGGCGCGTTTATGCTGCAGTTGTGGAATTTTCCAAGAGAAATCGTTTTTGCAGTTGCTCATCACCACGGATTTGCCTATGATGATCCTCTTACTCAAACAATACAAATGGCTGATATTCTTTCTTCTTCCGATCCAGCATTGCCACACGATCCAGCCATCGACCCATTCCTTGATATCTGGACAGTTCGTTTAGGGAATATTCTTACAACTTCTATGGCGGCGGACCAGCAGACTCCGCTGCCGAATGAAGCGGATACTTCTAGATAAATTTCCGTTTTCTGTTTACTATGGATAAGTGAACAAAGAATTCTCCATTTGTTGATTATTCGCCACCATCCATTTATTCTCCATTTTATTTTTTGCAGGAATCACGAATTTTTGCGCAAGAAACTTTTACTTCCTCTTAAAGTGTGTGGTACACGTTTTGCGCAACATATTTGGAAAAAAAAGGAAGTACTATGGCAAAAGAAACTCTTCAACAAACCCAACAAGCGCAGCAATCCACAGAAACACAGACTCAGCAACAAACAACACAACAAAAACTTTCCGTAAAAAAAATTCTTCTCATAGGAATTCCGCTTTTTATTGTTCAGGTAATTATTGTGTACCTGATTGTTGTAGAGTTTGTCGTAAAAACTCCAAGTCAAGCAGATTCTAAAACACCATCTTCAGGACAAACCATTGCCGGTACTGAAGGCAGCGATACTTCCGATAAAATATATGTTGTAAAGGACCTTATCGTCAATCCTTCTGGAACAAATGGCAACCGGTATTTACTCGTCAGCGTTGGGCTTGAAACAAGCAATCGAGCTGCATTTCAAGAATTATCTCAAAAAGATTTACAGGTGAGAGATGTTTTGAACACAGTATTTACGAGCAAAACGCTCCTTGAACTTATCG
>DAOOUW010000063.1:5598-7803 GCA_035390885.1 Bacteroidota bacterium | reverse complement strand
TTGCAGCGTTGTTTCTAATTCTTCCACAATTTGCGGAAGATCGCCTTTGAGCTCCTGAAGCTCGTCATAACTTAAATCAACCATTTGTAACGCATAGAGAAGTCGTAATCTGTTTTCCAATGTTTACCCTCTCATATTAAATTAATACATCTGAATAGAATTCGAATTTATTTGAGACGCATATACTTTTACTTGTGAGTCTGTCTGTGTAAGCGCCTGCTGTATTCTATGAACAATCACAGGTACAATGATTTGTTCTGTTTCCCAATGGCCTGCATCCACTAGGGCAAGTGAGCCTGCAATGCCTTGAAACTTATGGTATCCAACATCTGCTGTTACAAGCACATCGGCTTTTGACCGTAGTGCATCGCTAATGGTATTACTTCCCGCGCCGCTGCAGACAGCAACCCGTTGAATCGGCGCTGAAAGATTTCCACAGTACCGAAGACACGAAGTTTTCAATAAGCGTTTTGTATGTTTCAAAAACGCGCGTAGTGGAATGGGCTTCTTTAATTCACCAATTGCTCCCTCGCCAAAGGAACTGCTCGGAGTTTCAAGATTAACAACATCGTATGCAACTTCTTCATACGGATGTACATCTTTCATCGCCGATACTACAGAACGCACCTTTGCTCTCGGAGCTACCATTTCCAAACGGATTTCTTGAACCACTTCAAGCTTCTCCTTCTTCCCAACTGATGGATGCGATGTAGAAGAACCGACAAATGTTCCCTCTCCTTTTGAAGCAAATGAACAGAGTGAATATTCGCCAATGACTCCAGCTCCAGTTTGTGCCATTGCATTCCGAACAATGTTGAGATGGGTTTCAGGAACAAAAACAATTATTTTAGCCAGCGTATTTTCCAACGGCTTCAAAAATCGTATGTTCTGTACGCCCAATCGCTCCGCTAAAACAAAGCTCACACCGCCTTTTGTAAAATCTAAATTGGTGTGAACCGAATAGAGGGCAATTTTATTTTCCGCAAGCTTGAGAACCATTCTCCCAATCGAATCAGAACCTATAACCGAAGAAACTGGATGAAAGAGAAGCGGATGGTGGGTAATGATAAGTTCTGTTTTCTTTGCAAGAGCTTCATCAATAACTTTTGGGGTTACTTCGAGAGCTACTAAAACTTTGGATACTCGACGGTGTGCATCGCCCACTTGCAATCCCACATTATCCCAATCCATTGCGGCCCAAGTGGGCGCCCATTCTTCTAAAATTGCTATTATCTGCGATATAACCATATACAAAAAAAATGTCCCGCTTTTAGTGCGGGACATTTTCTAACTCTTTGTTTTTATACTTTTGCAGTATGTTAAAAACTTGACCTGAGATTGTACCATTTTTACATTCATATGTTGTATAAAATTATACCAAAAATTATTTCCAGATGCAAGATTACTTTTGGAGAAGTTTGGAAATCGGAAGGTACAAGTTGATGGCGAACTCGATGCGGGTTATCATACAGCGATATTCGATGGCTCGAGGTATGCCAGTGGAATTTACTTTGTCCGAATGACAGCGCAAGGCAGCGATGCAAAACCTTACGTCAAGACAATGAAAATCGTGTTGATGAAGTAAAGTTATTCTCACGCAGATTACGCGGATTTACGCAGATAATTATAACGGTGGCTTCGAGAAGGTTGTCTCAGCCACCGTTTTTATTTTGGTTGAGCTGCAAGGCATACAGAAGCAGCGATTATAGAAAGTTTCTAAAGCATAATTTGGGTAAACTTTTGATTCTTTTCCTTCAAGAGAAAAGAACAAATAGAGATGGATTAGATGTAAAGAAAAAGTAAAAACACGAAGCTGAAAGGAAACACCCCGTCCTTCGGACACCCTTCTAAAAGAGGGAAAAAATTCCCCTTCTCAGAAGGGGTGTCAACCGAAGGTTAACGGGGTAGTCTATCAAGGTGGTGGCTTCGATACGGGCTATCGCTCACCTCAGCCACCGTCAGAGTTTGGGTTGCCGAGGTGCCGTAAGGCGTATCGAGGCAACACTCTTTGGGGGTTACTAATGTATAATTTGAAATAAAAAAAATCTCCGGTTCCAAAAAAGGAATCGGAGATTTTATATGAATTGAATCTATTTCTGTTTTATAATTCTTCAGCTACTTTGCGTTTTCTTCTTGTAATTTGCGCAGAGCGACTTTCGATGCTGAACCATTACCATTGTTACCATTCGACTTCCATACAAAGAC
>DAOOUW010000063.1:0-5498 GCA_035390885.1 Bacteroidota bacterium | reverse complement strand
GCGTTTTTCAATGTGTGAGCAACCGCTACTTTTATGGCTGTACCATCCAATTGAATCGTCGCCTCACGAATTCCTTCCATACCGCGAACCGATGTAAAATTGATTTCATCGAGTTTCTTTCCGGTTACAACTTCGTATGCGGTTCGAAGCGCTGCTTCCATTACTCCACCGGTCGCCCCAAAAATTACAGCGGCGCCAGTTGATTCTCCCAGCGGATGATCAAATTCTTCGGAAGGCAGAAGATCGAACTTGATACCAGATTGTTTAAACATTCGCGCCAACTCTCGCGTTGTCAGCACATAATCTACATCGTAGAATGCATCGTCATCCGACCATCCTCGCTTTTCTTTCCAATAATGGAATGCATCCATCATCTCCGTGCGTTTTGCTTCGAACTTCTTTGCTGTGCAAGGCATAATAGAAACTACCACAATATTACGAGGATCGATATTCATCTTGGCAGCATAGTAAGTTTTCGAAATTGCTCCAAACATTTGCTGAGGCGATTTGCACGTCGAAAGATGCGCCAAAGAGTTAGGATAGAAATGTTCTGCAAATTTAATCCATGCAGGAGAGCAAGAGGTAATCATTGGTAAAGTACCATTTGATTTGATTCTCTGCACAAGTTCGTAACTCTCTTCCATAATTGTAAGGTCAGCGGCAAATTGTGTATCGAAGACTCGCTTAAATCCAAGCCGACGTAATCCTGCAACCATTTGTCCCGTAACGAGCGCGCCTGGCTGAAGTCCCATTGCTTCTCCAATACCAACTCGAATTGCCGGAGCTGTTTGCACAATAACATATTTGTCAGGGCTCATTAAGTCTTCAAAAACATCGTCGGTGTCATCACGCTCGATAATTGCTCCAGTGGGACACACCAGTGCGCACTGTCCGCAATTTGTGCAGGCAACATTTCCTAATCCTTTTTCCATATATGTTGAAATCCTACTTCGAACGCCTCGCTCGGATAATCCAATCGCATTCACTGTTTGAATTTCTGAGCAGACGGTAATACAACGACCGCAGAGGATACACTTATTCGGATCTCGAATAATCGATGGGGAAGTTTCATCGAGCGGTTCTTCTTTCTTTGTTCGCACGTAATGCTGTTCTTGAATACCAAGTTCAGCTGCAAGGGACTGAAGTTCGCAGTTTTGATTTCGTAAACACGAAAGGCAATCTTTTGGATGATTCGCTAACAACAGCTCAACTATTGTTTTCCGTGCGTCTCGAACACGGGGAGTATGTGTGGCTATTTCCATGCCATCGAATACGCACTGTACGCACGATCGAACGAGAGACTTTGCATTCTTTACCTCAACAACACAGACGCCACACGAGGCATTCTTTGCAACATCTTCGAGGTAACAAAGCGTTGGAATCCGTACTCCAACTTTTTTACATGCATCGAGTATAGAAATATTTTGCGGAACCTGATATTCATTCCCATTTATTTTAACAGAGACAACTTTCGATTCCATAGCGTTTCTCCTTTAATCTGTATCCTGTTCGTGACATTTCACATCGCATCGTAAGCAGCGCGTTGCTTCTGCCAATGCTTCCTCACCGCTGTATCCGACCAAAACCTCTTGAAAGGTAGCAATACGTTCTTTTACAGGAAGTTTCTTCGGCGCTTTTCTCTTCTTTCCATTTGGTTCAGCAGGAGCTTCGTTTGCATAAATGAATTCCCTGAAGAGGTGGTGGAAACGATGTTCTTTCATAAGATCGAAATCAATTGCTTCAGCAGCGGCGCGTGCAATTCCCATCGCTTCGGATACAGTAGCAGGTCCTGTTACCGCATCGCCACCAGCATAGACTTTCTGGACAGAAGTACGATAACCCGGCGGATTTGCTTTGATGGCGCCATTCTTCTTCAATTCGATGCCAAGTTCTTTCGCTGCATCAGCGTCAACTCGTTCGCCGACAGCAAGAATAACAGTATCGCACTCGATCACCTCTGTTTCACCTGTCTCAACCGGTTTCTTTCTTCCAGCAGAATCGAATCCTTCCAATTTCATCTTCATAATTTCCAGGCCGCGCACATTCCCTTTTGCATCGCCAAGGATCCTATGCGGAGCAGACATAAATCGGAATGGAATCATTTCTTCCATTGCATCTTTGATTTCGTGTTCATTCGCTGGCATCTCATGCCGGTCACGACGATATACGACGGTAACATCTGTACCAAGACGCAAGCAAGAACGAGCTGCATCGATTGCAACATTTCCACCGCCAACCACAACTACTTTCTTGCCTACGTGTGGATGTTTGCCGGTACCAAGTTGCTCCAGAAATTCATATCCTTGAAGCACGCCTTTGAGATCTCGCCCTTCAATATCAAGATCGATATCTTTTTGAGCTCCAATCGCAATGAAAACCGCATCATTATTTTTTACAAGAGACCGAAATGAAATATCTTTTCCAACTTGTGTATTGAACACAAATCGAATTCCAAGTTTCTTGAATAGTTCTAGTTCTTTATTGAGAACATCCTTCGGCAAACGATAACCAGGAATTCCATACTGTAAAATTCCACCGGCTTTTTTATGACTATCGTACACAGTTACATTATGCCCAAGACGGACAAGATAAAACGCTGCAGTTAATCCTGAAGGACCTGCGCCAACAATAGCGATCTTTTTACCCGTGCTTGGAAGTTTTTCCCGAATAAGACGTTTATAAATTTCCTGTTCCTTCCCCATCTTGTACATTGTATCTGCAAGATAACGGTGAATCTCACCTTGTGAAACAGGCTCATCGATCATATCACGGCGGCAGCGCATCATACAGTGGAAGTAACAAATTCTGCCCACTGTGCCTGGAAGAGGATTATCCCGAAGAGTAAGCTCAAACGCTTCTTCAATTCTTCCTTCTTTAAGAAGTTGGAGATAGCCAGGAATATTCATGTGAAGCGGACAGCTATTTTCGCACAAAGCAACATACAACTTCTCGCACACTCCAGCTTTGCATCTCCGCTCGATGATATGACGTTCATACTCATCGCGGAAATATCGCAAAGTAGTTAAAACAGGATTCGAAGCCGTTTGCCCTAATCCACACAACGATGCATCACGAATGACATAGGCAAGTCGCTCCAGCGTATCGAGATCATCCATCGTTGCTTCGCCATTTGTGATTTTATTCAACAATGCTAATGATTGTGCTAATCCTTCACGGCAGGGTGTGCATTTTCCACAGGATTCATTGTATGTAACCTGAACAAAATATCGTGCGACATCAACCATACAATTATCCTGATCCATCACAACCATACCGCCAGAGCCCATAATGGTTCCTAATTTCGTCAGAGACTCATAGTCAACTGGCGTATTAAAGTATTCCGCTGGAATACAACCGCCAGAAGGACCTCCTGTTTGTACAGCAATAATTCTCTTCTTTGTGCCGGTACCTCCTCCCATCTGATAAATGATGTTCGTCAATGGAGTACCAAGGGGAAGTTCAACTAGTCCAGTATTCCTGATTTTACCGACTAACGAAAACACTTTTGTGCCAGCGCTTGTTGGCGTTCCGAACTTTGCAAATTCATCGCCGCCAATTGTTAGAATAACCGGAATGTTAAACCACGTTTCGACATTATTGATGTTTGTCGGCTTTCCCCACAACCCACGCTGTGCCGGATATGGTGGGCGTGGAATAGGACGTCCAGCGCGTCCTTCAATCGAAGCAATGAGCGCTGTTTCTTCACCACAAACGAACGCTCCTGCGCCTTCGACATGAGTAAGATCGAATTTAAATGATGTTTCAAATATGTTTTCTCCAAGAAGTCCATATTCACGAGCCATAACAACAGCGTGTGTAAAACGCTCAACAGCAAGAGGATATTCCGCACGAACATACATTATTCCTTCTGAAGCGCCCATCACATACGCGCCGATTGACATTCCTTCTATCAATGCAAAAGGATCGCTCTCAATTTCATTTCTGTTCATGTATGCGCCCGGATCTCCTTCGTCGGCATTGCAGATAATGTACTTCTCTTCTGTTTCAACTCGCTTCATCATTTCCCATTTTATGCCAGTCGGAAATCCTGCTCCGCCTCGTCCTCGTAGTTTGCTTTTCTTCACTTCGTCCAGCACTTCATCACGGGACATTGAAGTTAGCACTTTATACAAAGCGGAAAAACCGCCAACTGCAATATACTCCTCAATATCATCTGGATTTATCAGTCCAGCATCTCGAAGTACTATTTTCTTCTGACCTTTGAAGAAAGGAATT
The DNA here is from genome assembly GCA_035390885.1 of Bacteroidota bacterium. Lineage (GTDB taxonomy): Bacteria > Bacteroidota > Ignavibacteria > UBA10030 > UBA10030 > JAOAFT01. The sequence goes on along the minus strand of DAOOUW010000063.1, from coordinate 1,262 downwards.
TCATTCCAGAGAGGAACACTTGTCAATCCAGTTCCGAATTCAAGTTTCGAGGTAAACGCATCCCATTTTTCAATTTTACAGAGCGACTTGCGCAGCGGCATAACGCCTTTTGCCATCTTTTCCACAATATCCTCGACATCGCGGGGCGTTACTTTGTGAAGAATAACTAACGGTAATCCCGGTATGTAGCAATTTACCAGAACTTCTTCCGCACAAAAACCAAAACAGCCAACTTTACTCAATTGAACTTTAGCATGTTTTGATTTGATAATACGTTGAAACTCTTCGTACACTTCCTTTGCGCCATTTCCAATACCACAGGTTCCCATTCCAACAGAAATCTTTGGAATGTCCGGAAGTAATTTTTTGAGTCCTTGTTCTCGAACAGCTTCTAATGATTGGAGGTCAGTGATCTTCATTGCGCTTTCCTCCCTTTCTTTGATTCTTTTGAAAGATTGTTAATTAATTTTTGAAGTTTTGTCGTTGTAACGTTGTTATAGATTTTGCCATCAATTGCCACTACTGGAGCAAGCGCACATTGACCAAAGCAAGCAACCGTCGTTACTGTAAATTGATTATCCGACGTCGTAAAACTCTCTTCGCCGTTGCGCTGTGTATCTTTCTCGCCAAGAATTAAACCAACATCGTTAAGAAGAGATTTCGACCCTTTTGTATGGCAAGCTGTGCCGCGACAAACTGTAATTGTATGTTTTCCCTGCGGTTTAAGATTAAAAAATGAGTAGAATGTAACGACATTATAAATACGGGAAAGCGGGATGCTCGTCTTCTCCGCTATGTAATTCATCGTTTCTTCAGGAAGGTAATTGAGTTCATTTTGCTTCTGCGCTTCTTCCAAAATACTCAAGAGCTCGCCATGCTTTCCTCGATGTTTAGCGATAATAGCATCAAGCTCTGGACGCTCTTTTTGAGCTACCTGTACTTCATTCATACATCCTCCTCACAAAATCATTATACATATTCATCCTTTCAATCTATTGTGAAAGAAAAAACGTTTACATTTTTAAGGGATAAAAGCTGATGCGGTATTATGATGTACTAATTCGATTTAGTACAAAGTATTTTGGAATGATGTAAAATAAATTCTAACGATTTATTAGACTGAAATAATACTCTACCTTTTATGTCAATATTACCGTTTATCTTGTTCCCGCAAGAATCAGCTGCTCGGTTATCCCACTTCTGTTATCAATATAGAAAAGAAATTTACAAAAAACATAGCGCCTCTATTATTTTATCCTGAC
>DAOOUW010000062.1:2293-7835 GCA_035390885.1 Bacteroidota bacterium | reverse complement strand
ATCTCCGTAATTCGTCGATACGATAAAATTCGGAGCTCGATGATTTGCTCGCTGGAAATTGTACATTAGATTTTCTGCAGAAAGATAGTACACGTTATTATAGGCAAGCGTGTAATCAATTCCGCCCGGTTTCGTTCTCCAATCATACGTTTGTTCAGCATTCCAAGAAGTTCCATTATAAATCCTGTACCGTGTTACATATTGATCGTAATGTTGGTCGTACATTGCAATGTATTTTCCATCAGGTCGAACTAAAAATGCAGCCGTATTATGGTCATCGCAGTTTCCACTCCACTGATTGAGCAAGTACCGTTTCATTGTTCGAGTGTTTAAATCAAAAATAATTGCATCATTAGCGCCGTTTCGTGAACTTCCACCTACTCCTTTTCCACAGGCTGTTGAGCCAAGAACAACTTTTGCTGTCTGAGTATCAATAACTGCACGTTCATCCTGGAACCAGCACCAAAACCCATTGTCATTGAATTGAATCATATTGCCATTGACAAAATCTTTCGTCTGTCCATTCATCGTAAAAGAGAAAAATATTATAAGCCCAACACCAATTATAAAAATTCGTTTCATGGTTTTACTCCAAATTGATTATAAATTCAAATTGACACTTTAGGTGTAATTATTCCATTGACTATACCGCCTTAATAATAAAAAAGATTATAGAAGGCAACAAGAAGAATTATACACCCGTGATATTCATCACTGAAAAACGGCATTAAAGCGCCAACACTTTTAACCCAAATTATACATTAGAAATCTGTGAAGGTTGTTGCCTCGATACGCCTTACGGCTACTCGGCAACCGATTCCCTGACGGTGGCTGAGTAGGACGGCAGTCCGTATCGAAGCCACCACCTTGATAGACTACCCTGTCAACCTTCGGTTGACACCCCTTCTGAGAAGGGGAATTTTTTTCCTCTTCCAAAGTACCATGTATTCCATTCCCCTCTTGTAGAGGGGGAAGGGTGTTTACCTCAGATTATGTAATAAGATGGTAGCCTCGATATGCCTTAGGCTGATCAGCAATAGATACAAGAAAGATGGCGGCTTTGTATCAAAGCCACCGACTTAAGTTTCTTATTTCTTACCTTACTAGCAGTAACTTATTTACCGCTGTATATCCTCCAGCTACTAATTTGTAAAAATGAATGGAATTAAAACATCGCACAAACCTAAAAACGTACTCCTCTTCATATATGGATTGAGTCATCCCTATTTACATATTTTGGGTAAATAAGCGCTCAAGAGTCGCTCTACATATTTCCCAAGCATATCAAACTCGAGATTGACCGCATCGTGCGGCTTTAGGAATCTAAAAGTTGTAACTTCCATTGTATGAGGAATGATCGACACTCCAAAAATATTTCCTTTCAATTCCGCAATCGTCAAACTCACTCCATTGACGGCAATAGAGCCAACTGGAATTAAGTATCTGGAAAATTTCCGTGGAACTTTAATCCAGAACATCCAGCTACTCTCTCGTGGCTCAATTCCTGTAATCGTACCTGTGCCATCAACATGCCCAAGCACAAAGTGTCCGCCGAGTCTTTCGTTCGGCAGCAGCGACCGTTCGAGGTTCACAAGACTTCCAACCACAAGAGTTCCTATCGTCGTCTTCTTGAGAGTTTCTTCGACTGCCTGAACATCGAATGTAGTTTTAGTGCGTTTGATAACGGTCAAACATACGCCGTTAATTGCTATACTATGATCGATCGCTAAACCCTTCAACGTCTTTTTTGATTGAATGGTGAAAATCACGCTTCCACCATCTCGTTTCATTTTCTTTACAATTCCTGTTTCTTCAATTAAACCAGTAAACATAGAATCCTCCAAATTCTCATTGCACTATAATACGCTAGCTTCGAGAAACAAATCTTCTCCAATGCGTTCGATCGTTTCAAAATTCATGCGAATTGGTTTCGATAGAGGCCGCGGCGTGTGGAAAGCAATCGCTCCACCGCCTCCTAGCATCAACGGCGCTCCAAATAAGTACACTTTTTGCACCAAATTCTGTTCTAAAAAAGAACTCGCTGTATAAGCTCCGCCTTCAACCAATGCAGACGTTACCCCTTCCTTCCACAAAAATCTTAAGATTGATTGCAGAGAAATTTCTTTAGAGTTAGATATGCCATAAACTTCAACGCCTTTTTTCTCAAGCGCAAGAACCTTATTGATCTGCTGATTCATAGCTTTAGTAGATGTAAAAAGAATCGTGCGAGCAACTTCCGTTTTAAAAACTTTCGCTTGAATTGGAACAGAAAGTTTTCCATCAAGAATAATTCGCATTGGATTTCGCCCGCTCACATACCGAACCGTTAATTCCGGATCATCTTCTTTAACTGTTTTGGCACCAACAAGAATGGCATCATACATTGCTCGCAGCCGATGCGCTTCTTTTCTAGATTCCATTGAGGTAATCCACTTTGATTGTCTGCAGGCATCATTCATTCTTCCATCAAGTGTTTGAGCAATTTTTACGGCAACGTAAGGTATTCTATGCTCCATTGCATAGAAAAATTTCTCGTTTAATTTTTTTGCTTCCTCTTCCATTACACCAACAGTAACTGATACGCCAGCGTTCTTGAGTTTTGCAATTCCTTTTCCTTTTACCATCGGATTTGGATCTTTGACTGCAATGATAACTTCCTTTACACTAGCGGCAATCAAGGCGTCGGAACAAGGCGGAGTTTTGCCGTAATGCGCACAAGGTTCAAGATTAACAAACACTGTAGAGCCCTTAGCATTTTTCCCAGCTTCCTTCAAAGCGTTCACTTCTGCATGGGGCGCGCCATATTCATGATGGTATCCTTCACCAACAATTTTTCCATTCCGAACAATGACACAGCCCACGAGAGGATTGGGATGAACTTTCTCCTTCCCTCGCTTTGCAAGTTCAAGAGCTCGAGTCATATAGTATTTTATTTGTTTCTGATTCATTTCCATTCTATGCGTATCTTTGCATTCTCATCAATATGAAGCGCATTTGCCGCCGAAGCATTCTTCATTGCAATTTCTACGAGTCCAGTGCTACCAACAAGCAGAACAGGCACATTTTCCGGAGCCTGACCGTACGTTTGAACCCACTGCGACACACGATGTTGACCTATTGTAATCGCCATAATCTTATGTTCACCTTCTTTAGAATTTTCCATCGCAATATTTGTAATGAGCGATCCAAAATGATCAATGTGAAGAATTTTTGAAGCTGCTTCTGATTCCTTCGAGGAAACAAATGGCGAACGAGGCGGCGTGCGCTGAATTTCATCCGCTACTTTTGAAAGAGGTAAACCAAGTGAAATGTGTGCAGCGATTGGAGCAAAAATGTCTCGACCGTGAAATGTCGAAGAAACCATTTGAGGTAAATAGGGAGAACATTTATCAAGATTAAGATGAAAGAATTTTGCCGACGGTTCTGATGAATGCACATACTCCAGCGCTCCATTATCAGGAGCAAGGAAACTGTAGCTCTCGGTCGAAAGGAATGCAATCGGACGCGACGTTCCAACGCCGGGATCAACGATACAGAGAAAGAGCGTGTCCTTTGGAAAAAACCGATAGGAAGCCCATAGAAGAAAACCCGCTTCGGAAATATTTCCTGGCTTCACAGAATGTGTAACATCAATAATCTGGAGAGAAGGATTTAGCGAAAGAATTACAGCTTTCACGGTTGCCACATAGTGATCGCTCGTTCCAAAATCAGTCAGGAGAGCAAGATGTTTTGTCAGCGGATTGTGAAGTTGTGTACTCTCGTTCATCATTTATTTCGTACAGTAATTGCTTTGCCGCGCTTTGCAGATTTATAGATAAGGTCGACAATTTTCATCCGATGGACTGCTTCATCGCCTGTAGAAATAATCGGATGTAAGTTCCGGAGTGTTCCAATCCAGTGCTTTAATTCATTGACATAGGATTTTCTATAGAGTGATTGAGGGGTTTCCATTGCGGCGGGCGCCACGTTCACTAAATTTCCATGCATCCGTTTTATAATTCGGAAAGGATTTAGCAATCCGCTTCCTTCGGTACCATAGCAATCGCAATAGAAAAAGTCAGCAGTTGATTCAAATGACCAGCTCACTTCAATGGTTAAGGTTGAGTTATCCTTCATTTTAATAAAAATGATAGATGTATCTTCGACTCTTTTTGTCCAGAGTGAATAATTCGTCGCCATCACTTCTTTCACCTCAGGATAGCCCATCATCCAGAAGGCAAGGTCGAACATAACGATTCCAAGGTCAAGCACAACGCCGCCGCCAGATTCTGTTTTTCGCGTAAACCAGTGAGTATTTTCCTGAAATTTTTTAAACCAACCTGTTTTTGCATAAAAGATTTTTCCGAGCGCTTGCTCTTCGATAAAACTCTTGAGAATCATTGTGTCGGGACGGAACCGGTTATTCATTCCCACCATCAGCTTTACATGATTTTTTTTCACTGAACTGACAATTTCTTCAGCCTCTTTTGCAGTACGGGCAAGCGGCTTCTCGATAAGCATGTTATGTTTGGCTTCACTCGCAGCAATTGCCATTTCCTTGTGAAGATTGGTTGGCGTACAAATAAGAATGCCATCGAGCTCCTGTTCAACAATAAACATTTTCTCATAATTATTGTAGTATCGTCGGACGTCAAATTTATCGGCAACATACTGTGCCTTCGCTCTGTCAATATCGCACACCGCCACAATTTCTACGTCGGGCATTCGTGAGAGAATTGGGAGGTGAATTGTTTGAGCAATACTTCCAACTCCAACTACACCAAGACGTACTTTATTCATGCAAATAATCTCCCCGTTGTTGGTATTGAATGATTTTCCAGTTCAGGAAATTCCTGTACCATTTGTTGTGCAATTTCAGCAATGCCTTCTGCATCTAACTTCAGAATGTGATAAAGTTGATCAATCGAACCGTGTTCAACAAATGAATCCGGTAAACCATGGAGCTTAACTTGAACATTCGTAATATTCATTTCACTTAACGCCTCCAGTACTCCTCCGCCAAATCCACCGCTGACAACATTGTCTTCCACTGTCATTAGTAATTTTATACGCGATGTTATGTTCCTTAGTAATTCTCTGTCGACCGGTTTGATAAAGCGCATATTGACAACTTCGGCTTGAATACCGGATTTCTCAAGCATCTTTGCTGCTTCGAGCGCATTGTGAACCATTGTACCGACAGCAAGAATTGCAATATCTTTACCTTTGCGTACTACCTCGCCTTTTCCAATCTCATATTGAGTAAAGTTATTTCGGAGTGGTACGCCCAACGCATTGCTCCGTGGATACCGAAGCGCTATTGGACCATTTTTATATTCAATCGCTGTATAGAGCATATCACGTAATTCTTGCTCATCTTTTGGAGCCATCACAACCATACCTTGAATACAACGAAGGTACGATAGATCGAGAGTTCCATGATGTGTTGGTCCATCTGCGCCAACAAGTCCTCCACGATCCAGCACAAAAACAACGTGAAGTTTTTGAATTGCACAATCGTGTACAATTTGATCGAAAGCTCGTTGAAGAAATGATGAATAAA
>DAOOUW010000062.1:0-2193 GCA_035390885.1 Bacteroidota bacterium | reverse complement strand
CCAAAGTACCGAAATCCCAAAGCTTCGAAGAGCATTCCCGGCGTTACAACAACTTTCAATCCTTGTTCCATTTTTTGTGCAATACTTCGCAAGCAATCGCCAAAAGCATCGAGCTTCCCTGTCAAATCCCATACATTCGCTTTAAGTCTGTTGTAAGTAGGATGCGTGAGCATTTCGGCAAAGTGTTCACGAATTGACCATCCACCTGGATTGAGTGAAGAGAGCGAAATCATTTGATTGTCGTTAAGTACAACAATCATATCTTTTTTTAGCAAGCCGGCATTATTCATTCCTTCATAAGCTAATCCGCCTGTTAATGAACCATCGCCAACAATCGCAATCACTTTGTAATCTTCACCCTGCAAATCGCGCGCGGTAGCAATGCCAAGCGCAGCAGAAATTGCTGTGCTTGCATGTCCCGCTCCAAATTCATCGTATTCACTCTCATCCCGCCGCAAAAATCCACTTAAACCGCCTAACTGCCGAATAGTAAGCATTCGAGCTCTTCTACCGGTTATTATTTTATGTGGATACGCTTGATGCCCAACATCCCATACTAGTTTGTCGTGGGGAGTTTGAAAAACATAATGGAGTGCAACTGTCAATTCCACCGTGCCCAATCCAGCGCCAAAATGTCCTCCTGTTTTTGAAACACAATCGATGAGAAACTCCCTCACCTCACTACAGACAGTTCGTAAATCTTTCTCATCAAGTTTTCGCAAATCATCCGGTGTGTTGATCTCCGAAAGAAAATTAAATCCCGATGTACTCATCACTCGTCTTCTTCCTCTTTATCATAGAACTCATGGAGCTCAAATTGCCCATCCAGATTTTTGACCAACTTTTGAATTCGAAGCTCTGCCTTTTTCAACTTCTCACTACAATTTTTCGAAAGTAGAATTCCTTCCTCAAATAAATCCAGCGATTCCTCTAATGGAATTTCCCCACCTTCCAAAATCCCAACAATTTCTTCTAATCGTTTTAGTGATTCTTCAAGAGAATCTTTCACAGCTTTTTTGGTCATTTGAGATGTCCTTCTATTCGTGCATCAACTGCGCCATCGTGAAATTGAATTTCCGTCATATCATTTTGTTTCAATTGTTTTTTGCTAGAAACAGCTTTCCCACTTTTTCGTACAATTGCATAGCCACGGTGCAAAACATTTGCTGGATGAAGAGCTTCAAGTTGTTTTACGCACCCTTCAAATTTACGATCGACGCGCTCATAAACCTGTGATATAGAACGAAGAAGCGCTCGCTCGAGTTCATCATGGCGCTGCATAGTTTCTCGGAGTATGTTACGAGGTTTATTGAATGAATAACTCATAACGGCATGTTGTAATCTACTTTTTAGATTCTCAATCTGTGCCTCTATTTCATTTTCCATAGTATAACAGAAGTTTTGAATGTCCGCAATGATATCCGTCCTATTGCGCACCGCCAACTCTGCAGCCGCAGAAGGCGTTGGCGCACGAAGATCGGCAACAAAATCCGCAATGCTGAAATCAATCTCATGTCCAACGGCGCTGATAATTGGAATCTTTGACTCATAAATTGCACGAGCAACTTTTTCTTCGTTGAACGCCCACAAATCTTCTAACGAACCTCCGCCGCGTCCAACAATAAGTACATCGATTCTTCCATATTCGTTGCAATCTTTTATTGCCTGCGCTATTTCGTCCGCCGCTCCAATCCCTTGCACGCGAACGGGAACAACAATAAGTTCAACGGCAGGATTTCTGCGACTCAAGATATTGATAATATCACGTATTGCAGCTCCAGTCTCCGCCGTTATGACGCCAATTCGTTCAGGATATCGAGGTATTTGCTTCTTATGCTCTGCATCAAAAAGCCCTTCTGCTGCAAGTTTTCGCTTAAGCCTTTCGAACATCATTTGAAGCTCGCCAATTCCGAGCGGTTGGAGTTGCTCAACATCAATTTGGTATGCGCCTCGAGGCGGATAAAGCGTCAACGCGCCACGAGCGACCACTTTCATTCCGTCGGACGGAGTGCAGGAAAGATATGGAATTTTACTCCGCCATAGTACAGCAGAAATTTGTGCGCCCTCATCTTTCAATGTAAAATACATATGACCTGAAGTGTGCAGCTTAAAATTCGATATTTCACCCTCTACTAACACACGCGGAAATTTCGTCTCAAGCGAAAATTTAATTTGGTGCGTGAGTTCCGATAC
>DAOOUW010000061.1:0-7914 GCA_035390885.1 Bacteroidota bacterium | reverse complement strand
GAATTGAATCAATTCTGTGATGACAACGCTAAACATTCCGCCTTTTACAGCATACACTGCCGTAAGGCTCATGAGAATAATTGCATAGACATCAGGCGAGAGGTCCCACGGTAAAAATGTTTTCGCAAATTTCCCGATTCCCTTAAAATCATAAGCAATAAATCCAATCACACTTACCAATGCAAAGATAACCACAATGATGTGGGAAAGTCGAGCCCCTTTTCCTGTTCCAAATCTTGTTTCGATCCATTGCGCTCCGGTCATCACATTTGATTTCCGTAACCAAATTGATAAGTAAACCATCAGGAAAATTTGATTGAATACAGGCCAAACCCAGGGAATCCACACACTTTTCAGACCATAAACGAAAAGCAGATAAACGAGCCACATGGTCCCAGTAATATCAAACATTCCAGAAGCGTTCGATACGCCAAGCACCCACCACGGCAAAGAATTTCCGCCGAGGAAGTAGGATTTCATATCCTTTGCGCGTTTTGATACAACCATACCAATGATAAATACGAGAGCGAAGTATCCGATAATAATCAATAAATCTATAGTGCTTATGTGCATAGTTTCTCTTTCTTTATTTGTAAAAACGTTTAGAGATTAAGAAAATCTTTGCATAATCAATGCCACATTTGCAACTCATTGGAACTTGCAATAATTATCAGAACAACGAAGTCAGCTACCAAATCTTTATCACTTTGATAACTTTGCTTTATAGAAATGATAAACTAAATTTGGTTTTTAAGAAAAAATGAAGTAAAAAGAGATCAAACAACGGCAGAAATTTTGATAGAAGTAATTATATCCAACATAACAATAACTTAAGGAGGACAAATGATGGTACAAAGGAACAAACTTATCATAGCAACAGTGTTAATAGGAATTCTTATTGGTGTGCCACAAGTAGTTGTAGCTCAGTTATCAGATACTACATTTTCAATTGCGCCGATATTTCAGAACAATATGGTGCTACAGCAAAAGTCTATGGTTGCAATGTGGGGCAAGGGAAATCCAGAAGCGATAGTAAATATCAATGGTTCCTGGGGTAAATCCGCATCTGTAAAAATTGATTCTGCGGGAAACTGGAAAGTAAAACTTCAGACACCAGAGGCTGGTGGACCTTATGAGGTAACTATCCAATATAATTCTACTGTACAAACATTTAAGAATGTGCTCATTGGAGAAGTTTGGCTTTGCTCTGGTCAATCGAATATGGAAATGCCATTAGAAGGTTGGCCGCCTAATGATACAATAATGAATTCTCAAAAAGAAATTGCAGAATCTGCATATCCGCAAATTCGATTATTTCAAGTTAAGAATAATTTTGCTGCAGAACCTGTAACAGAACATGTTGGCGATTGGGAAGAATGTTCGCCTCAAACAGTCAGAACTTTTAGCGCAGTAGCGTACCTTTTTGGAAAGGAACTGCATCAAAAATTAAATATACCGATCGGACTTATTGAAGCAGACTGGGGAGGAACCGCAGTAGAGTCATGGATGAGTAAAGAAGCGCTCAGTGCATTCCCAAGTTATGAGCCAATTCTCGAAGCAATTGACCGATCTAAAGATAGTTTGAAAATTCTGAACCAATGGTTGGCTCAGCATAGAATGCTCGATGTTGGAGCAAAACCCCGTGAGGAACGGTGGGAAAATTTGAAATTTGATGATTCCGAATGTTCGGAAAAGTATTTCAATGACCGCGATTGGATCTCGATAAAACTTCCTACCCTCTGGGAAGCATCCTCACTTGGAGATTTTGATGGTGTTGTGTGGTTCCGCAAAACTCTTCAGATTCCAGCTCAATGGATTGGAAAGTCATTGTCGTTGTTCTTAGGTCCAATTGATGATATGGATGAAACGTATGTCAATGGTATCCTTGTAGGAAAAATGCTAAAAGATGGATTCTATAAGATTGATCGCACCTATTCAGTACCTGCATCTCTTGTTACTGATTCCGTGCTAACGATTGCAGTGCGCGTTATTGATACACAAGGTGGTGGTGGAATTTGGGGCGATGGTAAAATTCCTTATCTTGCCTGTGAAGGTATCGAGGAAAAACTATTGCTCAACGATGAGTGGCTTTCCATGCCTGTGGCAGAATATCGAGGGGATAAATTTTATGTATTAGGATTGAAGGAAGGAGGATTTCGAGAACGTCCAAAACTGCCCGTTTCAATTTCTGCTTATACACCAACAACTTTGTACAATGGAATGATCCATCCTCTTGTGCCATTTACAATTCGAGGTACAATCTGGTATCAAGGCGAAGCCAATGTCTCCGATCCTCAAATGTACCAAAAAACATTTCCTGCCATGATTTCTAGTTGGCGTTCGGTATTTGAATCAGGGGAATTCCCATTTTACTTTGTGCAAATTGCCCCGTACGATTATGGCGAAGGTACACATTCAGAAGAACTTCGTGAAGCCCAACTGCTGACGATGCTGAGTGTTAAAAATACTGGAATGGCAGTAACATTAGACATTGGTAATCCGAAGAACATTCATCCCTGCAACAAACATGATGTTGGACATCGTCTGGCGTTGTGGGCATTAGCGCAAACGTACCGGCAAAAAGTTCCAGCGTATTCGGGTCCAATTCTTAAGACTGTAAAGAAAGAGAAGAATCAATTGAAACTTGTTTTCGATTATGCCGGAAGTGGATTAGTATTAAAAGAAAAGAATGGTAACAATGAATTTCTGATTGCTGGACCAGATAGTGTGTTTAAGAAAGCTGTAGTAAAAGTTCATGGTAAAGCGCTTCTTGTTTCTCACCCCGAAATAGAAAATCCTGTTGCAGTGAGATATGCTTGGAGCAATACATCCGAAGCGACTCTCTTTAACAAAGAAGGACTCCCTGCATCGTCTTTTAGAGCAGGCGTGAAGAAGTAAGAACATCGTTTTTGTATCAGTCAAAGGCAGGATAGAGAAACATTGATGTAGTATCCTGCCTTTCTGTTTTTTTAGTGAAGAAAAATTCGGAACCCAATCTATTACCTTCACGTCCAACCAGTTGGATTTCTTTGACTTTATAACCAAAAAAGGTTAAATTTTTTAATGATTTATCGAAAGATGTTTTTCAATTTGACTCAATGGAGCTACAGTGCCTCAACGTAAGGCAAGCAGTGATCAGCAAGCCCAAGACAAATTACGTTCAAGCGGAGAAATACCAGAACATATTGCAATTATAATGGATGGCAATGGTCGGTGGGCAAAACGGCGTGGTTTGCCTCGCGTGGCAGGGCACAAAGAAGGAATTAACTCCGTTCGGGATATTGTAGAAGCATGTGGACAGTTAGGAGTTAAGTACCTGACGCTTTACACTTTTTCGACGGAAAACTGGAAGCGCCCCCAAGAGGAAGTTTCAGTGCTTATGAAGCTTCTCGTACATTCTTTGCGAAACGAACGGGATCAGCTTCATAAGAATAAAGTACGGCTCAAAGCCATTGGCGATATAAAGCAGTTACCTCCAACGGTGTTGCATGAATTAAATGATGCCCTTAAGCTAACGGAGAATAACACCGGGTTAACGCTCATATTGGCTCTTAGTTACAGTGGCAGATGGGATATCCTCAATGCTGTCAGGTTACTGATGCCGAAAGTACGCAATGGTGAAATCACTGAACAAAATGTTACGGAAAAAATCTTTGAGCAGTACCTATCGACGGATGGAATTCCCGAGCCGGATTTGCTTATTCGTACAAGCGGCGAAATGCGAATAAGCAATTTTCTTCTATGGCAACTTGCATACAGTGAAATTTATATTGCAAAAGAATATTGGCCTTCATTCCGGCGAATGCAATTATACGAAGCAATTGCCGATTACCAAAAACGTGAACGCAGGTTTGGAATGGTAAGTGAACAGCTCAAACCCCAGCATCAAACATCCCATCGTAGCATGTGAAAGAAAGGTTTTACGTTGTGTTTAAGAGTATGGAAAAATTGTTATACGTTTGTGTAGTAGCTTTGGTTCTATATTATAATTTTGGTATCGAAACTCTCGAAGCTCAACAAAAAACCGAAGTGTATAAAATTCTCGGGATCAGTGTCGAAGGACAATATTCTGGCGATCCTTCTGCCATCATTGCAAATACTGGGTTACGTGTAGGAGATGAGCTTACGATTCCGAGCGATCAAACGCGCAATGTTATAGAACGTCTCTATAGACTTCGCCTGTATAACGATGTCCAAATTTATATCGAAAAAATGATTCAGAACGGAGTTTATCTTCTCATTAAAGTCAAAGAAAATCCAAGATTGGAACGCATTGATATCTTTGGAAACGATGAACTTAGTAAGAAGGATATCGAAAAAAAAATAAATCTTGTGAAAGGGCAAATTATTGCACCTGAGGATCTCTCATTGATCGTTCGAACATTGAAATTGGAATATGCAAAAGAAGGTTATCTCAACGCTGTCATTAAACCATCGCTTTTGCAAGTGAGCGATACCGTCAACCGTGTAGTGCTCAAGCTCGATATTGATGAAGGGAAAAAAGTGAAGGTGAATCGCATTCAGTTCCATGGAAATGAAGCTATTTCTGACGATGATCTTAAAGGGGCGATGAAGGAAACAAAAGAACGAGCGTGGTGGAAATTTTGGCGGACAAACAAATTTGATAAAAAGAAGTACGAAGAAGATAAAGAGCTTCTTGTAAAATATTACCGAAAGAATGGATTCAGAGATGCACAAATTCTTAAGGACTCGCTTTCATTCGATGGCGAAAATAGATTCCTTACAATTGATATTTATCTCTACGAAGGTCCTAAGTACTATGTACGAAATATTACATGGGAAGGGAATACCATTTACTCATCCGAAGTACTAAGTGAGCGATTAGGATTTAATAAAGGGGACGTGTACAATAAAGAACGGTTTGAAGCAAACTTGCGTCAGAATAAAGATGAAAATGATGTTACTTCTCTGTATTCCGACAACGGATATTTATGGTTTCAAGTTGAACCGGAGGAAATAGTTGTTGAAGGGGATAGCCTCGATATCGTCTTACATATACGGGAATATAATCAGTTCCGAATTGGAGCAGTGAACATCAAAGGTAATACTAAAACGTACGAAAAAGTAATTAGGCGAGAGCTGTTAACAAAGCCAATGGATTATTTCAGCCGACAGAGAATAATCAGTAGCGTACGGCAATTATCGCAGCTCAACTACTTTAATCCAGAAAAAATTACTCCTGATGTTCGACCTGTGGATGATAAGACAGTTGATATTGAATATTCGGTTGAAGAAAAATCGAGTGATACCTTTAATATGTCTGTTGGATACAGTGGAGCGTTTGGATTTAGTGGGGGACTTGGAGTTTCATTTAATAATTTCTCAGTGCGTGAGCCTTTTAAAGGTGGCGCTGGGCAAATGTTGTCGCTCGATTGGCAATTTGGCGTTAGTAATTACTACCGTACATTTTCGATCGGTTTTACAGAACCATGGATGTTCGATACTCCAACGTTATTTGGAATAAGTTATTTCGATACCTATCAATCCTACTATGCTGATCTCCATTACCAAGGTATTTCATTACGACTCGGACGAAGATTTAAGTGGCCCGATATGTATTTCAGAGGTGATTGGACAATCAGGTACCAGAAAAATGAATATCATCCTATTGGTTCTTCCTCCTCATATTATGATTACTATTATCGTCAGGGAATAACGACACAATTTGGTATTGCTCAGGTTATCTCACGCAATAGTACCGACAGCCCAATTTTTCCGACAACTGGATCGAGTCTTGCACTCTCAAGCGAAGTTTATTTTGGTCCAAAACGCGAAGATATTGCTCGATTCCAAAAACATATTGTTAGCGCGGAGTGGTACATTCCTCTTACAACGAATAACAAACTTGCGTTTATGACATCGTCTCTTGTAGCGATGATTTTTGGATTCGAAAAAAATTCGTATGTTCCATATCAGGATTTGTTCTATATGGGGGGAACGGGATTAGGACAAATTTCTGTAACGCCGTTGCGTGGCTATGCAGATCGGTCAATTGGACCTTATGATGGTGAAGTTGGTGGAAAGTCAATGATGAAACAATCGGTAGAATTGCGGTATGCGTTAACGCTCAGCCCGATGCCGATTTATTTATTGGCATTTTATGAAGCTGGTAATGTGTGGCTTGAACATACAGTTCAAAATCCGCTTGATCTTAAACGCTCTGCGGGATTGGGATTGCGGCTGTTGATCAATCCAATTGGTATGATTGGCTTTGATTATGGCTATGGATTTGATTCAATGGAACGTGGAGGCTCTAGATCGGGCTGGAATTTCCATTTTCAGTTAGGGAATACATTTTAGTTTGCATATAGTGAAATCTAATTCTATAATTTATTTAGTCATAACAATTAAGAGAGGGAAATATGAAAAGAACTCTGTTTTTACTAACAGCGATGCTCTTGTGTGTAAGCATTGACAGCATTGCACAACAACAACCACCACTGAGAATTGCATTTGTCAATTCGGAGAAAATTCTGGCTGAACTTCCCGAAGCGCAGCAGATTAGAGTTGAATTGGAATCGCGCGTAAAATTATATCAGGATTCGCTGGAACAAATGGGTCGTGCATTTCAGGAACAATATGATAATTACCAAAAGAAGCAGGCTCTCATGGATCCAAAAGCAAAATCAGATCTCGAAAAGAGTCTTCAGGATATGCAGCTTCAGATTCGTGAATTTCAGTATCAAAAATTCGATACACGAGAAGGAGAAATTGCTCAACTGCGCGAGCAACTCTTTGCTCCTGTACAAGATAAAGTTCTCAATGCTATTGCACAGGTTGCAAAGGAAGATGGTTTTGCCTATGTGCTCGATAAAATGGAAAATGCTACGATTGTGTTATATGCAGATCAGAAGTACGACATAACATATAAGGTCATTGATCGACTCAAACGCGGTGGAACAAAACCGCAGTAACTTTTACCACCTTAAAAAGGATACAGCTATGAAAATGCGGTTGGTATCACTCAGCGCCCTGCTGATTGGGATGGCGACAATTGTACAGGCGCAAGCCAAAATCGGATACTTTAGTTCCGAAGCCATTATCAAACAAATGCCGGAAGCACAGGAGGCACAGAAACAACTCGACAAGCTTGTGGAGCAATGGCAAGCAGAGCTTACAAAAATGCAAGATGAATGGAAACAAAAGTTCGATGCATACGACAAGCGGAAACTCATTATGACTGATCAGAGACGGGCAGAAGCTGAGAAAGAATTGCGCGACCTCGATCAGGCGATTGTCAATTTCAGGAATCAAAAATTTGGCCAGAATGGCGAACTCTTTAATAAGCAAAACGAACTTATGAAACCAGTGCAAGATCGTATTTTCAAAGCACTGCAGGATGTTGCCAAAGATGAAGATTACGATTTTATCTTCGATAAGAGTGGCGATATCCTTCTGATGTATACGAACGAAAAGTATGATCTAACAAAAAATATTATTGAAAAACTTTCTGCCCCGGCGCCTTCGGGAGCAACGCAGTCAAAGTAATGTATGACTATTTCTGAAATTGCATCATATCTTGGTGGCGAAGTTGTTGGCGCTGCTACAGCTGGTTCTTGTAATATCGAACGACTCGAAAAAATCGAAGAGGCACAGGAAGGCTCAATAACGTTCCTTGCGAATCCCAAGTACGAAAAATATCTTTCAACAACAAAAGCATCGGCAGTGCTGGTGTCTCGCAAATTCGATATTTCTCCGTATGCAAATTGTACGTCGATAGCATTCATTCGCGTCGATGATCCTTATGTTGCGTTTCTTCATATCCTTCCACTTTTTATTAAAGTACCCGAGCTTTTTTCTCCGGGTATCCATCCGACAGCAATCATCGAAGAAGGAGCAACGCTTGGCGCCGATGTTTCAATTGGGGCGTATGCAGTTGTTTCGGAAGGAGCT
>DAOOUW010000060.1:0-8225 GCA_035390885.1 Bacteroidota bacterium | reverse complement strand
GCAACCGCAAGTGAAAAATATCGAGCCATGATTTTTGAGTAACGCGTGTAATTCTCTTGCACTGGACGAAGCACGCCATACTTCATAAATGTTCTCATCTCTTTAATTTCAGGATACCGTTGCTCATACATTGGATTTGTGTAAAATTCTTGAACGATTGGATGGTATCCTGCATACTTATATAAAATTTCTTGCGACTCATTTTGCAAGAGAAATTTCATAAATGCTGCAGCGGCATCCTTCTTCTTGCTCGACTTTGAGATCATCAGGTTCCAGCCGCCAAAAAGCGTTGCAGGCTGTCCCTGGGTTGGATGTGGAGTAAGAGCTTTCCGTAAGCATTGTTGCTTCTTTGGATCCACTGGTTCACTTTCAAAATCCTTATCATACGTTGTCCATCCTCGAACAAAGAGTCCATCGTTTTGAATGAAATACTGGAAACTATTGAATTCAGTAAATGATGTTACAAGAGGTGTAGAAAGTTTTGTGGTTTGAACAAGGTCAACAAGATATTGCAACGCTTGCCGACTTTCACGAGTCGTAAAGTTAAACCCTTTCGTTTCAAAATAGTTTGGATCCAGACTCAAGAGATTTTCAATATAACTGCAAATAAATCCTTCATAGTCCGAAGCTTGGAAAATATAGAACGGATTCTTCGTATTCATTGCAGTTCCCATATCAAAAAATTCTTCCCATGTAATACCTTGCTGCACTTTCTTCAATAGCTCTCTTCCTTCTTTCGATTTTGAAAGTAAATCCTCGCGATAGAACATTACTCCCTGCACGAGGTCGAGAGGCATTGCCATAAGGCTTCCATCGTAGTAACAGGTTTTCATTGCAACAGGTAAAATACGATGAAGTTCTTCATCGGAAAAATACTGCTCGAGCGGTTCGCTCCACTTTGCAAATCGATGGACGCCAATAATATCAACGGCAAAAATATCAATTGCATCGTCTTCACCTCGTAACGAGCGCGCAAGGACTTCTTTCCTCGTATCAGTACTAAATTCAGCGTTGGGGAAGTGGATCGGGATCACTTTAATTTTGCCTCTGTGCAATTCATTGAACTTGTCTATCAATATTCTATGCGCCTCCGTTATCCGATCTGCAAAGTACACTTCAACGGGTTCAGTGTCAGGACGATGAGCTACAATAGTAAATACTGCAACATATCCTAAAACTGTGGCAGCTAAAACTGCAATGCCGATCCATTGTTTTTTAGAAAGAAGGTGGAAGCGACGGCTCTTTTTTTGAGGACGTTCGATGTCATTCATAATTTATTCTGCATTCAAAATTTTACTTATGTGCATATTATTTCACTTTACAGAAAAATGCAAGATTGTTCCTGTTGTGCAACTCCGTGAACTATAAAATGTTCCATGGATCGCACCTAAAGCCTTTATTGCAATTCCTTTCGATTTACCATCGAGTAATCGCTGCAACACTGGTTCCGAAATTGTGATCAATGTTTTTCCGTATTTTTTTTCATTGGCATCAACATCAATAATCATTTGAGAATTTACCACTCGAGGCAACGGCGCTCCTTTAGTAAAGCTCGAAAATGTAACAGAGTCAGACATCCATTCTTCATCCCCGCCGATGATTTCAGAAACTCGCAACATTCCAAAATCTTTTCTTAACGAAGCAAGTCGCTGAATGGAATGTGTTGTAATTTCTAAAACGCCCACTCCAGCTGCTTTCTTTCCTTTATAAGATTGAAAATCCCATCGCAAGAGAACAATTTCACTACCGCCAATTGTCAAGACTCCCGGTATTAGGGTATCTCCCGAATCATACCAATCATAGAAATTAACATTCTTATAAAAAGTATCAACCATTGCATCTTGAAAAACAGGAAGATGAACCGATAGAGAATCAATCGAAGGAATTGGTGGATGGTATGGCGCCTGAACACCAGCATCTTTTCCGATTGAGTCGACATTGACGATCGAGACGCAAAAATAATCTATATCAACACGGTATTTCTCGAAGCCCCAATCCATAAGCGCAAGTTGACCATACACTGTATCACCGGGCTGAGCATCGAAGTCCTTCGTTGTCATACTAATTGTGTGCCATTGCGTGGTATCAGGAATATCGAATTCCATTAGTTGGGAATGGAAATCTGTTGTTCGTTGAGTGTTGAGATGAAGGTTTACTCTCTTTGGCGCATCACTGACTCGAATGCGCGCTTCGATACGAAATTCATACTCTGGCTTTGGTATCAGTTCAAGATTCATTGTTTTCGATACACAGCGCTTAATTAACGCCCACCAGATTCCACGCTGATCGTGCGTTCCATCAACATCAATCGATGCATATCCTTTCCCTGATGACGAGAACATCATCGTCGCTTCTCCATCGCCTGTGAAGAAAGACCAGCCATCGATGCCTCGTGGATCGATTCGAAGTTCTTTGTCGTTAAAGGCATCGCAAAAATGTAATGAATCCGGTAAACTGTTGAGTGGATACAACGCTTGAGAGGCGAGCATTTGCACCATCAATAACACACACCACCTCAGCTGCATTTTATGTTCTCCTTCTATGGAAATGTAGAGGAATAATGATTTTTGTTCAAGAATCATGTTCGCTCTCGTTCATTGATGTTTTTTTGTTTTGTTACTACCTTGTCAATACTCATTGACCAAACACAACAAGGATTGCTATGCGAATGACACTGGAACCATATCAAAACAGACCAACGCGAGCAGAAATCTCGCTCGCAAATCTTCGGAATAATCTCTCTATCGTTCAATCACTCGTTAATCAGAACGTTCAGATTATGGCGGTTGTAAAAGCTAATGCATACGGTCACGGCATATTCGAAATTTCCCGAGAACTTTTAGCGCACGGAGTTCAGTACCTTGGCGTTGCTTTTCTCGAAGAAGCAATCTTCTTAAGATCATGCGGCATCACTGCGCCAATTCTTGTGCTCGGCGCAATCAATACTGACCAGATAGCAGAATTTATCCAACACGATATTGAAATTACAAGTTCTTCAATCGAAAAATCGCTTGCCATTGATAAAGTCGCCAAAGAACTTGGGAAGAAAGCAAAAGTGCATCTCAAAATTGATACCGGAATGGAACGAATTGGCGTTCATTGGTACAATGCAGAAAAATTTATCGATGTATCGTATCACTGTGATTCTCTTCTCATTCAAGGTATATTCTCGCACTTTGCAAAAGCTGAATCCGATCCTGATTTTACTGCTGAACAGCTTGGACGATTCGATTCTGTGTTAACGCTTATGGATAAAAAATACTTCCTTCCTCCTTTAATTCATATTGCAAATTCTGCTGGAATTATTCACTACAAACAATCTCATTACACAATGGTAAGACCGGGAATAATGCTTTACGGTTACAATCCAGACGGCTATCTTCCCGATGTTACATTCAATGGAAAGAAACTTAAACCAGTGATGACTTTGAAAACAAAAGTCTCCTACTTTAAAGTCGTTCCACCGAACACCGGTATCAGCTACAATCATTCCTATCATACAAAAAATCAGACTCGAATTGTTACTCTTCCAATTGGATACGGCGACGGATACAGCAGACAACTTTCAAACAAAGGAACTGTCGTTATCCGTGGCAAAAAATATCCAATTGTTGGTACAATTTGCATGGATCAATGTATGGTTGATATTGGAATGGATGGAACTGCATATAATGGCGATGATGTTTTGGTTTTTGGAGAAATGGATGGCGCTTCGATTCCGCTTGAACATGTTTGTGAAAAAATCGGCACAATTCCGTACGAGGTAATTTGTTCCATTGCTCCACGCGTTCCACGCATTTACATAGATTGAATTCAAACCGTTCACCTACTCATTGATACATTTTCTATTGCACACTATAGCTCTTTGGGTTACTCCTCACGGTTGATGGAAACTCACTCCAATAAATTTTAGTCCTTCGATCAATCCACTGCGCCAATACGACCATTGATGTCCACCATCACGCATCCGATATTCGTGTGGAACCCCAAAATCACGGAGTAAAATATGGAACATCGAATTCCCTTTATAGAGAAAATCATCATCGCCGCAATCAAAATACCATCGTACTTCCTTAAGTTTTTCAGGATCGGAATTTTTCACAATCGCGAATGGATTATTAGAACGGAGGTGCGGAGTAAGTCGTGCTTCACCAATTAAATTGGGTCCATAGAGAATCGCATTTATTCTATTCCACTGCGTCGAATCCAGATTAACAATTTCTTCTTCTGTATAGAATGCAGCGCTAAAGGCAGCGCACGCAGCAAACATTTCCGAATGTTTAAGCGCATAGAGCGTTGCGCCGAATCCCCCCATTGAAAGTCCAGCAATTCCACGATACCGCTTCTCATTTCGGATACGCCACTGCTTTTCAACAGCCGGGATAAATTCTTTGAAGAAGAAATCTTCATAACAAACAGATCGATCATAATTATTGATATACCAACTTGTACTGGCATCTGGCATAACTAAAATCATTGGCGGAATTTCCCCATCAGCTATTGCTCGATCTGCTAATCGATCTGCTTCGCCAAATTGTATCCATGCAATATCATTATCAGTATATCCATGGAGAAGATAAACAACAGGATAATACCTGCTCGACGTTTCGTAATCCGGCGGAAGATAAATGGTATACCGAACATCGCTCTTCAGAATTTTACTTGTTATGGTCAATCCCTCTTTTACAATTCCATGGAACGGTTGCGATGTTCCAATCGTACTCATAAAAAATAAAAGCATTGAAACTCCAAATAAACAATTTGCTAATTTCATTGTATCCTCCTTATCTATCGGATTCTAAAGATTAAACATGCTATGTCATTCTTGAATGATGGTACAGCGACCAACGCAACGCCTTCCGCAGAAACAACAAGCGTATCTTCTTTAGCGTAGAATTCTCCTTTCTGTGGATCGTACCACTGAACAGAATATTTTCCTGAGTTAAGTCCCGGAACCGGTTGAACAAATGAAGGAATTGTTGCCGGTTCTTTCCCTTCCGATACCATCCACCACTTATACTCTTCATTCTTAAACCATAGCGCACAGTTCGGACCAAAATGAATCGAACGTACAAAACATTGTACTTGCTGTTGCGGATCATTGTTGATGTACCCTGTACGAAGAGTTTGAAATTTGAGATTTTTAACATCAAAATCGATTCTCTCAGCAAAACGAGTCAGGTTCTTATATTCAAACCACAGGTTGTACTGATCGATATAGCTATCCCACCACCAGCTCATCGGAATGACCGGCGTTTCGTTAAACAATCCAACCCAGATACCATTATGAAGTCCAACATGCTGTGAATCAACTTTGTAGGTAAGATCACCGCCACGATACTCGACGCCGAACTCCCCCATAATAACTGGTTTCCTATAATATTCCGTTGCCGCTTCGAGTAGATACGTCAGGTGCGGGGCGATATCCAGCATGTTATAATCGTGGAAATGAATGTAGTCAAAGGCAGGCGAGCGAAAAGCATCGACAAGTTTTTCGACGTAGCGGCGCGTCGAGCTCGATGTAACAAGCCGATCGTGCACGTCGTTCGACTGGACATATTCTGCCATTTCGATGTGCCATTGATTTACAGGAATTGACTGACCTGCCATCAAATCCGCTTCGTTGAGAAATTCCCACGTAGCAAGCGCATTGCTATAACCAAATCGTGAAATGATGTATTTGTACTTTCGTTTCGAAAATCTTTTCGCTTCATCATTTGTAAAGAAATCCATCGCATCGGTGCAAGGACCGCCATTGAGAGCATTGTAGGGATTCACCAACCAGCGATCCTCTTTGAAAAACCCAATTCCTTTCGGGGCGATGCCGTGGTAATCGAGACACAGATCAACAAAGATATTATACTTTTCCGCCAGAGTAAGAATTGTATCGAGTCGGCGTGCAGTTTCGAGGTTATATTTTCCAAGACCGGTTTCCTGCCACTCGAATGAAAGATGCCACGGACACATCCAGATGCGAGTGATGTTTATTCCAGCATCGTGCATTTTTTTGAAGTAGTACTCATAATCTTCCGCCCAGCAAACATTGAGTCCAATGCCGCGAAAGGCTTCGCCACTTTCATAACAAAAAGCGCCAAGTTGATTCGAGAGACGCAGTCCGCCCTGCTTCTTTCCATTATTTTTCTCAACCTGAATTGAAAATTGATCACGGATTTTCCCTTGGATCTTTACTACAAATAAAAATGAGCCAGCTTGTTTTGGCGTAAATCGTGCTTCCCACTGTTCCACGCCATCTTTCACGCCATCATAGAAAAATGAAAGAACACACGTTGTGTAATCAGGCTGTGTAATGTGTAGTTCGATTTCGTTGTTTACCAGATCGAATGGATTTTCAAATCCTAAATTTTCAGAAATGTGGAAGCGCATCGCCTCATATTGTTTTCCCTTTACGGGATGCTGAATTTTTTGAGCAAATGTATTTCCACTAAATCCAATTAAAAGGATTGCAGCAAACAAAAAAATATTGAATCGCATAAAGCGCCCTCCATTTCTTATTGTCGAACACATTTGATGATTCTATAATTCAAGATACGCCGCTTCCATCATTAAAAAGAATGCCTGTCCTTCGGTTGCTGTCCCGGGGTGATCGAACTCAGGCGAACCACAAACTCCTTGTACATGTCCAAGTTCATCAACTTTTCTATGAGCGGCAGAACGCATTCGGTCGGCGTACTGTTTGTATTTCCCATCGAGCCAACCACCTTTCAATCCACGATAGATGCTGTACGCAAGCATTTGCGATAGATTCGTTTCAACAAATGACGCTGGATTATCCACAATGTTGTGGAACAATCCATCCTCGCGAAGATGCGCAAGACAACCATCGAGAATTTCCGTTCCATACCGCACCAATTCTTTTTTCTCAGAGCTCATTGACTGGGGCAACGCTTGGATAACTCGCGTAACTCCAGCGGCAGACCAGCCATTGCCAACTCCCCAACAATCTTTTCTCACAAATTCTTTCTTCTCGCAATCCCACATATGGGAAAGCAATTTCTTATCAGGATTCCAGAGCACAGCTTTGATTCCATTTATTTGCTTTATCGCTTCTTCATATTTTCCCATAACGGCGAGGAACGGCGGAAGCATATAAGTTGCATCGCTCCAGATTTGTGGAAGATTTGTAAAATGGTAGATAATGCCATCCGAACTTCGAGGCGCTTTCTGTTCGATAAACTCAAGAAGTTTCTCTATCGCTTCTTGAAATGTGGGATCGCCTGTTTTCTTCCAAGCCCAGAGCACAGCTTCGCCGGGCGAGCAAGCATCCGTCAACGCAAATTCTTCGCCTAACATTGCAAGCCGTCCATCGCTGGATTGACGCAGAACAGCATCCTTTGCCATCAAAATTACAAGCTCCTCATCGCCAAGTTCAAGCATCGCCTGCATTGCCACACCTTGCTCCCACGTGGCACGTTGCATCGAGAGCATTGCCAGCTTTACTTTCTCGATTGTTTTTTTCTCCGAAGAAGACATTTTCCATTCCATACTATTTCCTTTGAACAACGACTTCATTGCAATCGCCTCCGCTGGTATCGCGCCCAAGAATGATCTTCTATCCATACAATGGTTCCTTCTTTACAATTCAAAGAATTTTGTTTTGTCTCTACACTTTGAATGGTCGATAATATTTATTATCGATTATAATAATGATCGATCGCCCATGAGAGAAAAAGAAAATCTGCTGTGCCGCCGCCCAGAACGTATTCCGTTTGCTGCCAAAAATAAGGCCAGGTTTTTAATTCAGGAAAATCTGGTCTGATGAGCGCTGTGCCGCTTGAAATGCCGCCAGGAATGTACGACCAATCATCTCTGTTGGCTCCATAGGCAACCGTAAGCGAGTGCACACCAACGCCAGAAACAAACGACGCCGTGTTTTCACCTGGATGACATCCAAAAATAAAATTGAGCGCATCAATTGCTCCATCGATACCAAAAATTTCTGGAAATCCTATGGATAACAAACATTCCTGAACAGCAATTGATTGAATATCCCATGCTACTCCCCAAATACGCGGATGATAGACAATATTATAAGGATTAGACGATTTTTCTTTTTGAAGTTTTTCTGCAAGCTCCTTAGCCTTCGGCAGGACGCTCTTGTACAAATCAGAATCATTCAATGCCGCAACAACACGTCCGCCGACTTCCGCACACTGTAAAAGATTTTCCGTAAGAACATTTGAATGAGAATAAAGATATTCTTTGTA
>DAOOUW010000059.1:0-8686 GCA_035390885.1 Bacteroidota bacterium | reverse complement strand
GGATTTTCCATTCTTCAATCGTGGCTATAGAAAACACTATTTACCGTGACATACAAAGAAGCAATTACATTTCTCTATCAACTCCAGCAATTTGGAATGAAGTTTGGCTTGCAGGGCATTGAAACGCTTCTGAATGAACTTGGCAATCCGCATCGGAGACTTACGACAATTCATATCGCTGGCACAAATGGCAAGGGTTCAACGGCTGCGATGATTGCTGCAATGTTTACTGCGGCAGGATATCGAACAGGATTGTATACCTCTCCACACATCTTGCGATTTGAAGAACGAATACGTATCGATGGAAAGCCAATTCCAGCTCGTACGGTTGCTGGTTTAACATCCGAGATTCGGCCAATTGTTACCAAACAGAGAAACACTTTTTTTGAAGCTGTAACAGCGCTTGCGTTCCGATACTTTGCAGATGAAAAAGTTGATATTGCCATCGTCGAAACAGGTTTAGGAGGACGTCTTGATGCAACGAATGTGGTTAAGCCTTTAGTCTCAGTGATAACTACAATCGGATTAGAGCATGCTCATATTTTAGGAAATACTCTTCAGAAGATTGCGTATGAGAAAGGCGGTATTATAAAACCAAATATTCCTCTTATTACAGGCGTAACATCGAAAGAAGCATTGCAGGAAATAAAGTCAATAGCGGAGCGAAATAATGCTTCTCTTATCAAAGTTTCTAAGGGACAAGTTGAAATTCATTGTTCTTCACTTCAAGGAAGCGATGTTTCGATGAAAACTAGAGGCGGTTATTTCAAGAACCTTCATATTGAGCTTCCGGGTATTCATCAAATATTAAATGCCTGTATGGCAGTAGAAGCTGTGTTGAAAGCTGCAGAGCTGGGAAGATTTTTAATTTCAGAAAAAAATATCAGAGATGGATTGTCGCATACTTATCATTACACAGGATTCTACGGAAGGTTGAGTGTTGTCAAAAGGAAGCCATTGATGTTGATGGATGTCGCTCACAATCCGGATGCGATGGCTGCGCTTGTACAATCGTTACAAATGTTGGGTTGCAATGCTGTGAGCGCTGTGTTTGGGGTAATGAGAGATAAAGATTGTGCACGGATATCGGAGGCATTAAAGCCTATCTGTAAAGAACTTATTGCTGTAGCTCCGAAAACTGAACGGGCTGCTTCGACGTCGGATATCGTTAAAATATTTCACTCTCATGGCATTCCTGCAGTCGAAGAACACTCTGTCGTAAGCGGACTCCGAAGAGCGCTCAAAGAGCCAGCGAGTGCTCCTATCTTGATTACCGGGTCGCATTTTGTATGCGGGGAAGCTATTGCATGGATTAACGGAAAAAAATACTTGACAATAAATCAATAATGAGGTATACTAAATCATAAATGTTGGTAATCAATTCACGTTTTTACCACCGAATCATTTCAAGAATAATCAATACTATACGATAATATTTCCAACCAGGTTTTCATCATAAAAGCGGATATGTTTTTTGCGGTTCGAAACTAACAATTAATCACAATCATAATCAATGAGGTACACTTTCCATGCCAATGGACATTACTGAACTCAAGTCCAAAAAAATTGCTGAATTATATACCATAGCAAAAGAATTAAACATAACGGGCTATAGCGAGCTTCGTAAGCAGGATCTAATTTTCAAAATCCTCGAAGCTCAGACTCAAAAGGATGGTTTGAGCTTTAGCAGGGGTGTGTTAGAAGTACTGCCAGATGGCTATGGATTTCTGCGTTCGCCAAATTATAATTATTTACCGTCGCCGGATGATATTTATGTTTCCCCTTCGCAAATCAAGAAATTTGGATTACGGACAGGAGATACTGTCAATGGGCAGGTGCGTCCGCCGAAAGAAGGCGAGCGATTCTTTGCCTTGTTAAGAGTAGAAGCCGTCAACGACGATCATCCTGATCTTATTCGAGATCGGGCGCTATTCGAAAATCTTACGCCGATGTATCCGACCGAGCGGTTAAAGCTCGAAACAGTACCGGGCGAATATTCAATGCGAATTTTAGATCTCCTTGCTCCAATTGGTAAAGGGCAGCGAGGAATGATTGTATCTCCGCCAAAAGCTGGAAAAACGATTCTTCTCCAAAAAATTGCGAACAGCATTAGCCGAAATCATCCAGAAGTGAAACTCATTGTGCTGCTTATTGATGAGCGGCCTGAAGAAGTGACGGATATGGAACGCTCGGTAAGCGCGGAAGTCATTAGCTCGACATTCGATGAACCGCCTGAGCGTCACGTGCAAGTCGCTGATATGGTGCTCGAGAAAGCGAAGCGCCTTGTCGAATCAAAGAAAGATGTCGTCATTCTTCTTGATAGTATAACGCGTTTAGCGCGTGCTCATAATACGATTGTCCCACACAGTGGAAAAATTCTTTCTGGCGGTGTTGATGCAAATGCGCTCCATCGGCCGAAGCGATTTTTTGGCGCTGCGCGAAACATTGAAGAAGGCGGCAGTTTAACCATTATGGCAACGGCGTTGATTGAAACAGGAAGCCGAATGGACGAAGTCATTTTTGAAGAATTCAAAGGCACAGGAAATAGCGAAGTAGTGCTCGATCGTGCTTTGAGCGACAAACGTATT
Source organism: Bacteroidota bacterium (assembly GCA_035390885.1). Taxonomy (GTDB): domain Bacteria; phylum Bacteroidota; class Ignavibacteria; order UBA10030; family UBA10030; genus JAOAFT01. The sequence goes on along the minus strand of DAOOUW010000059.1, from coordinate 6,098 downwards.
TTCCCTGCCATCAACGTGAACAAATCCGGTACGAGAAAAGAAGAAATGTTGTTGGATCCGGATGAATTAAACCGTATATGGATTCTAAGGAAGTTCTTAAGCGACCTGAGTCCTGACGAGGCTATGGAACTCTTGCTCGATAAAATGCGAGGCACAAAGACGAATAAAGAATTCTTGAAGGTGATGAATAGTTAACGCTGTGCTTTCAAAATTGTTGGTTCATTTTTAAGAAGGATTCTTTGAGTTTAACAAGGAATCCTTTTTTTGTTGGTGAGGATAAGTTTTCAATGGGTAATGCAAGCGTTAAAGCATAGAAACTCCGACAAAACTTTAACAACCATCGCAATCTCTCATTTCTGCAGCTTCTTTAAGGTAGCGGATGAACTTGTTGTTTTTATCGACCAGGATATTCATTGGCGTCTTCGGGTGATCGGTAATTTGAAAAGACATAATAATAACTTCGTCGCCTTTTTGAATGAGATGCGCCGAAGCTCCATTCATTCCAATAATGCCAGAATTTTTCTTTCCTTTAATGACGTACGTCTCGAGACGATTCCCATTTGTATTATCAACAACTAATACTTTCTCATATTCTGCTATATCTGCAATTTCCATTAGAGCTTCATCAATTGTTATTGAACCAACATAATTAAGATTAGCTTCTGTTACCGTTGCTTTATGAATTTTAGAACGTAAATAAACTCGCATAAACATCCTTTCCTAATTCAAAATTACACAATCTTTTTTGGAAAGGAAATGTTCGGCGGCGGCAAAGTAATAATATTGTTTTTCGCAGGAAGATTTGCTAAACTTAGCGAGGAGATAAAGCATGGCATCGGTATTTTACTTCTTGCTCTTATGGATTTTTCCAGCGGTAGAGTTACAGAATGTGGGGAAGGTGACTTCGCCAGCGCCATCTTTTATTGAACCATCTCAGACTGTTACAATTCTGTTTGGCGGTGATGTAACGTTTGCATATCGATTTGAGCAGTATGTAGGAACACGGTTAGAATATCCATTTTCTGAATGGCATACAATTGGTCATTATGATTGTATGATGGTAAATTTAGAGTGTCCAATTACTTTTTCGGATGATAGTGTGAAAAAAAATTATGTATTCCGAATGCATCCACGCTATCTTCAACTTTTCAAGGAAGCGCGTATCAACGTCGTCAATTGTGCGAATAACCATTTGGGAGATTTTGGGCAAGCAGGAATTATGGAAACGCTTCAATGGTTAAATGATGCAAAAATTGCTCACGTTGGCGCTGGAAAAAATCTTGAAGAAGCACGGAAGCCCTGCATTCTTTCGATCAAGGGAAAGAAAATCGGTTTAATAGGATATGGAAGTAATGGCGTTGATATTGCTCAGCATAATAGAGCTGGTTCGGTTCCAATTTCTCGTGCTGAGATGATTCGCGATGTACAAGCTCTCCGGAATAAGGTGGATTTTATCGTCGTCAATGTTCACTGGGGAAATGAAAAGGCAATGTATCCTACTCCACAACAGGTGGAGCTTGGACATGCTTTGATCGACGCAGGAGCGAATGTCATTGTTGGGCATCATTCGCATGTTCTTCAAGGAGTCGAAGAGTATAACGGCGGAGTTATTTGCTACTCACTGGGAAATTTTTTGTTTGGTGGAAATGCAAATTCGGGAAATAGTGAAACAGCCTTGTTAAGAATTGTATTGAATGGAAAATCGTGGAGTTATTTTTTGGAACCAGTCAGTATTGTGAACTGGAAGGTAAAATCAGCGGATGTCATTACCGCTCAACGAATTTCGCAAATCATTGCTGAAAGATCAGCTCGACTAAACTATCTTTTTACGGAAAATACCAAAGGAGATTTACATGAGTAAAGGTCGTATTATTACGCTTTCAATTCTCGGCGTTCTCTTAATTCTTTTGATTATCATTATTGGATGGGGAGTTGGTGTTTACAACAAGCTCGTAGGTTTGGATGAAGGAGTTCGGGCGGCATGGAGTCAAATGGAAAATCAATATCAACGAAGATATGATCTAATACCAAATTTAGTAGAAACAGTAAAAGGATATGCAAAGCAGGAGAAGGAAGTTTTGATAGGAGTTGCAGAAGCTCGTGCGAGCGTGGGTCAGTTGAAAGTTACGCCGGAAATTTTACAGGATCCAAAAGCCTTCGCGCAGTTTCAACAGGCTCAAGATGGACTGGGTGCGGCGCTCTCACGGTTAATGGTGGTGATGGAAAAATATCCCGACCTAAAATCGAATGAGAACTTTCGCGATCTCCAGGCGCAACTCGAAGGAACGGAAAATAGAATTGCTGTTGCACGGATGCAATTCAATGAAAAAGTACAGGAGTATAATACAACTTTACGTCGTTTCCCGGCTTCGCTTATTGCAGGGATGACAGGATTTAAAGAATCACAGTACTTTCAAGCAACATCTGGAGCGGAAAAAGTACCGCAGGTAAAATTTTAAGGAGAAGCTATGGCTAAATATTTCAGGTACGCTATTGTTGCGCTTGTTCTTGTATCATCAACTATTTTTGCCGATGAAACAATTCCACAAATCCACCAGCGAGTTACCGATTACACCAATACTCTTACGTATCAGGAATGGCGAATGCTGGAAAAGATACTAAAAGAATTCGAGGATTCGACTTCCACACAAATTGCGGTCTTAATGGTAAATTCATTGGAGAATGAAAATATCGAAGAATATGCCTATAAAGTATTCCACCAAAACCAAATTGGACAGGAGGGAAAGAATAACGGCGTACTTCTTGTCATTGCAAAAGACAATCATCAAATGAGAATTGAAGTCGGATATGGATTAGAGGGAGTATTGACTGACGCAGTAGCTTCGAGGATTATCAGGAATGAAATTGTACCAAACTTCAAAGAAGGAAATTATTTTGCTGGTTTGGTTACTGGAATCGATGCCATTATGCGTGCGACGGCTGGAGAGTATAAAGCAGATAATGTGGCTTCACAACAATCGGCAGGTATTCTGTGGATAATTATATTTGTTCTTCTGATCCTTGCTGCTTTATATTCACGTTATGCTATGGCTCGGCAGAAACATGTCATTGGGGGCGCTAATTCGTATTACTATTCTGGTTGGGGATATGGTGGAGGACATAGAACTTCTGGCGATGGATTTGGCGGTGGAAGTTGGAGCGGTGGAGGAGGATTCTCTGGTGGCGGCGGCGCTACAGGGAGTTGGTAGTTTATAAATTTGATCGGTGCGATGAAGAAATGGAGAAGCAAGATCCAAAAGACATACTTGTATTACTTGTTGAGAATGATGCAGAAGTTGCAGAACAAGTAAAAACCTCGCTGGCGAATGCTGACTCTGGGAAATTTTTTGTAACATGGGTAAACAGCGGCGAAATTGCTCTATCGGCATTGCATCAAAATTCAAATATCGATATTGTTGTAACAGATTACTACCTCCCTGGAATGAATGGAGTCCAGTTTGCTCGCGCCGTTTTAAAAGAGATTAGTCCTGAACTTCCTATTGTTTTTTTGACTACTAATAATGATTTGTATGTTGTGGTTGAAGCAATGAAATTAGGGGTAAAGGAATATCTGTTCAAAGAATCTCTTTCGAGTAATGAATTTACCAACACATTGTTCCGTCTCGTCGAAAAATATCGATTGCGAAAAGAAATGGAAGAATTGGAGAAGAAGCGCCGTCGATTAGATGCAATGCAGGAAATTGTGGTTCAAATTTCGGGAGAAATTACTGAGCCGCTTCAAGAATTGCGTTCTATTGTCGCCACCTTGCTTGAACATACCGATAATGAAAAAGCAAAGAAGTATCTTTCCCTTATTCAGGGAAATGTAGAAAGAATGGAAGAAAAGTTGGAGAAGCTGCGAAACCTTAAAGACGATAAAACAGTACAGTATATTAAAGATATTCGTATGATTGACCTATCCTAACACAGGATGAAAGGGAATAAACAATGTCGAATTATGTGAAGAAATATTTTACGGAAGCTGATATTAAAGAAATTGGCGATTCAATTCGGGCTGCGGAAGAAAATACGAGCGGCGAAATTCGAGTTGTGATTCGTCAACAACGTACCTGGCGTGAGAAGAAACAAACGCTCGAGAATATTGCCCGAGCGGAATTCCTGAAATTAGGAATGGATAAAACACAACATCGCACCGGCGTCTTAATATTAGTAATTCTCCGCGATCGTCAACTCTATATTCTTGCCGACGAAGGGATTTATTCGAAGATTGATCAGGCATCATGGGCTGTCATTGCACAGGATATTGTAAAGAGGTTCTCGAGTAATGATTATCGAGGAGGAATTCTCGAAGGGATCCAACGTGTTGGAAATATTTTGGCTCAACATTTTCCGAAACAACCCAATGATGTAAATGAACTTCCAAACGATGTTGTAGTGCGTTGAGACTTCAATGAATTTCAAAGTAGCGCTTGCACAAATTGATTCACGAGTTGGAGATATTCAAGCCAATCTTGAACGTCATCTGGAGTACATTGAAAAGGCAAACGATGATGGCGCTCAGTTGATTATTTTCCCTGAACTAAGTCTTACAGGATATACCCTTAGAGATCTGGCGTGGGATATTGCTCTTGATCCTTTGAAATCGGATATCTTTGACGCACTGCGCCGAGCAAGTCATCACATTTCGATTGTCTTAGGATTTGTGGAAAGCGCATCGAATCATGGAATTTACAACAGCGCTGCATTTTTGGAAGACGGTTCTATTAAATACGTTCATCGAAAAATTTATCCGCCAACGTATGGAATGTTTGAAGAAGGAAGATATTTTAGTTCTGGCTCGACCGTAGCTGCATTCGATTCGAAATTAGGACGAATGGGAGTTCTTATTTGTGAAGATTTGTGGCATCTATCGCTTCCATATTTGCTTGCTGTCGATGGGGCTGAAGTCTTATGCGTATTGGCTGCAAGTCCTACGCGTTTAGGGAATGAAGAAGATCGCTTTGATAATCAAGTTGTGAATTATGAACATCTTCGGACTTACGCACGTTTACTTAATTTCTATCTCCTTTTTTGTAACCGTGTTGGATTTGAAGACGGAGTAAATTTTTGGGGAGGATCTGCTCTTACGTTGCCCGATGGTACAATGCAGTCGGTTGCGCCTCTCTTCGATGAACATTTATTGATTGGGAATGTCCAAAGTATCGAGGTACAGCGCGCTCGACGTTTTTCTCGTCACTTCCTCGATGAACGACCCGCATTTGTCATGGAAACTCTTCAGCGGTTTCTCAAGTCTAAATGAACGGTTTGTAACACTTACCATTTTTTCATACATTTTAAAGTAATTTATAATAAAGGAAACGGTTTATGACAAATACATTAAAAACATTACTTCTCATGGCATTATTGATGGGAATTCTCTTATTCATTGGAGATGCAATTGCTGGACAGCAAGGACTCATCGTTGCTTTCTTTTTCTCGTTGTTATTAAATTTTGGAAGTTATTGGTTCTCCGATAAAATTGTCTTAATGAGTTATCGTGCACGCGAAGTTACTGAACAAGAAGCGCCTCGCCTTGTTGGAATTGTGCAACGAATTGCATCTCAGGCGCAGTTACCGATGCCTCGAGTGTACATTATTCCAAGCGCAACGCCAAATGCGTTCGCGACAGGTCGTAATCCTCAGCATGCGGCTGTTGCAGCAACGGAAGGAATATTACGAATCCTGAGCGATGATGAACTCGAAGGTGTAATGGCTCATGAGCTTGCCCATGTCAAACATCGGGATATTCTTATTAGCACCATTGCTGCGGCAATTGCTGGCGCAATAACATTTATTGCTCGTATGCTTTCGTACGCTGCAATGTTTGGCGGTCGAGATAGGAGAGATTCGAATCCTATTGCCGAACTTGCGCTTATTATTCTTGCGCCGATTGCAGCGATGCTTATTCAAATGGCAATTTCACGAAGCAGAGAATTTGCTGCAGATGAAGATGGAGCGCGTATTAGTCAGCGTCCATTGAGTTTAGCAAACGCATTGAGAAAATTAGAAAAAGGAGTCGAGCAGATTCCTATGACCTCAGCAAGTCCATCAACGGCGCATCTCTTTATTGTCAATCCATTGACAGGCGGTGGAATTAC
>DAOOUW010000058.1:0-8717 GCA_035390885.1 Bacteroidota bacterium | reverse complement strand
GAATGAATCGCTTAAGTATTTCCCTATCTTCTTGCATTTCCATGAAAGTTTCTATACCATAATTTTCACAAAAATTAAGTGTGTTGAACAATTTCAAACCATCTATGCGTTCATTGTTTTTCTTCTGTTATAACGTTGTAGTCCTTCCTGTATTTTGGACTCTGCTTCACGTTGCTAAAATTTTCAATGATAAAGTTCGTCGCGGCATCGAAGGGCGAGAGAATCTCTTTCAAAAATTAGCTGATGGAACTTCTTCGATGAATTCTCGCCATCGCATCTGGTTCCATGTATCTTCGATGGGCGAGTATGAACAAGCCAAACCAATGATCCGTGCATTAAAGGAACGACATCCCGATTGGCGCGTCATTGTATCTTTTTTTTCACCGTCTGGGTACGATAATTCAAAACTTGGCAAACTTGCCGACTTCATCACGTACATTCCATTCGATTCCACGAGCAATGCAAAACGTTTCCTCGACATTGTAAAACCATCGCTCGTTATTTTTGTTCGATACGATCTCTGGCCCAATCATCTGCTGGAAATATATCGGCGCGGAATTCCTGTGCTCCTTGTCAATGCTACACTTGCACCTGATTCACGCAGACTCCTGCCAATCATTCGACAGTTCCATCATTATATTTTTAACATGCTGACTTCCATCTGCACAGTCTCCAATACCGATGCAGATGCGTTTCGTTCATTAGAGCTCCATCATCCACAAATAGAAACTATTGGCGACACGCGTTACGATCAGGTTTGGCAACGAAGCCTCGAGGGAAAGCAGAAGCACCTTTTTACCGAACATGTTCTTCAGGGGAAAAAAGTAATCGTTGCTGGAAGTACCTGGTCGGAAGATGAGGAAGTTCTTCTGCCAGCATTAAAACAAATTATTCATACTCGGAACGATATTCTCATTGTTGTCGTTCCACACGAGCCAACGCTCAATACTCTAGAAAGATTAGAGCGCTTATTCGAGAACGGCAAACGGTGCATTCGCTTTTCGGATATGAATGATTATGACGACGAACCCGTTGTCGTTGTGGATAGCGTTGGAATTCTCATGGGATTGTATCAATACGCAAACGTTGCTTATGTTGGTGGAAGTTTTAAGCAAGGAATTCATAATGTACTCGAGCCAGCGATCTATGGAATTCCTGTAATCTTTGGTCCAGTCTACACAAATTCGCAGGAAGCGCTTCTTCTCGTTCAGCTTGGCGGCGCATCGGTAATTCACACCAGCGAAGAATGTTATCAAACTCTTTCCACTCTCCTTGATTCTAAAGAGATGCAGGAAAAGATGGGTTCTATTGCGTTATCATTGGTAAAAGATCATATCGGCGCAACAGAGAAACTCCTCGCACACATCGAAGCGCTTCTTTCAACTCCTTGAGCACTTTAGAAACGAATGGTGTTCTTCTTCGATCTCGATAATACTCTCTTAGATGATAATGCTGCACAAGCAAAATATCTTCCAGCGCTCTACAAGAACTTCGGAAATTACATCAACTGTAGTGAAGATGAATTTCGACAGCGATGGAGAGAAGCGACGCCTCGCTACCATCAACTCTACGCTGAGGGAGCCATAACTTTCGAAGAACAACGATTCCGACGTGTGCGTGATTCCTTCAATAATCCTTCGCTCGATGAGGATACGCTTCGTACAATCATTTCAACTTTCGATTCTGTTTTTTCCAAAAGCTGGACGCTGTTCCCTAAAACTATTCCTGTTCTTCAGAAACTTCAAGATTTTCCATTAGGAATTATTACGAACGGATCCCTCGAGCAGCAATCCAGAAAAATCGATTCTACGAATATTCGTCCATACTTCGACTGCATTGTCATTAGCGAAGAAGTTGGAATTGCAAAACCGCATCCTGAAATTTTTCATCACGCATGTTCATTGCTTCATTGTTCGCCGGAAGATTGTTACTTTATAGGCGATTCACTCGAGAACGACGTTCTCGGCGCCCTCTCCGCTGGAATGCAACCTGTCTGGTTCAATACTACGAATGCTCCTGTGCCAGAACATCTTCGTTCTATAAAAATAATTTCGAATTTAGAAAAAGCGCTCAAACTACCTTTTGATGATGATCTTCATCACTCAAGAGTGAACATCCGCAATTCTTGATGCAACATCAAATAGAATCACATCGAATTGTTTGATAGGAGGAACGCTGCTTATCTGACATCGAGGCAACAGATTCATTATGAGAAATTCGATTGAATAATTTTTATCTTACATAACAAGATGGAACGAAAGTTCGTTGATATTGCGCTCCCTGTGCCGCTCGACCACACATTTACGTACAGCGTTCCCGAGGAACTCCGTGAATTTGCTGAGCGAGGGAAACGCGCGCTCGTTCCTTTTGGAAAAAAATTACTGACAGGCGTCATAATAGATTTTCCACCATCAACCTCTATTACTTCCCTCAAACCAATCCGAGATATTCTCGATGAACAGCCAACTTTTTCAAAAGAGCTCCTCGATTTAACTCGCTGGATTTCCGACTACTATCTCACACCGTGGGGAGAAGTGTTGCGCTCTGCAACTCCACAAGGACTGTTTCAGGAAAGCACAACGATCGTTCGACTTCTATCAACCAACGTGGAAGAATTTCTTTCGAAACTAAAACCGCAGGCTCGCACGCAAAAACTTATCCTTTCTATACTTCAAAAAAATCCTGTTATGAAAATGTCGCTCCTTCGCACACAGTGCAAAGGGAAAACACTCCATAGCTCTCTTAGAGAATTGCAAAAGCAAGGGATTGTTTCTGTCGATATTGAATTAGAACGTCCAAAGGTCAAGCCAAAGAAAGAACGAACTGTTACAATTACTCAACAGGGAATTGATGCGATAGCAAGTGGAATTCTTCCTGATAAACAACTCGAACATCTTACAAAATTAGAGGAAGAAAGTAATTCTGGTCAGACTGCCGTTCCATTACAAACATTCTTGAAAAAGTTTGGCTTCTCGCTTTCAACGCTTCGAACGTTAGAGAAGAAACAGCTTGTATCATTCGGTGAACGCGAAGCGCTGCGTCGCGCAGATGAAGAGGAACCTTCCGAACAGATTCCTTCGATCACATTGAATGCAAACCAGGAATTTGCTGTAAAAGAAATTGCACAAGCGCTTAGCGCTGAAACTTACAAAGCATTCCTCCTCCACGGCGTTACAGGAAGTGGAAAAACACAGGTTTACATCGAGGCGATACGAAAAACAATCGAGCGAGGGAAAACAGCAATCGCCCTAGTTCCAGAAATTTCCCTCACTCCGCAAACAGTGCGCAGATTCAAAGCGCATTTTGGCAATGAGGTTGCAGTAACGCACAGTCAACTTTCGGCTGGTCAACGGTACGATGTGTGGCGGATGGCTCAGGAAGGTAAAATTAAAATTGTTATTGGTCCCCGCTCGGTTATTTTTACCCCTCTCAAGAATGTCGGACTCATTGTTGTTGATGAAGAACATGAAAGTTCCTATAAACAGTACGATGCATTGCCGCGATACAATGCACGCGATGTTGCGCTCGTGCGAGCTCATCAAGCAAACGCTGTCGTTGTGCTGGGCTCGGCGACCCCCTCAATCGAAAGCTACTACAATGCACAGCAAAAAAAATACACGCTCTTGACTTTGCCTCAGCGCGTTGACAAAGCGCAGCTTCCAGCAATCGAACTTGTTGATATGAGAACAGAACGCAAACAGCAGTACGAAGATACGAAAGAAGAGATACAAAAAAGTGGAAAGCCATTTCCAAAACATTTACCTCCCACATCTATTTCAAAATTACTGCAGGATCACATTCAGCGACGCCTCGATGCAAAAGAAGGCATCATCCTGATGCAGAATCGACGCGGCTTTTCTCACGTGATGGAATGTTACGATTGCGGTTACGTTGAAAAGTGCGATAACTGCGACGTAACGCTCACCTACCATGTAATTAAAAAACATCTTCGTTGCCATTACTGCGGTTTTGTCAAGAAGCCGCCAACGGTTTGTCCGCAATGTCAGGGTACAGAACTTCGTTTCCATGCTTTTGGCACACAGCAGGTTCACGAAGAATTACAGCAATTGTTTCCAGATGCAAAAATTGTAAGAATGGATCGAGACACGACGACGCGGAAAGGTTCTCACCATAAAATTTTGAATTCGTTTGAATCGGGGGAAGCGGATATTCTCCTTGGAACTCAAATGGTTGCCAAAGGACTCGATTTTCCGCGCGTAACGCTCGTCGGTGTGATTTCAGCGGATACTCAAATGCTTCTGCCGGACTTTCGCTCCGCCGAAGTTACCTTTCAACTCCTTACGCAAGTTGCAGGTCGCGCTGGACGAAGCACAATCGCAGGCGAGGTCGTCATTCAAACTCTTCAACCAGAACATTACACCTTGAAGCACGTGCTCAACCAGAATTATCTTGCGTTCTATCTCGAGGAATTGCAGTATAGAAAAGAATTGGACTATCCTCCTTTTTCAAGACTTGCTCTCATTGAATTTGTCGGCGCCGATGAAACTCAGGTGCAGCGCCATGCTCGAGTGTTTGCACAGTATCTTAATGCACTAAACCATAATTCGTATCGCGTGCTTGGACCAGCCGATGCTGCTATTCCAAAAATCAGAAATCAGTACAGAAAACACATCGTCGTGAAATCCTTAAAGCAGCTCGATCCAAATGGAACTCATCTTCGCAATGCTCTTCGAAAGGCTCAAGAGCAATATGCAAATTCTGCTCTCACAGAGAAGAGCAACATCAAAGTTATTATTGATATCGATCCGCAGGGAATGATGTAATTCTTATCGGCAAAGTGATGCAGCAATTTTTCCACTGAGAATTGCGCTTTCGATTGTCGCTGGATAATGTGTGTTCGTCCAATCACCGGCAAGAAATAGATTTTTCAATTCCGTCTGCGCTCCGGGCCTCTGTGCATCGATTCCCGGTTCAGGCAGAAAAGTAGCGCGCTTCTCTTTTATTACAATGCTATCTGTCAACTTTGCATTCTTCACGAGTGGAAAAATATTCGATAGATCCTTCATTACAATTTCAAGAATTTGCTGCTTCGATAAATGGACAATTTCATCCGCAGAGCTGATGACGCAGGAGAGATGTTGAGTCGTGCGTTCTTTCTTTTGCAAATGCGTAACCGAGAAAATCCACTGAACTGTCGAATCAACAAGCGCAGTAAATTCCTCTTCCATGACAAAACGATCGAACCACAGATGAACATTGACAATTGGAGACGATTGAAATGGTGGGAGATGAAAAGGGAGTTGCTGTTCGAAGAGCGCCGATGCTGCAAACCATGGAACGGCAAGAATGATATTCGGCGCATTTACCTGTTCCCCATTTGCAAGCGCAACTGATTGGATAGAATTTTCTTTCCTGATAAGTTTTACGACTCTTGTTCCAGTTCTCAATTTTCCGCCGCGCTGCTCAAGAAAAGTTTGCGCTGGAGAAACAAGAAGCTCACGGAGCGGAGCTTCTGGCAAAAGGAGTGAAGAATTTTCCCGCGAGCCAGTAAAAATCTTTTTCACAACACGAGCAAAGAGAAGCGCAGATGCAGCGCTTGGCTGATTGTTCATCGCTCCGATGCAGAGTATATCCCAGAGATATTTTCGCGCCGCCGGCGATTGATTACGTTTAGCGAGCCATTCGTTTACAGTAAGAGAGTCTTTCTGCAAACTGCCGGGAATCAAAAGAACCTCGGGAAGCACGGTAAGTAATTTCAATCTATCGCGATTGGTAAATGGCTGGAAATTCATAAAGCCTTTTACAAGATGAAAAGGAGCAGGAAGCGATGGACATCGAAGCTCGTAGCAATTACTCAACGACCGATAACGAAGAAAAAGCAACGGTTGAAGAGCAGCGAGATGATGTGTCCCAATTTGATGGAGAAATTCCCGCGTTGCCTCGTAACATCCCATAAGGATGTGCTGTCCGTTGTCAACGAGTTCGCCGCTTAATGGATGATAAAAGGAAGAAGCGCGTCCGCCGGCGTGAATATTTTTTTCAAGAACCAGTGCGCGAGCGCCTCGGCCAGCCAGCGACACTGCCGCGCTTAAACCGCTCAATCCGCCGCCAACGATAATTACGTCGTACTTTGCTTCACTCATAGTGTGTAAGAGAATAGGAAATTATTAGGAAAAATGCAGGAACGATTTTTTCACGCAGATATCGCAGATTCACGCAGATAGGATGTATCTTTGAGCAAGGAAGTTTCTATCAGCATTTGCTTCGAAACGTACTGACTTCTACCAAGCCACCGTCGAGAATGCGGTTGCCGAGATGCACGAAACAACCATCTCTAAAGATAATGGATTACAAGATTCCAAGGTGTCTGGGAATTTTCTATTGCATAATCTGGGATTATTGACAATATTTCGGCTAAGATATTGATTTCAAATGAGAGAAATAATTATAAAATGTATCCTATAATAGAATTAGGTGATTGTCAGGAGGTTTTAAAAAAATATCCAGACAATTCAATTGATTTAATATTTACTTCACCGCCGTATGCCGACCGACGAATTCATACTTATGGCGGTATCGAACCAGAAAAATATGTAGAATGGTTTTTGCCAAAAAGCGCTGAATTCTTAAGAGTATTAAAACCAACCGGGACATTTATTTTAAATATTAAAGAAAAAGCAGAAAATGGTGAAAGGCATACTTATGTATTAGAACTCATTTTAGCCTTAAGGCAACAAGGTTGGTTCTGGACAGAGGAATTCATTTGGCATAAAAAAAACTGTTACCCTGGAAAATGGCCAAATCGATTTAGAGATGCATGGGAGAGATTACTTCAATTCAATAAAACTAAACACTTCAAAATGTATCAGGAAGCTGTAATGCTCCCTGTAGGTGATTGGTCTAAAAATAGGCTCAAACAACTAAGTCAAACCGATAAAATCAGAGACAATGCAAAAAATGGCAGTGGGTTTGGTAAAAATGTTTCAAACTGGTTGAACAGGGAGATGGTTTATCCAACCAATGTATTGAACTTACCAACTGAATGTAGTAATAAAAATCATAGCGCTGTCTTTCCTGAAGCATTACCCGAATGGTTTATAAAATTATTTACACAATCTAACGATTTGGTTTTAGATCCTTTTATGGGTTCTGGAACCACCCTCAAAGTTGCTTATAAGATGAATAGAAAATCAATTGGAATTGACATTCAACCAGAATACTATAAAATGGTTATGGAGCATTTTGAAAAACAAAAAGAGGAGGATCTATTCGCTCGGGGCAAGGATTATGGACAAGTTGAATCTTTCTGACGTTACTTATTACGTAGAAAAGAATATCAGCAATTTTCATAAAAAGAGATTAGAAAATTTAAATGCTCTAGAATTGGATACAATCTTAAAAAGGAAAAATCCATATTTATTTAAAGCTAAAAATGTATTAACAGCTCAAGATATAGTAAAAGGACTGTTAGATGCACATCTCTCTTCGCAAGAAGAGACAATTTTTGGAGAGTTTCTTGAAGGTTTGGCAATTTTTGTCTGCCAGAAAGTTTACAATGGATATAAATCATCGGCTGAAGGTATTGATCTATAATTTACCAAGGAGGATGTAAAATACATTGTTACTATTAAGTCCGGTCCTAATTGGGGAAACAGCAGTCAGATTAATAAAATGCTAGATAATTTTAGAAAAGCTAAAAGAATTTTAGGCACTAATACTTCAAAAATTCATATAGTTGCAGTGAATGGTTGTTGCTACGGGCAAGATAATAAACCTGAAAAAGGTGAATATTTAAAATTATGTGGACAAAGGTTTTGGGAATTTATTTCAGGAAATGAGAATCTTTATATTGATATTATCGAGCCACTAGGACATAAAGCTAAAGAAAAAAATGAGGAGTTTATCGAATCTTATTCTCAAATAATCAATAAATTCACGTCGGATTTTAGTGCAAAATTTTGTGATAATGGTAAAATCAATTGGGCGGCATTAGTTAAGTTTAATTCTGAAAAATAAATGTATGGCAGCACGGCGTCTAACAGCAACTATACGCTGCGGGATTTGACTATTGCCACACCTCAGCCTCATTCGAAGTGGCTTTGCTGAGATGCAGTAAGTGTATCAAAACAATCGTTTCTGTTGCTTAACCAGAGTTGAATCTTCCGTGCTACACTAATCCTTGTTCCAGCATCGCATTGGCAACTTTCAAGAATCCAGCAATATTTGCTCCAACGACATAATTTCCCGGTGCGCCATATCGCTCTGCCGTTTCTCTACACGTTCGATGAATATTTTGCATAATGCCTCTGAGGCGTGCATCTACTTCCTCCCTTGGCCAGGGAAGACGCATACTATTCTGAGTCATCTCGAGTCCGGAAGTAGCAACGCCGCCAGCATTCGATGCTTTCCCCGGCGCATAGAGAATTTTTCACAGCAAACACGACGCTCACTTAGGGTTTTGAAATAAATATAAAGATAAGAAGTAATGTTCGCTCAACGGTTTTGCTCATAGTTAGTATGCGACTATAGCCGTGAGTAATAAGTTATTTGAAAGCGGCTTTCACCGCGTTATTTATGGTTTGCAAAACCACAGCGTGCTTGCCGCGAACGTTAGCAGCAATACCGCCCTGGGGAAATATTCCTATTCTTTGACTTTAGGGGTACTGAATAAGATCGTACCCCCTTTTTTGATGAGAGTCAAGTTTAGCTTTCCAGAGTTGATCAAGAAAGACCGGAGGCAAGGCGACCACAGAGGG
>DAOOUW010000057.1:0-8912 GCA_035390885.1 Bacteroidota bacterium | reverse complement strand
GCTTCCGATATCAACATCTCTGTGGAAGACACGCAGAAAGACGGAGATATTTTTGGACATATTGTAGAAGCATCCCCGACAGAGCTCATCGGAAAAAAAGTCCATGCCGCTGTGGATAAAGAGCGAAGACTCGCAATTATGCGAAATCATTCTGCAACACATTTACTACACAACGCCCTTCGAAAAGCTCTTGGCGCCCATGTTCATCAAGCTGGCTCATTTGTAGGACCAGAATATCTTCGCTTCGATTTTGCTCATTACGCTAAATTAAGTGATAAAGAACTTCAGGAAATTGAATCGCTCGTAAATGAAAAAATACAGGAAAATATTCCTCGTACACCAAATCTCAACAACATTCCTTTTGAAGAAGCTAAGAAGATGGGAGCGTTGATGTTCTTTGGGGAAAAATATGGCGACCGAGTGAACGTGATTCAATTCGGTGATTTTAGTACCGAATTTTGCGGAGGAACTCATGTAAATTCAACTGGAGAAATTGGTTACTTTAAAATTCTAAGAGAAGAAAGCATCGCAAGTGGAGTCAGACGAATCGAAGCGGTAACACACACCGGCGCACTCGAAGCGCTTAAATCGCAGGACGCTGCCCTTGATGAGAAAATAAAACAAGTTAAACTTATTATCGAAGATACCTTTAGCCTATGCAAGGAGTTGAATTCCCTTAACCCACAGAGTACGCAACACATAGAGAATATTTTGAAAACAATGAATAAAATGCTCGAAGGCATAAAAAACATTCCGCCAATTCCCAATTCTGTATCTCCTGAATTGGGAAAACATTTTGCCCACAGAAATAAACTGAATGCCGATCTTACTTTGCTCTCGAATGAACTTATAGATATTCGGAAAAAATTAGAAAAAGAAATTTCACATAACCGAGTTCAGTCGAAATCCGAAATCATAGATTCCCTTATTGCAAATTCACGTGCTATGAATGGTTACCGAGTTGTTGCATCAAAGGTCGAAGCAACTTCACTCGATGAACTCAAATCGCTCGGAGATCTCCTGCGAGCAAAACTTCAGAGCGGCATTGGCGTGCTCGCAACAGTGATAGATAATAAAGTCCAACTCGTATGCGTTGTTACAGATGACCTTATTGTACAGAAGAAAGCCGATGCTGGAAAAATTGTACGCGATGTCGCAAAACTTGTAAACGGCGGAGGCGGTGGAAAACCTCATCTTGCAACCGCAGGCGGAAAAGATATTGCAAATATCGAAAATGCACTGTCAGAAGTTGCACAGATTGTTGAAAAACTTACAAATTCATAATCAGGATATAAACGTATGGAAAATAATTCCGTTTTTCAGACGCTTCTGAAGTTGAGAGAGCAGAAAGGATGCGGTTACTTCGTACTCATCGACCCTGATAAAACTAACGGAAACGAACTTGCTAACTTCATTCGGTCAGCCGAAAATACCGACGTCGATGCATTTCTCATTGGCGGAAGTTTAATGATGAATCACGAATTCGAAAGCGCTATTTCTGTTATCAAACAAAATTCGAAGAAGCCTGTGATTATTTTCCCTGGAGGCGTTATGCAAGTTTCTTCCGCTGCCGATGCAATTTTATTTCTCACACTCATTAGCGGAAGGAATCCAGAATATCTTATTGGCAATCAAGTTGTCGCAGCTCCAATCATCAAGAAAATTGGTTTAGAGGCAATTTCGACCGGATACATTCTTATTGATGGCGGATGCGTTACATCAGCAGAATTTATGAGCAACACTCGAGCAATTCCAAGAACAAAAATTGATATTGCGGTTGCCCATGCAATTGCTGGAGAATTGCTGGGACTAAAATTGTTATACCTCGAAGCAGGAAGCGGAGCAAGCCAATCAATTCCTGACGAAATGGTTTCAGCAATTTCCCATTCGTGTTCGTTGCCATTGATTGTTGGGGGAGGAATTCGTACACCAGACGATGCACACAGAAAAGCTCAAGCCGGCGCTTCATTTATCGTAACAGGTACAGTCATCGAAGAACACAATCACTCATCCCTTCTTCAGCAATTCGCTGATGCGATTCACTCACGGTGAAGTCTATGAAAGACGTTCCATTAACACAATTATGTCGAGAAAAATTTATTGCCGAATCCTTGAAAGCGAGCAGTGAGGTAAAGCTAAAAATTCTTGATTCATGCTCTGCTCAAATTTCAAAAGCAATCGATCTGATTATCGAGGCTCTTAAGAATCGAAAAAAAGTTCTCCTCTGCGGTAATGGCGGCAGCGCTGCGGATTCACAACATCTTGCCGCTGAATTTGTTATCAGACTCAATCCGCGCATCCAGCGTCGTGGACTCCCTGCTATTGCCCTAACAACCGATACTTCCATGCTCACTGCAGGCTCAAATGATTTTGGGTACAACGAAGTATTTGCGCGTGCTGTCGAAGCGCTCGGCGCCGAAGGCGATGTTCTCATCGGACTCTCAACAAGTGGAAAATCGGAAAGCGTAAACAAAGCATTCGAGAAAGCTCGAAGTATGAATATTCATACCATCGCTCTTCTCGGCAAAGATGGCGGCGCATCGAAAGATTTAGCTGATGTTGCTATCATTGTTCCATCGAATGATACACAGCGAATTCAAGAAGGACATATAACTATTGGGCACATCATTTTTCAGGAAGTAGAAGAGGAATTATTTGGATAATGTGTAGAGCCCGAACAAAGAAATAATGCCAGACAAAAAAAGAAGAGACATTACACTCCCACTGATTACTGTATTAGCAGATGCACTCGCAATAGAAGTGTCGTTTTTGATTGCGTACTGGATTCGTTTCTACTCTCCTTTTACAAAACTGGTTCCAGTTACACAAGGCATTCCACCTCTCAATGCTTACATTGTCGGTTCACTCATTGCTATTCCTGTTTGGATTTGGTTAATGAGACAAGAGGGTTTATACCAGCAACACCGAATTATTCACTTCTCAGATGATTTTTTTGCAATTGTTCGCATTGTAGTAATTGGAATGCTCATCATCGCTGGGGCTGCTTTCTTCTATCGCGGCTTCTCATATTCTCGCGTTGTCTTCGTGCTCATTGGCATTACCTCAATTGTTATGTTATCCCTCGAGAGATTCTTCCTCTTTCACTTCGAGCAATGGTGGTATAGACATAATCATGATAATAAACACGTGCTCATCCTCGGTTCAGGGGAAAATGCCAACCGGTTAAGTTCCTTTTTTTCCGCTCATCCAGAATTAGGCTACAATACAGTCGCAACGATCGATGCACAAAATATCTCGTTAGAATCACAATCATTACCTGAACTTATAAAGTCGCAAGGAATTGATACTGTAATCTTTTCATTCCTTGAAAATGACCATAAGCGTACTGAGGCAATAGTACGACAATGCGAAGGATTGGATGTAACAATGATGTTCGTCCCCGATATACTCGATGTTATGACAACAAATGTAAAAATTCGGCACATCGATGGTATCCCTTTACTTACCATCAAAACTCCAGCCCTTTCACCTTGGAATAGAATCATAAAACGAACATTCGATATTATTTTTGCTTCGATTATACTTATTCTATTTTCTCCACTTTTTCTTTTTCTTATGATTCTCGTGAAGATCGATTCACGCGGTCCTATTTTCTATCTTCAGGAACGAATTGGAATGGATGGTGAAATATTTCACGTCATTAAATTCCGCTCGATGAAAGTTGATGCTGAGAAACAATCAGGTCCTGTTTGGGCAAAAAAGGATGATCCTCGTACAACGCGTGTCGGGAAATTCCTTCGCAGATTTAGTTTGGATGAATTACCACAGCTCATCAATGTTCTAAAAGGCGATATGAGCATCGTTGGACCTCGACCAGAGCGGCCATATTTTGTGGAGCAATTCAAAAAGGAAATACCAAAATATCTCGATCGCCATAGAGTGAAAACTGGAATGACAGGATGGGCGCAAGTCAATGGTTTACGTGGAAATGCTCCAATTGCCCAACGGACACAGTACGATTTGTTTTACATCGAAAACTGGTCGCTCGCTTTCGATATTAAAATCATTTTGAAAACAATTTATGCAGTATTGTTCGGAAAGGACGCCTACTAACTGTAACGGTATTTTACAATGGTATCAGCAACTCTTTTTATTTTCCACATCATTGCGTGTTTATATGCATTCTTGAAATTCAAAAGGGAATCCCTTTCCGACGGTTTCTTAGCAGTAGGATTGATGGTCATAGTGTTTGCCGTTGGATGGACGATTACAACAATGATTACCAATCTGCTTTTTACACCGGACTGGTTTATTCGTTGGTACTATAAACCACTGGAATCAACTTTCTGGCAGGTAATGCGGAAAGAATTTAATCGAGATACGATCTCTTTAGTGCTGCTAACAATTGGCGAGGCGTTTTTCTACGTTATCTTTTTCTTCCCTTCAATATCAGGAAAAAAGAAAGCTACCAATCAAATCGAATCTAACGTGAAAGAAAATAAAACGTAATCACACAAGGTTGGTCAACTTGAGGAAATCGTTTGTTGAGCGGCTCAAATTTCCACAGTCTCACTTCATTGATCGCAACCTGCTCGAGTGCAGGATTCACTTTTTGAATTGGTAAAACCGATGATACACTGCCATCAGGCGCTACAATCACCTGAAGTTTAATTTGTCCTGAGACAGAGCTTCCTTCGGGATACTTCGGTAAGTTTCCACTAACTTTCAATCGCGTTCCGGCGCCTCCCCAATCGAGCGAATACTCAACGCCTCTGGATGTACCTGTTTCTGTTCCATCTCCCAGAGAAGATCCATTTCCTGAATGCGGTAAAGGCTTCGTTCCTTCGCCGCCAACAACACCTTGAGACGGATTATTCTTTACTATTTCAGTTTGTGGATTGGATTGAATCTTATCGCTTTTAATAGCTGGTACTTCGCCAATCTTTTCAGCCTTTACGGAAGGAAAAACATCGTTCGATAAATCGGGCATTTCTCGTTTAGGGAGTGAAACAACTGTTTGAGAGGTATTTTCTGAAGTGATCTTTTCCGGGCGAGACGCTAAAGCAGACCCAGCAGTTCTTCTTCCTTCTCCCTCAACATCTGAAGATTGAATACCAAATGTTACTTCGACAAATTCTGGATGAAGAATTGATGGAAGATGAATAAAGAAGAGAATAAGGAAAAGGACACCGTGCGCTACGAGTGAAATAATTAAACTAACTTTTACATTCTCAGTCATTCCTACCCTCAGACGGCTGAGTTGCAATCAAAAAACGCGTTGCGCCAGCAGCTTTTGCAACATCCATAATATCAACAGTTTGTTGGATGGTAACATTCTGGTCTGCTTCGAGAACGATCAGTGTGTTTTGCGAATCCTTTATGAGCTGTACAAGTTCTGGACGAAGCGAAGATTTTAGAATTTGTTGATTGTTGAGAAAAATCTGCCCGTTGGATGCCAGTGTAATTCGTATCTCGCTCTTCGATTCTTGTTCTTGATACACAGCTTTTGGAAGTTGAACTTTGATACCCGACTGCATTACAAACGTTGATGAAAGGAGGAAAAAAATAAGCAGTTGAAGAACAACATCCGTGAGCGACGCATACGAAAAAGCCACTAAATACTTTCGTTCTCTTTGAAACTTCATATTCGTTACTTCGAGTTATTTATTTCGAGATTCCCAGATCGCACTAAATCAAGGAAATCTTCCGATGCGTCTTCTAATCCAAACACAACTCTGTTCACCTTTGAGATAAAGTAATTGTAGAAACCAAAGACAGGAATTCCGACAATCAATCCAAAAGCCGTAGTCAACAACGCTTCCCAAATCCCGCCAGCCAAATTTGCCGGCGTGGCAGAGCCGCCTAAAATTTCAATAGTACGGAATGCACTAATCATTCCTGTAACAGTACCTAAGAAGCCAAGCATTGGCGCAATACCTGCAACATTCGCCAGAACATCTAATCGCTCTTCCAATTGATATGCTTCTTCTTTTCCCGCATTCTCAATCGCCTCTCGTACGCGTTCTGGTCCCTCTGAATATTTTATCAAGCCATGCTTCAAGATATTTGCAATCGGCGCTTTTGTTTTATTGCAAAAGTCAACGCCTTCATTAAGATTTCCTCGCTGAAGTACAACTTTCAATTGAAGCAAAAAACGCTGAGGATCGACTTGAGCTTTTCGGATTACCCACCACCGTTCTATTATCACTGCAAGAGCAATAATTGAACATGCCAGAATAAACCACATTACAATTCCACCACGCGTAAACAATTCAATAGCGCTCATTTCCAAAACTTCCTTTTACTGTTGTCTCACTTTATCAATTACATAATTTGCTTGAAGCTGAGGAGCAAAGGTTTTCACCGCTTTTTTAGCATCCTCGCGCGTTGGATATTTTCCAACACAAACACGATACCAAGAACCGCCTTTCATTTGAACTCGCTCGACAAATGCAGGATAGCCCGCCACCTCAAGATTTTCCCTTGCTTCTTCAGCTTGTACTTTTTCTTTGAAAACAATTACCTGCACAGTATATTCACCGGACATTTCCGCAAGTTGTTTATCTACACTTGGCTCCGATCCCATCAGATTATCCGGTTGAGTTCTACCGTCCACAATTTCATTACCTGCGGCGTTTGCTGTATCCAGCAATGCTAACTGTGCGCTATCGGATTGAGGTTGTGGCGCTGAAGCTGGCGGGGGGGCTTGTTCTTGCTGAGGCATTGGTGGAAACTCATCTTCTTCCACCTGTGCAACTGCAGGCGTTTTCTTTCCCCACAATTTGATAATACCTTTTTGATTAAGAAAGTAGGCAGCTCCACCTAAAAGTATAATTACAATCAGTACAATTAATACGGCCGTACCTCCTCCTCCGCCTCCTCCTTTGTTCATATTCTTTGGTTTGGAACGTTGAGGTTTTGGCGTTGGTGCACTTTCCTCTTCAAATCCGACATCGTCTAAAAGATTTAAATCTGGCATTGATAATACCTCCTCTCATCACGTAGAGTATTGTTTTTTAATTTACCACTGAAATCTCGCGCCAAGCCTTATAACAAACGGCTCGGCTCTGTAATTATCCCACCACGAAAATTTACTGTTCGTAAGATTTTGTACCTCTAATGTCAATTTAATGTTGGAACGTATATCATATTCACCATTTACATCCATAAGAAATATCGGCGACAGTTTGCTTGTGTTTTCTATAGAATCAATTGAATATCGCCTGCCAATGTACCGCACCAAGACATTACTACGTGCAACATCAGAAAAACTATGTTCCCACATTTCTCGTACTTCAATGACTGGCAAATATGGCGCCTTTAAACCATGCTTCACAGTTCCAGATTGAACTTTCATTTGTGTTGAAAAATAATCATTTACAGCTAACTTTGCAACCAATTCTCCAAGAAATGAGACGACGGTCGCCCTTTCTTTATACATTGTCTCCCACCATCCCTGCCTTAATTCTTTCAACAATGCATAATCCTTGATAGTCTGTACCGAAACCTGTGCATTCGATTGTATATCAGATGTCCAATGAGATTCTATACCAAAAATTCCAACATTCGTAATATTCTGATGTCGAATGATAGATTGAGCGCTAAGATAAGGACAGGCATCCATAAGATCCCATAAACTCTGAAAATGCGGCATTGGCTGATACCGTAAATAAAATCGATGCTGGGGAAGTAAGTACGATGAAATGCCGAGCCACGGATACGGGCGAACAAAATTTTGTCCATCCATTCCTTTCAGCCAGGATACAAGAAGCGCTCCATCAAAAAAGATATTGTGCCACTCATATCGCTCGACCTGAGCTTTAACTTGCATTGAAGCAAGTCCTTTTGATGCTACTTTCAAATCTAAGTCCGCTTTTAAATCAATTGGCGAAAAATGGAATATAGAACCGCCATTCATTGTAAAAAGATTTTCTTTTCGTGATTTACCTGTATCTTTTGCAGTAAAGGAACGAAACCCAAGTAACAATTGAGATGCAGGAAATTCTATTGGATCGGAAAGCGACGCAGTGGCAAGGAAGAAAGATTTATTCCTATCCTGATAAGGATTTGCCGAACCGTAGAAACGATACGTTTCCGCATTATAAATTGCCTTACCTTTGAGAATTCCATCGGTCAACAGATTTGGAATAGAAACCATCGAAGCGGCGCCAAGATCAACTCCGCCGGATGAACGATTAGTATAAGAAGCAAAACCATGCGAAATGTTGTATTTTCCTTTACCGACAATCTGAAGCGCTGGCGAATTGTATCCTTGCCGAACTTCTACTCCATACGTTGAAAACGTACCTCCACTTGCCTGAACATATCCTGTATACATTTTGTTTTTTTCATATAGAGGATTCAATAATGTATCAAACCTATTTGCAACACTTTTTTCATCATTTCGTTTTGCAAGATGATAGAGAGAAAATGTCTCGGGGAAAAGAATTATCGGTTTATCGGAAAGAGCAATTTCTATTGGAGCAGAGCCTACAATATAATATTCAGGAAGACGAATTAAGGGAAGCGGTGAAGTAGTATTCGCTACAATACCTCGAGAGGAATCTTCATCGAAGAACATGCTGCTTTGAGGAACTGGCTTCGAACCAACTCTTTCATTTTGTGCATAGTCCGATGAGGAACAAAGAATGGTTAGAAACGCAAATAAAAAAAATGCAGAAGAATGAATTTTCATGCCCATAGCGCTTATTGTAATCCCTGCAGTCTGGTGCGAGCTTCATTAACAATTGTCTCATCAATCCGAAGTTGCAGAACTTCATTGTACATTTTCCGAGCTTGAGTTTTATCGCCAAGAGCTTCGTACGACTTTCCCAATCCGATGTAAGCTTTGCCTATAAACAAATCAAGCGAAGGGAAAAGATATTTTACTCGAAGATATGTTCTTATTGCATTTTCGTACTCGCCTTTTGCAAAGTATACATCGCCAAGTA
>DAOOUW010000056.1:4836-8926 GCA_035390885.1 Bacteroidota bacterium | reverse complement strand
ATCGAATTCCGAGATGCTTTACCGGCAACGTCAGAACCGATTTTGCTTGGAATTACTCAAGCATCGCTAACGACAGAAAGCTGGATCTCTGCAGCCTCATTCCAGGAAACAACGAAAGTGTTGACTGATGCGGCTATCGAAGGTAAAGTTGATTATCTCTTAGGACTAAAAGAAAACGTTATTATGGGACACCTTATTCCCTCAGGTACCGGACAAAGGAAATATCGCAACCTAGTGGTTATGCCTTTAGAGATGGCGGTTGAAACTCGCCCAATTGAAGATTCCACAGAATCGGTTCCTGTGGAAAATGAAATGCCTGTAGTTGAAGAAAAAGAAGTGAAAAAGGTAAAACGGAAGACGAAGATTAGTTCTTAAGACTTCAAGGGAAAATTATTCCAAAGCGTTGACTTACAGGTGAAAAAATTATATATTATATAGCTTCAAATTTATATGAAGCAAAAATTATAGAATAATGGAGTTAGCTCATTGCCAACGATAAATCAATTAATACGAAATGGCCGGGAGAAGATAAACTGGAAAAGTAAGTCCCCCGCATTGAGTGGTAATCCTCAGAAACGAGGAGTATGTACCCGTGTGTATACAACAACGCCGAAAAAACCTAATTCTGCATTACGAAAAGTCGCCCGTGTACGGTTAACCCATGGAATTGAAGTTACGGCTTATATTCCTGGGGAAGGTCACAACCTGCAAGAGCATTCGATTGTATTGATTCGTGGTGGAAGAGTAAAAGATTTACCAGGTGTTCGGTACCATATTATTCGAGGTACGTTAGATACACAAGGAGTTCAGGATCGTAAACAAGGCCGTTCCAAATACGGCGCAAAAAAACCAAAGCAATCTTAATTGTAAAGTAGTTCAATGAGAAGAAAAAGAGCTATACGAAGAAGAATTGCACCAGATCCAAAGTATAAAGATGTTTTAATTACACGTTTTACTAATAGTTTGCTCAAACGTGGTAAGAAACATTGTGCACGACAAATTCTTTATAAGTCAATGGAAATAATCAAAGAGAGGTCTGGAAAAGAGCCTCTTGAAGTTTTCCGGAAGGCTGTTGATAATGCAGCTCCTGTGATTGAAGTCCGTGCACGACGCGTAGGTGGTGCAACCTATCAGGTTCCTACAGAAGTTCGCCCCGAGCGGCGAACCGCTCTTGCAATTCGATGGCTTATTACATATGCCAATGAACGCTCGGATAAGTCGATGGAACAGAAGCTCGCAAATGAACTCCTGGCGGCTGCTGCCGGCGAGGGTGGTGCAGTAAAAAAGCGAGATGATGTGCATCGAATGGCAGAAGCCAATAAAGCTTTTGCTCACTTTAAATGGTAAAAATATAATATACGTTTTCTCTTTTTTTGTTAAAGGGAAGAGAGTCTCGTATCTGATTTTGGCAATAATTGTATTATAACGGGATATTATGCCCAGAGAGTATACATTAGAAAAAACACGTAATATCGGCATTATGGCTCATATAGATGCCGGTAAAACAACGACGACAGAAAGAATTCTTTTCTACACGGGTCGTGTCCATCGAGTTGGTGAAGTGCACGATGGCGCGGCGACGATGGATTGGATGGAACAAGAAAAGGAACGAGGGATTACTATTACCAGCGCTGCAACGACATGCTTTTGGAGAAATCACCGGATCAATATTATTGATACTCCGGGTCATGTCGATTTTACGATTGAGGTAGAGCGTTCCTTGAGAGTGCTTGACGGAGCGGTAGCGATTTTTTGCTCGGTTGGCGGTGTAGAACCGCAGTCTGAAACGGTATGGCGTCAAGCAGATAAGTATGGCGTCCCACGCATTGCGTTTGTTAATAAAATGGACCGTGCTGGAGCAGATTTTATCGGTGTTGTTGAAATGATAAAGGATCGATTAAAAGCAAATGCGGTTCCTGTGCAATTGCCCGTTGGCGAAGGCGATATGTTTGCAGGAATAATTGATCTTATTACGATGAAGGCAAGGATGTACCACGAGCAAACACAAGGCGCTACGTGGGATGAAATTGAAATTCCGGAATCGTTGAAGTTAAAGGCAAATGAGTATCGCATCAAAATGCTAGAAGCGGTAGCCGATGAAGATGATACGTTGCTAGAAAAATATCTTGAAGGAGCTGAAATATCTCCTGATGAAATTCGAGCTGTGCTGCGCCGAGCAACTCTAAATGTTTCAATTATTCCAGTACTCTGCGGTTCGTCATTCAAGAATAAAGGTGTCCAGCAATTACTTGATGCTGTTGTAGATTACCTCCCGTCCCCGTCGGATATTAACCAAGGTGAGATTCACGGACATCATCCTCATCAGTACGATGATGTTGTACGTAAGGTAAGCGATGATGAGGACTTTACAGCTCTTGCGTTCAAGATTATGAGCGACCCTTTTGTTGGGCGATTGACTTACTTCCGTGTATATTCAGGTAAGCTCTCCTCTGGGTCTTATGTATACAATGCGACATCAGATAAAAAAGAACGTGTCGCGCGATTGCTTCGAATGCACGCAAACCATAGAGAAGAAGTATCTGAAGTGTATGCTGGAGATATTGTTGCTGCAATTGGATTAAAACATACAAGGACTGGAGATACTCTGACTGTAGAAGATGATCCTGTAATACTTGAAAGAATGGAGTTTCCCGATCCTGTAATAGATGTTGCTATCGAACCTAAAACAAAAGCAGATCAGGAAAAAATGGGAGAAGCTCTTCAGCGGCTTGCTGAGGAAGATCCGACATTTCGCATATCTACAAACGAAGAAACTGGACAAACAATTATTAGCGGAATGGGTGAGTTGCATCTTGAAATTATTATTGATCGTATGCATCGTGAATTTAGTGTTGATGCAAATGTTGGGAAACCTCAAGTAGCGTACAAGGAAACAATTACCAAAAAGGTTACTGCCGAAGGTAAGTTTGTGCGACAATCTGGTGGGCGCGGTCAATACGGCCATGTTTGGATTGATTTAGAGCCGAATGAAAAAGGAAAAGGTTTTGAATTTGAGAATGCTATCGTCGGTGGCGTTGTTCCTAAAGAATATATTAAACCAGTTGAACAAGGTATTATTGAAGCTATGCGTAATGGCGTGCTTGCAGGATTCCCTGTTGAAGATGTAAAAGTCCGGTTGTTCGACGGTTCCTATCATCCTGTTGATTCTTCGGAAATGGCGTTTAAAATAGCTGGCTCCATTGCATTTCAAGAAGCAGCAAAAAAAGCCAATCCAATCTTGTTGGAACCAATTATGGCGGTTGAAGTTGTAACGCCAGAAGAATATTTAGGAGACGTAATAGGAGATTTGAACTCAAGGCGTGGAAAAATTGAAGGAATGATGCCGCGTAAAGATGCGCAGGTCGTTCGCTCTCAGGTTCCGTTAGCAGAAATGTTTGGATATGCAACGACGTTACGATCGATGACTCAAGGACGCGCAATTTATACAATGCAATTTTCACATTATGATCAAGTTCCTCGTTCGATCGCAGATGAGATTGTTGAAAAAGTTCGAGGTAAAAATTTAGTATCAGCATAAGTTTTTTCGGGACTATAATTAATTAACAAAAGGAGACCAACACATGGCAAAGGAAAAATTTGACCGCAGCAAGCCACATGTCAATATTGGAACTATTGGTCACGTTGACCATGGTAAAACGACGTTGACGGCGGCGATTACTATGGTTTTAGCAAAGAAAGGTTTATCTCAAGTACGCTCATTCGATTCTATCGATAATGCGCCAGAAGAAAAAGCGCGTGGAATTACGATTAATACTTCTCATGTAGAGTATTCAACAGAAAAGCGGCACTATGCACACGTCGATTGTCCGGGCCACGCTGACTATATTAAAAATATGATTACCGGTGCAGCACAAATGGATGGAGCTATTCTTGTTGTGGCGGCAACCGATGGTCCAATGCCTCAAACTCGAGAGCATATTCTTTTAGCCAGACAGGTAAACGTTCCTTATATAGTTGTCTTTATGAATAAGGTAGACGCTGTTGACGATCCTGAGCTTCTCGATCTTGTTGAATTAGAAGTGCGAGATCTTCTAAAAAAGTTTGAATTTCCAGGCGATGAAATTCCTGT
>DAOOUW010000056.1:0-4736 GCA_035390885.1 Bacteroidota bacterium | reverse complement strand
ACGCCTCATACTAAATTTTCGGCACAAATTTATGTTCTGAAAAAAGATGAAGGTGGACGTCATACTCCATTCTTAACAGGATATCGCCCACAATTTTATTTTAGAACCACCGATGTTACTGGTGTGGTAACGTTGCCTCCAGGAGTGGAAATGGTTATGCCTGGCGATAACCTTGATGCCATTACAATTGAGTTGATTTCGCCAATTGCAATGGAAGAAGGGTCTCGCTTTGCGGTTCGCGAAGGCGGCCGAACGGTTGGCGCTGGAGTTGTTTCAAAAATAATTGAATAAATAATACTCCTCCTCATTCTCTTAAAAATGGATGAGGAGGAATCAACATCTAAGGAGAAATATCCTTGGCTGGACAAAAAATTCGGATAAAATTAAAATCGTTTGACCATAATCTCATTGATAAGTCGGCAGAGAAAATTATCAAAACGGTCAAATCAACTGGCGCTGTGGTTGCTGGTCCAATTCCTTTGCCAACACGCCGCAGTGTCTACACTGTGAATCGTTCACCGCACGTCGATAAAAAGTCCCGAGAACAATTCGAAACGCGGTCGCACAAACGATTGATAGATATTCTGAATTCGACAAGTAAAACAGTTGATGCGTTGATGAAGTTAGAGCTGCCAGCTGGCGTTGATGTTGAGATTAAGGTTTAGCTTACAATGGTGAATACGATTGTTGAAAATGGATCCTTGCTCCGTAACCATTTTCAAATTGGATTAAAAGGAGTATAACAAGTGAGTGGCATATTAGGTAAAAAAATTGGCATGACGAGTCTCTTTGATGACAATGGTGAAGCGATCCCTTGCACCGTCATCGAGGCTGGTCCATGCTACGTCACGCAAGTGAAAACAAAAGAAAAAGACGGCTACGACGCTGTTCAGCTTGGTTATGATGAAGCAAAAGAAAAAAACGTAAACAAACCAATGCATGGACATTTTCAGAAAGCCAAGACTAAAATGCTTCGCTTCTTACGTGAATTCAATGGATTCGGTAATAAAAAGCTTCAAGAAGGCGATCAGATTGATGTCTCTATTTTTTCACGAGGCGATATCGTTGATGTTACGGGACGTTCAAAAGGCAAAGGGTTCCAAGGCGTTGTTAAACGGCATCATTTTGGCGGAGTTGGTATGACAACGCATGGAGCTTCTGATCGGGTTCGAGCTCCTGGATCTATTGGAGCTAGTTCTTATCCATCTCGTGTCTTCAAAGGAATGAAGATGGCGGGACGAATGGGTTTTGAACAGGTTACAGTAAAAAATCTTTGCGTAGTGAAAGTAATTCCAGAATCCAATATCCTCATTGTCCGAGGTTCGGTACCTGGTGCGATCAATGGATATCTGGAAATTATCAAACACGAGCAAGAGTATTAAAAGGAAATTAAGTATGCTAGTGGATGTATATAAAATTGACGGTACTCCTTCTGGTGAAAAAGTAGAGTTGGATCCATCAATATTTGAAATTAAACCAAATGACCATGCTATTTACCTTGTTGTGAACAGTATTCAAGCAAATCAACGACAAGGGACGCATAAAGTAAAACCGCGCAACGAAGTAAGAGGTGGGGGAAAGAAACCGTATCGTCAGAAAAAAACCGGTAGAGCTCGTGCTGGAACAACTCGTTCGCCATTATGGGTCGGCGGTGGTTCGATTTTTGGACCTCATCCTCACGACTACACTGTTAATGTACCGATGAAGGTTCGAAAACTTGCTCGCAAATCAGCGCTCAGTTATAAAGCAAAAGATGGTGAAATTAAAGTTGTAGAGGATTTCACTTTTGATTTGATAAAAACAAAGCAAGTTCAATCAATGTTGAAATCGTTTCAACTTTATGGGACAAAGACTCTTCTTTTAACCAAAGCAAAAGACGATAACGTCTACAAATCAGGCCGCAACATTGGTAAATTTAAGGTACTAGAAGCAAGCAAAGTTTCAACATTTGATATACTCAATAACAACATACTTCTTATCCAAAAAAGTGCGGTAGAATTATTAACAAGTTCATTAAAGAATTAGGATAGAATCAATGGCAGATATTTTACTTCGTCCGATTATCACTGAAAAGATGACATTACTTGGCGAGTCGCGGCAATATGCGTTTGAAGTGCCAATGAGAGCGAATAGAATTGAAATTGAAAAATCTGTAGAAAAAAAATTTAATGTTAAAGTCACAAGTGTTCGTACAATGATAGTAAAGGGAAAACAAAAGACACAAATGACACGACGAGGCAGATTCGAAGGACGAACAAAAACTTGGAAAAAAGCGATCGTTACTCTCAAAGAGGGAGATAAGATCGATTATTTTGGAAATGCATGATTCTGAAATGAGAGAACTATGGGAATACGAAAGTTAAGACCAATAACGCCCGGTACGAGATTTTTCTCGGTCTCGACGTTTGACGAAGTTACAAAAACAAAGCCAGAGAAGGCTCTTATAACACCAATCAAGAAGAGCGGTGGAAGGAATAATTTAGGAAGAATAACATCCCGACATCGAGGTGGTGGGCATAAACGAATGTACCGAATTATTGATTTCCGTCGGGACAAATATGGAATTACTGGAACGGTTGTATCAATTGAATATGATCCCAATCGAACTTCCCGAATAGCCTTAGTAAAGTATAGCGACGGTGATAAGCGTTACATCATTGCTCCAGATGGATTGGCGGTTGGTTCCAAAATTATGTCGGGTCCTGACGCAGAGGTACAGGTTGGGAATGCTCTTCCATTACGGAATATTCCTGCGGGAACAATGGTGCATAATGTTGAGTTGTTTCCAAAAAAAGGCGGACAAGTTGGAAGAGGCGCTGGTAATTCACTCCAGATTATGGCAAAAGAAGGAGATTGGGTTACATTAAAAATGCCTTCCGGTGAAGTACGAAAGTTTCGTGCCGATTGTTATGCGACCATTGGGGTTGTCAGTAATTCCGATCATGAAAATATTAGTTATGGAAAGGCTGGACGTTCACGATGGTTAGGAATTAGACCGCATACGCGCGGAATGGTAATGAACCCAGTTGATCACCCAATGGGTGGTGGTGAAGGGCGTTCAAAATCAGGCGGCGGTTGGCAGCATCCAGAATCACCGTGGGGTAAATATGCCAAAGGATTGAAAACAAGAAAACACAAAAATCCATCCAATAAATATATTGTTAAACGACGAAAGTAAAATGGTAAACAGGTATGAGTCGATCAATTAAAAAAGGACCGTATGTTGATCAGAAGCTTCTCGAAAAAGTTGAAGCTTTGAATAAAGCAAATCAGAAAAAAATCATTAAGACATGGTCTCGGTCAAGCACAATTATTCCAGAATTTGTTGGGCACACCTTTGCTGTTCATAATGGAAACAAGTTTGTTCCTGTGTATATCCATGAAGCAATGGTCGGTCATAAGCTGGGAGAGTTCGCCCCAACAAGAATTTTTCGAGGGCATCCAGGTATAAAGAGTGAAAAGACAACGACACCCGCGTAATGAAAATGAGAGTATAGTATGGAAGCACAAGCAGTAAATAAATATATTGGTTCATCGCCACGGAAAATGAGATTAGTGATTGATCTTGTGCGTGGTAAATACGTAGAAGAAGCGTTAAGCATTTTACATTTTACGCCAAACCATGGAGCGCGCATTGCTGAAAAAGTGTTGCGTTCAGCGATTGCCAATTTTGAGAACAAAACTGAATCTGGCCGTGTCGATATATCAACCCTTTATATTAAGGAAGCTTATGTCAACGGCGGTTCAACGATGAAGCGTGTTTTACCGGCCCCTCAAGGACGAGCCTATCGTGTTCGTAAACGGTCGAATCATATTACAATTGTGGTAGCGCAGCGCGAAGAAAAAAATGAGAGTCAATCGCAATCGAAAATGAATAAAGAAGTAAAGAAAAATAAAGAAACAGTACAAAAACAAACAGAAGTAAAAGAAAGTTAAACGGAGGAAAATCACTTGGGTCAAAAAACAAATCCAATAGGTTTCAGGCTGGGACTTGTAAGATCGTGGGATGCAAATTGGTACGACGATAAAAGTTTTGCCGGAAAAATACAAGAAGATATTATGATACGAAATTACATTCGTAATCGCTTAAAGAAAGCCGGTGTTTCACGTATCCAAATTGATCGTACTCCAAAGCGTGCTGTTGTTACCATCCATACATCGCGTCCTGGAATTGTTATTGGAAAGAGTGGTAAAGAAATTGCACAGCTCGAAGAAGAATTAAAGAAGCTAACATCGAAAGAAATAAAGATTTTGATCCATGAAATTAAAAGGCCAGAACTTGATGCATACCTTGTAGCTGAAGTCATTGCAACTCAAATTGAGGGGCGTATTTCATTCCGACGCGCAATGAAACAGGCAATTACAGCTGCCATGCGGATGGGTGCAGAGGGAATTAAAGTGATGTGTGCCGGTAGGTTGGGAGGGGCGGAAATTGCCCGCACCGAACATTACAAAGAAGGCCGAATCCCACTGCAAACAATGCGTGCTGATATTGATTATGCTAGCACCGGAGCAAAGACAATTTATGGAATTATTGGCGTTAAAGTTTGGATTTGTAACGGTGAAGTATTGGGACCACGGTCATAAGGAGATGAATGTAGTATGTTGATGCCAAAACGGGTAAAATTTAGAAAAACTCAACGTGGAAGAATGAAGGGGAAAGCCACTCGTGGTAATAAAGTTGCGTTTGGTGATTATGGACTTAAAGCCCTTGAACCCGGCTGGATCACTCAACG
>DAOOUW010000055.1:0-9623 GCA_035390885.1 Bacteroidota bacterium | reverse complement strand
CATTCACAAGCTCCTATGGCAAAAGGAACAGGAAGCAGGAAAAATGTGCGCTGACGAATTCGTTCACAATGTACAATATACGATTCAACTGTCAACGCAAACTCCTGCTCCAATTCAAAAGACTAAAAAAGTTGTGGAACTACTCCAAGCTATTCATTTCTCTGCAACAATGCTCGATACATACCTTCGATGCCCATTAAAGTTTTTTTACTCATTCGTTCTCGGATTGGAAGAGCCCGACACCGTACCAGAGGAATTGGGAGCAGAGAAAATTGGATTACTCATCCACAATGCACTCAACACACTGTTTCAGCCATTTGTTAGAAAAAAATTATCTGTAGAAGTCATTGATGCGCTCGATTATGAATATGCCGTTGATAGAGCTTTCAAATCTTTCTTTGGCGCTATTGGTCAGGGAAGATCATTACTGATTCGCGATCAAATACTAAAGCAAGTACATGCTTTCCTTCAAGACTATCAGCGCTCGATTCTCAAAGAGTCTTCAATCGAGATTCTTTCTCTGGAAGATTCTGTTAAGCTTGCGCACCAATCTGTTGTCTTCAGATCTCGATTCGATCGAGTTGAAAATCGTGATGGCAAAATTTGGATTATCGATTACAAAACATCGGCAAATGAAAATCGATATAGAATCAATTTGAAGAAACTTGATCCAAATGACCGAGCAACACGGAGCAAGTCAATCGGTTCACTCCAGCTCCCTCTCTATGTTCTCCTCTACTCTACTCTTCACAAGGTTTCACTAGAAAATTTGTCAGCGGCATATCTTTTCCTCGGAAAACAACGGATCGATACTTCCATTGAAGTGCCACTCTATAATAGTTCCGAAGAAACTTTGTACTGGCAACCGCAATTAGAAGCGCTCATCTATTCTCTCATTGAAGAAATACGTTCGCCTGATGTTCCATTTCGACCTGCAGAAGACTTTACAAAAGAGTGCATCTACTGCCCTATGCAAACACTCTGTGGAACTCAGTGGATAAAGGAATGGAATTCTTGACTAAGCATCGAAGAGAAACATTTGAGGCAATGTTGTTTTCACCTGTGCCACAATAGCATCAAAATCTTCATGTCGATTTACAAAATCAACGTTGTCGCTTTCGATGATCAGCAGGCGATGTTTGTACCGCTGAATCCAATTTTCATAGAGTGTATTAAGTTGTTCAAGGTAGGACCGCTCAATTCCACGCTCAAAATCTCTTCCACGACGAGCAATTTGTGTAAGAAGCATATCGACCGATGCACGCAGGTATATTAACAAGTCTGGCGGTTTGAGATACTCCATCATAACGTTGAAGAGCGAAACATAGTTCGAGAAATCCCGTTCGCTCATCTTTCGAATATTGAATAAATTGCGAGCAAAAATTTCGGCATCTTCGTAAATCGTTCGATCCTGAATGACGGATTCATTCGACTCAACAATTTGTTTGTGCGCTTTGAAGCGATTCGAGAGGAAGTAGATTTGTAAATGGAACGCCCACCGCTCCATATCTTGATAAAAGTCAGCCAGATATGGATTATCATCAACGGATTCAAAATATGGCTTCCAATGGAAATAGTCGCCGAGCATTTTTGCAAGAGATGATTTTCCGGCTCCGATATTTCCAGCAACGGCAACAAAGATGGGTTGTGGCATAATTCTATTCTACTTCTTAAAAGCTTGAATAGCGCTGGCAACTGTTTTATGGATATCGAATACTTTATGAAGTTTTGTCACTTCGAGAAGATGGAGAATTTTTTCGGATGGACTTGCAAGCTTCAATTCGCCGCCGGCTCCACGAATCATCGTTAAGCTGTTTATGAGAATTCCCAATCCTGTACTATTGATTAGCGACACTCCCGATAAATCAACGACAACATTAGTTTGTTTTTTTCCAACAAGTTCATGAAGTTGTTCGTTGAGAGCAGAGGCATCCGGTCCTCCCATCATATTTCCTTCAAGAAATATGACGGCGACACCTTGTGAGGTTTTCTTCTTAAATTTTAGCATAGGATGTCCCTCCTCTCAACGTCAATTTATATATTCAGGATTTCTTCTTCCGTTTTCCCATATAATTTGTAAAGTCAAGCACAAATGAGCTTGCAATATAGATTGTCGAATATGTTCCTGTTATAGTACCAAACGTAAGCGTAAGAGCAAACCCACGCAATACTTCCCCACCAAAAAGCAACAGAACAAGAAGAACAATAAATATTGTACCATTTGTAATTATAGTACGACTTAATGTCTCATTGACACTTTGATTCATCACATCCATAAGCGGAAGACTTCGATGAAGTTTTAGATTCTCACGAATTCGGTCAAAGATAACGACAGTATCGTTTACGGAAACACCAATAATGGTAAGGAAGGCTGCAATCACTTCCTGAGTAATTTCGACATTTAGCGCTGGAAATAGCTGGTTGATGATAGTAAGAAAAGCAAAAGTTGTAAGCACATCGTGCATCAATGCAACTACGGCGCCGATTCCAAATGTATATTTAAATCGGAAAGCGACGTAAATTAAAATTGCAACAAGCGACCAAAGGACTGCATAGAGAGCATCGAGCCTTAATTCTTTTCCAATTTTTGGCCCAATTTTATCTTCTCTCAATACTTCGAACGCATTTGTAGGGAAACCTTTTTGAAGTGTCTCTTTGATTTTATCTGAGATGATATTCCCTTCTCCTTGTTCAGTAGTACGAATCAAAAACATCGTTCCCTCACCGCCGTAGAGTTTTATTTCGCTTCTTCCTAATCCTACCTTATCCAGTGCGGAACGAATCTCGGATACTTCTATCGGATTGGAAAATTTTACGATAAGCTCTGTGCCACCACGAAAATCTATTCCAAAATCAAGTCCTCCAAAAATTAAGGAAAGGATTCCAACCAGCACTAAGGCACCTGAAATGGCATAACAAATTTTACGGGCACCTAAAAAATTGATATTAGTCTTTTTTAACAGTCTCATGAATAGTATTCTCCTTGTACTCGATTCGTTCTGCTTTTATCCGAAGTTCGGCTTGAAGCCATAATCAACCATCATATCAAAAACAACGCGGGTAATAACAATGGCGCTAAACATCGTCGCAACGATACCAATCATCAGCGTCAATGCAAATCCTTGAACAGGTCCTGTTCCAAATTGATAGAGTATAATACCCGTAAAAAATGTAGTAATATTGGAATCGAAAATTGCCGAAAATGCTTTTGTATAGCCAGCATCGATCGCAGCGCGGAGCGTTTTCCCCGCTTGTAATTCTTCACGAATACGCTCATTGATCAGTACGTTCGCGTCAACAGCCATACCAATTGTAAGAACAATTCCAGCAATACCTGGTAACGTGAGTGTCGCCTGGAATGCTGCCATCACTCCAAGAATAAATAACACGTTGAATAACAATGCGAAGTCTGCAACCGAACCTGCATTGTTGTAATACAATATCATAAAGAAAATAGTGATGATAAAAGCAATAATCAGAGAAGTCATTCCAGAGCGTATTGAGTCTTCGCCCAATGAAGGACCGACAGTACGCTTTTCAATAATTGTAACAGGTGCAGGTAATGCGCCTGCTTTGAGAACAATTTCCAAAAGGCGCGCTTCATTTGGTGTTTCCATTCCTGTAATGCGGGAACGGCCGCCGGTAATCTTTTGCTGTACAACAGGGGCTGAGTAACATGCGTTATCAAGAATAATGGCAATTCGTTTTCCAATATTTGCTCCGGTAATACGCGCCCACTCGCGAGCTCCTTCGCTATTCATTTCCATGTTCACTATTGGTCGATTATCCTCAGGATCGACACTTTGCATCGCATCCGTAATAACGCCGCCGGTAAGCTCTGGCGTGGCTCTTACTGCAATGAGTTGGTAATATTCGGAACCATCACGAAACTTCTGAGGCTTCTGTGTCCATACAAATTGAAAATCCGGTGGTAATAAACGTTTTACATCTTCACGTTCAAGTAATCGAGCAACACGATCTTTATCCTTTGCTTTAACGTAGCCATCGCCGCTTCCATTCTGATCAGGGATGACGTATGTGTAGAATGGATGTTCACGAAAGAATTGCGCTTCCTTTGAGGTATCTTCTCGAGCAATTGATTGCCCTCCTGTCAATTCACTCAAAGCATTTCTTGACAAGGTATCTTTTTGTGAAAGAGTCGAAGGAGCAGCAAGAGAATCATTTTCCGTTTTCCCTGCAAGGTATTTATCAATGGCATCCATTACTTTATAGGTTATTTGCGGATCTTTCACAAGTTTAAATTCGAGCTTGGCTGTTCCACGGAGAAGTTCGGTTACTTCAGCTTCATCTTTTACGCCTGGAAGCTCAACGATAATGCGTTTTCCGCCTTGCTTTTGAATCGTCGGCTCAGAAACGCCATACTGGTCAATACGATTCCGCACAATTTCTATTGCACGATCGACGCCTTTCTCTGCTTCCGATTTCAACATGTCGACAATTTTCTCTTCGCTATCTCGCACAGAACCATAGTATCGGCGCAGTGATATGCCTCGGTCTTGAAACTTTTTTACAAATGCTGAGACAACATCAAATTCGCTTCCTGCAGTCTCAGCACGAAGCTCTTTCATAATTGTATAGAAATTGTCATCTTTATTTTTTGCCATATCCTCAAGCATCTGAAGCACATCAACCTCCAGTACAACACGCATACCGCCTTGCAAGTCCAATCCTAACTTCATTCGTTTTGCATGGGCAGACATTATTTTGTCACGATGTTCTTCGAAGTATTTCAGGCTATCCTCACCCGTCAGGGCGCTAAGTGTTTTTCGGTACGAATAGTCTTTGTACGTAGGCCAAAGGAACACAACGCAAAGGATAACTGCAGCAAGAACAAGAATAATTCTTCCTCTATATTTTTTCACACCTTTTCTCCCAAATACTCATTGATGAAAGAATTCAAGAAATAAAACGCGAATTTACTGCATTCGCGCTCGACCTTCAAAAGCTATAAATCTTAATAAAAAAATATCAAAAAAATATACTTTGATATACCTACAAAGTCAATAAGAAAGTCATTGCATATCATACGATTCTCGGCTATATTTTATATTACAAATTTTTATTTATCGAGAACCGACAAAGGAGCAGATTTTTCTATGGCTTTACTGACAGACATTCGAAATAATCTCGCAAAAGCGTTCGGAGTTTTTGCGGCATTGTTCATCATTTACGTTGTATTAGATTGGGGGATGGATATACTCGGTCGTCGTTCACGAGGACGCAGTGAGGACGATCCAATTGGAGTTGTCAACGGAGAAAAAATTACCTATAAATATTTTTCCGAGATTTTACGTCGTACAATGGAAAATTATAAGCAGCAGAACGGCGTTGATCCTGATGAAGAAACTGAACGACAGTTACGTTTGCAGGTTTGGAATCAAATCATCGATGAAATGTTAATTCAGGAAGAAATTAAACGACTTGGACTAACAGTTACCGACCAAGAAATTCGCGACATCGTTCAGTCACAAAATCCACCAGAATTTTTAGCGCGTCAATTTCGAGATTCGGCAGGTGTATTTCAACGTGAAGCTTATGAACAAGCAATGTTTGATCCTCAGAATAAGGAAGCGTGGATACAGGTTGAAGACATCTTGAGAGAAGAACAAAAGCGCACTAAGTTGCAAAGTATTCTATTAGCATCCGTACAGGTAAGCGAGAGTGAAGTCAGACAAAAATTCATCGATCAAAATACAACGCTGGAAGCAGATTATGTACTTTTTGAAGCAAATCGTTTTATTCCAGATTCCGCAATAACTGTTACAGACAGAGATTTGAAAAAAGTGTATGAAGAACGTGCTGAGCAATTCAAATCCAAAGAATCCAGAAAAATTAAATATGTACTTTTCCCAATCCGACCATCCTCTGCTGATAGTCAATCTGTGTTCGATGAGGTAAATCATCTAAAGGAGCAAATTACGTCTGGCACACTTGATTTTCTTGAAGCAGCAAATACTTATTCCGAAGTTCCTGTGAATGAAGCATTCTTTGCGCACGGAGAGCTCAGTCGTCAAAAAGAAGATGCTGTTTTCAATGCGCCAAAGGGAGCAATCGTTGGTCCGATCATCGATACCGATGGATGTCATCTTATAAAAGTTATTGATTTCCGACAAGGAACAACAGAATTCGTAAAAGTACGTCATATTCTTCTCAATACAGAGCCGGGAGCTGATAGCGTTAAAGTACTCGAACAAGCCAAAGATTTGATGAAACAAATTCGCTCCGGTGCTGATTTTGGTGAGCTTGCTAAAAAGTACAGTCAGGATTATGGTTCTGCAGCTCAAGGTGGTAGTTTAGGTTGGGCAAAAAAAGGAATGTTTGTAAAACCCTTTGAAGATGCAATGTTCCGAACATCGGTTGGACAGGTAACCGGTCCAGTACGATCGCAATACGGCTGGCATATCATTAAAGTTGAAGGAAGAGATAAACGGGAAGTAAAGATTGCAGCTCTTACACTTAAAATCAAACCCAGCACAGAAACAACCGATGCTATTTTCAAACAGGCAGAAGATTTTGTTTACATTGCAAAAGATGAAGGTTTTGAGAAAGCAGCGGAGAATAGTAAATATGAAGTTCGAGAAACTCCCGAATTTACACAAGAAGGATACATACCAGGTATTGGTGCAAACGACATTATTACCTCTTTTGCATTCAATAATAAAGTTGGAAAAATAAGCGATCCGATCAGTATTCAGCAGGCGTATGTCGTGTGTACAGTAAGCTCAATTAGAAAAGAAGGCATACGTCCATTCGATGAAGTCAAACCTGCGCTTCAATCAATGGCGCTCCACAACAAGAAAATGGAAGCTCTCTATCCACAGGTGGAAGCTTTCTATAAAACGCTAAAACCTGAAAGCGATATTATCTCAGAGGCGGCAGCAATTCCAAATGTCATTGCTCAAAAAACGGGACCGTTCAAACCTTCAGCATATCCACCAGGAGTTGGACGAGATCTTAAATTCATTGGCACGGCGCTTGGCTTAAACGTTGGGCAAATTTCTAAACCTGTCGATGGCACGCGAGGTTATTACATCATCAAACTAACTTCCAAAACGCCATTTGATTCTGCACAATATAAATTATTGTACAAACAAATTTACCAGCAATTGCTGCAGGAAAAACAGAATGCATTCTTTACCCAATGGATTACTTCACTTCGAGATAAAGCAGAAATTAAAGATAACAGACTACACTTCTATCGTTGATTTATTAACAAAAGGCGCAGGAAATGCGCCTTTGTTTTTTAGACTATGTCTACAGAGAATAATAACAAATCGTTGATCTATCTCGTTGGATTTATGGGAAGTGGGAAAAGTACCGTAGGTCCGATTCTTGCCAATGCTCTTGGATTTCAATTTCTCGACATTGACAATATCATCGAAGAGAAAGCAAATAAAACCATTCCAGAAATTTTTCAGACTGAAGGAGAAGCCGCATTCAGAGAAATTGAACGTTCCGCCCTTCAGGAGCTAAAATCGTCTTCAAATACAGTTATTGCATTGGGCGGCGGGACAATTACCAATCCTGAAAATTTAAAAATCGCTAAAGAGAATGGAATACTTGTCTACTTGAAAATATCACCTGAGGAAATTCTCTCGCGTATACAGCATCACAGTGAAGATCGTCCTATGTTAACCGATGCTTCAGGTAAACCGCTCACGGGACAACAATTAGAGCAACGCATACGTCAGCTTCTTGAAATGC
Organism: Bacteroidota bacterium; assembly: GCA_035390885.1. Taxonomy (GTDB): domain Bacteria; phylum Bacteroidota; class Ignavibacteria; order UBA10030; family UBA10030; genus JAOAFT01. Next base: position 1,898 of record DAOOUW010000055.1, on the reverse strand, counting down.
GTGAGAAATACTATTCTCAATCCGATATCATCATTCATTCCGATAATCTGCGACTTGGTATAACAGTGGATGAAATAGTTAAAAAACTTCGAGCATATTTAAATCCAAAAGACTAATTGAAGTGCGTTCAATGAAAAAGCGCAACGCAGAAAAATCTAACCATAAGAATGATGATTCTTTACTTCTCAACCAGAACTCAATAACAATCGAAAAAAAGTATCTTATCCAACGTTTAATTGCTATCAGCAAGGTGCAGGATTTAAACATTCTTAAAAAGAAAATCACTACACTTAAAGGAACAATTTCAGGAAGTAAAAAAAATCCATCCAAACTTTTTAGAAAAAAAGAAAATGGAAGTACGATCGTTCTGCGTAAAGATGTTTTGCTATCAGAATTAAATCAAATTATCGATTCTCAAACAATCGAACGAGCAAAATATTACATCGAGAGATTGGAGAATGGAATACAAAATATTAAAACAGGAAAAATCAATGATATCAATCTCTTGCGCTGGAAAGAATATGACGATATTCTGACGGACAGCCTCTGGATAATAAAGGAACGAGACTCATCGGGAGCTCATCTTGGTTGGTACTGGGGAAATTTTATACCACAAATACCACATCAACTTATGGCGCGATATACAAAACAAGGAGAATGGGCGCTCGATCCATTTGCTGGAAGCGGAACAACCTTAATCGAATGTCGCCGATGTGGAAGGAACGGAATAGGAATCGAATTAAACCCAAAGACAGCACAAAAGGCTAAAGCCTCTATCGAAAAAGAACAGAACAAATATGGAATCATCAGTGAGATCATCGTTGGCGACAGCCGAACAATTGATTGCAAAGATGCTCTTAAAAAATTCGGGGCTCCGAGCGTTCAACTTCTCATACTGCATCCGCCCTATCACGATATCATTAAATTTTCGGACGACAGAAGAGACTTATCGAATACAAAAGACACCGAGCATTTTTTAACAATGTTCGGTAACGTTATTGATAATGTAGCTCCGAGCCTTGACAATGAACGGTTCTGTGCATTGGTGATCGGCGATAAATATTCCGATGGTGAGTGGATTCCTTTAGGGTTTTATTGTATGAACGAAGTGATGAAGAGAGGATTTATATTGAAAAGTATCATCGTGAAGAATTTTGATTCGACAAGAGCAAAGAGAAATCAGCAGGAGCTCTGGCGGTATAGAGCGCTTGCAGGTGGATTCTATATTTTCAAGCATGAATACATTATGCTTTTTCAGAAAGTTAAAGGACACACAAGAAGGGATAAAATTCTATGATCACCAATCGCATAGATGTTAAATTAGAAAAACGATCCTATCCAATATACATTGGTTCTGATCTGGTTTCGATATTTGGAGAAAAGTGTCTTGAGCACAATGTTCCGCAGACGTGCGTTCTCATCTCAGATTCTAACGTTGCACCGCTCTATTCAAAACCAATTGTAAATTCTTTAACTCAACAAGGATTCGAGACGCACAGTATCGTCATTCCTGCCGGTGAACGCCAGAAGAGTCTCCGGCGTACAAACGCTTTGTACACAGAACTTCTTCAAAGAGGCATTGGACGAAAATCTGCGCTCATAGCGCTTGGTGGCGGAGTGGTTGGAGATCTCGTTGGATTCGTCGCCGCAACGTACCAGCGAGGAATACTTCTTATTCAAGTACCAACAACTGTCTTAGCGCAAGTGGATAGCTCGATTGGCGGAAAAGTTGGTATCAATCATCCGTTGGGAAAAAATATGATTGGGGCATTCCATCAACCTGTGTTTGTATGGGAAGATGTTTCCTATCTTTCGACGCTTCCACCTCGTGAAAGGCTCTGCGGTATTGGTGAAATTGTAAAGTACGCCATCATCAGGGATTCAGAATTATTCTCATT
>DAOOUW010000054.1:7563-10346 GCA_035390885.1 Bacteroidota bacterium | reverse complement strand
ATGTATCCCTGAAGTCCAAGCGTGAGATATGTATTAAAGATTCGAATCGCTTTTATATCAGCGCTATAGTATTGATTCCGTTCTCCGCCCCCGGCTCTAATCCCAATTTCTGTGGCGGTACCTAAAAAATTTTCATCTCTTATATCAACAGAAGGTTGAAATCCTCTTTCGTCATCAAGTCTTACTCCAATACGAACAAGCGCTGTGCTTCGTTCCCTCACCTCAATTGTAACAATGGACGGATATTGTGAGCTTTCTTCATTGTGAATAGAAAGCACAACATGTTCAAACAAGCCAGTTGCATATAAATTCGATATTCCTTGTGCAGCTCGTTGTATGGTAAAAAGGTCGCCCGTCTTGAGTGGTACCTCTCGACGCACAACCCAATCTTTTGCTTTCGTATTTCCCCGAACATCGATTCTTCCGATTCTTCCTTCATCCACTGAAATGAATAAGTATGCTCGCAAAGTATCATAGTCCACGGCGCTAATTCTCGCCAGAGAATATCCTTGAGCTCGGTAGCAAGAGATCAAAGATTCCATTGATGCAGTAAGTGAACGATAGTTTAAAGGCTTTTGAAACAACGGACCAAAAAACTTTTGAACCGAATCAATCGGGATAACTGTAACACCTGTCAATTCTATGCTGTCAACTGAAAAAAGCGTTGGAATAATGATATTAATGAAAGTTGAATCTTTTGTTCGTCGAACTTGAGCCTCAATGGAATCATACCCTTGCTTATCAGCAATTTTTGCAAGAAAGAATCGAAGTTCCGATGCCTTTACGAATCCTTGTTGCCGCCATTGAGATATTATTACCGAATCCAATAGAGAAGAATCCTTACAAACAACGATTGGACGATAAAAGATCGAAGAATCATTCTCTGCTTCAATTTTTTTCCATTTATCATCAATTTTATTTTGCAGAAATGGCAACGATGCTTCAGCTGCTTCTTCTCCCAGGTTAATCAGTGAATCGATATTTGAAAAATCTGTCGAGAGGCGATTTCCTAAATTGGGTTTAATCACAACATCGGCTTTCGAGCGAGACAGTTCACTGACCGGCTGCATCATAATAGTTGTGATCTGATCGACCATTTCCCACGGCGTCGATAATTCCTTGCGTGAACGCAATGCGCTCGACATATCAACGGCAATAATAACATCCGCTCCTTCCTGTATTGCAACATCAACGGGAATATTATCGACCAATCCGCCATCGAGTAACTGCATCGTATCTTTCTTTACGCTGGTAAAGAGCAGCGGAATAGCAATACTTGCCCGAATTGCAGTTGTAAGATCGCCTTGATCCATCACAATACGTTCACCGCTTACCAAATCTGTAGCAACAGCTCGGAAGGGAATTTTCAAATCGTTGAAACTTGGAGATGGATGGTACGGTGCATTCAACGAAAGAATGTTGAGGTACCGCGTTAATCGTTGACCGGTCGAAAATGCAGATGGAATCACAGGTTCCAATCCTTCAAATCGAAGGGTAATGATACTTCTCTCTCGTGCAATTTTTTGATCGACGTACATTTCTTCGCGTCTGGCTTCATCTGATAAATTGAGGATTTCATTCCATCGTGTCGTATCGGCAATTGTTTCTAATTCTTCGACGCTATATCCCGCTGCATAGAGTCCACCGATAACACTTCCTATACTTACGCCAATAATACAGTCGATTGGAATGTGTTCGCGTTCCAGTACTTTTAGAACTCCAATTGCAGAGATTCCTCGCGCCCCGCCTCCACTAAGAACGAGAACAACACGAGGACGTTTCACTGTAGAAAAAGTCAATCCACGGAATGGTACTCGAATTTGTTCTGTTCGTGGACGAATAATTTGTACTTCTTCTTGCGCACGCAAAACGCAAGGGAACAACATCATTCCAATTAGAAAAATCGAAATCTTATGAAATTGCTTTACCATCTCTCTATACATTACTTACTTTAATTCGTCAATCACAATAATAATTTTCCAAAAAATTTAATCAATCTGGCTTTGCTCGCATTGCATCCCAAACAGCATAGAGACAGAGAGCAACAAAAAGAATCAACCCCGTAATTTCTCCATTGATTGATTCAGCCCAACGACTGTTAAACCATTTGGAATATCCAAAAGCAATTTGCTGATCGAGAAATTTCAGGAGTGCATTTACCACGCCAAGCAATGCGCCGCCGGCAATAAATCCTGAAGCAATGAGCGTTCCCCGTTGAAAACGTGCATTGTTAAGTTTTTCATTTTTACTGCGGGTTGAAACAAACCATGCAAGAATTCCGCCGACAAGCAACGGAGTATTTAATTCCTGCGGAATATACATTCCAAGCGCAAATGGCAACGGCGGCACTTTTAATACTGTGAGTAACAAAGCAAGGATAGCGCCAATAATGTACAACATCCACGGAGTTTCCGCATTCGACATCAACGGCTTTATGACTGCCGCCATCGCATTTGCCTGCGGGGCAACAAGCGCCTGGTCGCCCGTAAAGCCATAAGCTTCGTTGAGAAGCAAAATAACTCCGCCGACTGTTGCAGCGGAAACTAACACGCCGAGGAACTTCCACGTTTCTTGTTTCTTTGGCGTCGATCCAATCCAGTATCCAATTTTCAAATCGGTAATAAAACCGCCGGCAACAGAGAGCGCTGTACATACAACTCCGCCAATAATCATCGCGCTGAGCATTCCTGTTTCGCCGCTCAATCCAACCTGAACAAGAATAACGGATGAAAGCAACAGCGTCATCAATGTCATTCCGGAAACAGGATTCGTACCAACAATTG
>DAOOUW010000054.1:0-7463 GCA_035390885.1 Bacteroidota bacterium | reverse complement strand
GAAAGCAACAGCGTCATCAATGTCATTCCGGAAACAGGATTCGTACCAACAATTGCAATCGCATTCGCTGCCACAGTTGTAAATAAAAATGAGATGATGACAACAACAAGGAACGCAATGAGCGCCTGACCAATGGTTGGTACCACACCTAATGCAAAGAAGGCAAAAATAGCAAGACACGTTAAGAGAATCAGAAGTACAACCCAAAGCATTGGAATATCTGTTTGTGTCCGAAGTTGTTGAGCATCATTTTTTGAAGTGTGATGAACGATTTCTTTGTATGCAAGAGAGAAAGCGCCAGCAATTATTTTCGATGACCGAAGCACTCCGATAATTCCTGCCATTGCAATTCCACCGATTCCAATTTGTCGAACGTATGTTTGAAATATTTGCTCCGGACTCATTGCACTAATAAGCACGGACGAAGAGAGTGGAATCGAAACATACTGACCAATTTCATAAACAAGAGGAACAAGCACAAACCATGAGAGCAATGAACCTGCTACAATGATGGCAGCGTACTTAATTCCAACAATGTATCCAAGTCCAACGACCATTGCAGAGACATCAAGCTTCAAAACCATTTTTGCTTTATCTGCGAGTGTCTGACCAAAAGAGACGATGCGTGATGTTACAACTTCAGACCACAATCCAAATGCATTAAAGAGAAAATCGTAGACGCCACCAATAATTCCGCTGACGACCAACACTTTTGCTTCCTGACCGCCTTTTTCGCCAGCCATTAGAATTTCCGTCGTTGCTGTTGCTTCAGGAAAAGGAAGTTTCCCGTGCATATCTTTAACAAAATATTTTCTAAAGGGAATCAAAAATAAAATTCCTAAGAATCCACCTAAAGCTGATGCAATGAACATTTGAAAATAACTCGCCGGCAGTCCAAGAATATAGAGAGCGGGAATAGTAAAAATCGCTCCCGCAACAACAACTCCTGAGCATGCACCAATTGATTGAATAATGACATTCTGTGCTAATCCATTCTTCTTCTTTGCAATGCCTGTAATACCAACTGCAAGAATAGCAATTGGAATTGCTGCCTCAAAAACCTGACCGATTTTGAGTCCTGAGTATGCAGCAGCAGCAGAAAAAATTACAGCCATAACAAGTCCCCACCCCACTGACCACGGTGTTACTTCTGCATATTGTTGAGTTGGCGATAGAACCGGGGTGTACGTTTCTCCTTCCTTCAATTCCTTGTATGCATTTTCAGGAAGCCGACTCGAAGTTGTGGATTGTTCCATAGTTTCTCCTTAAAAATTATTTCTACTTCAACTTACTTTTCTCTGCCCAAACTTGTACTAAGTTTATAACTGTATCAATTGCTTTTTCCATTCCCCAAACATTCACCCACTCCGAACGACTGTGGAAATTTGCTCCACCGGTAAAAATGTTTGGTGTTGGCAATCCTTGTTCCGTTAACCGTGAGCCATCGGTACCGCCGCGAATTGGCATCCACTCCGGCTCGAGTCCAGTTCGACGCGTCGCTTCGAATAAATATTCCGTTGCTCGAGGATCTTTTTCCAATCCTTCTTTCATATTTCGGTATTGCTCAAAAACTTCCATCTCGATTTTTGCCTGTGTATAGAGAGTCTGCACTTCTTTAATTACTTGCTCAACAATGGCTTTTAATTTTTTCAATCCTTCAGTTTTAAAATCTCTGAACAAAATTTTGACGGATGATTTTCCAACTCCGCCTTCAAGGATATAAGGATGAATATATGGCTCGTACCCTTCCGTTTGCTCTGGCGAAATTTGTTTCGGTAACCGTGCAACGATTTCTGCAATGACGCGAACAGAATTTACCATCAACCCTTTTGCTGTGCCAGGATGAATATCTCTTCCATAAACCGTAACCACACACGAGTCTGCGCTGAATGTTTCTTTATTCAGTTCGCCTGGAGCATCGCCATCGACAGTGTAGGCAACATCGGCGCCAAATTTTTTAATATCGAAGTACTTTGTGCCTGCGCCAATTTCCTCATCAGGCGTAAAAGCAATGCGCAGAGCGCCGTGGGGAATTTCTGGATGCTCGATAAGATATTCAATTGCAGACATGATAATTGCAATCCCTGCTTTATCATCGGCGCCAAGAAGCGTTGTGCCGTCGCTTGTAACAATCGTTTTCCCTCGCGCAAGTTTCAGGGTAGGATTTTCTGATTCACGGATCACAACATCAGGATCGCCGGGTAAGACAATATCTCCGCCATTGTAAGTTAAAACCTGAGGCTTCACATTAGCGCCGCTTACTTCCGGCGATGTATCAACGTGCGCAATCAATCCAACTACCGGCACTGAATGCGAAACGTTCGATGGCAATGTTCCCATCACATAACCATACTCATCAGAAGATGCATCGGCAATGCCAAGAGATCTCAATTCCTTTACAAGCAGATTGAGAAGATCGAATTGCTTTGAAGTGCTGGGATACGTATTGGAATTTTCCATCGATTGCGTATCAATGACAACATACCGCAAAAATTTATCGAGAACATGCTCTGCCATAGTTACTCCTTAACTTTGATTATTCCTTATTCGAACCTTTTGATAAGATAGAAAGAAGCAGCAAAAAATGCAGTAAAAATTCTTGATTCTGTTACCTCATTTCTTTAGCTTCAAAATGAGGAAGAAATTATAAAGGGGCTTAGGTAAAGAAGGATTGGGCTAGATTGTAGAATACTTTATTTAGCTTTAAGTTCGATTTCCAAAGAATTTGTATACTTAAACCGAAAAAAATTCATACAAGAACAATTCATACTGGATTAGAACTATGACGAAGAGACTACAATTCTTTTTCATCGTGGCAATCGCTTTCCTTTGTGGTTGTGAGGATATTAATTCCAAGGAAGAAAAATACAAAGAACAGCTAATCGGAAATTGGAAATTGATTGAGACATCTGTGAAAAGTGATTCTCCCTTTGTAAACTATGCTACGTTACATTTAAAAGACGGAGCTTTCCAATCCAATGTTTCATTCTTCTGGAATATAGATTCCGCAAAAAAACATGAACCGCTTTCAGGGTATTGGTACGTCGAGGGTTATGTGGGTTTTAATCAACATTTTTATCCCGAAACTTATTATCAACTCGTTTTTCAGGTCGATACAAATAAACTTTCTATGCCATTTTCAGTAAATGGAGATTCGCTGAGGTGGTTCACAGGAGATAATATCGACTTTTGGACTACCTCGCATCTATGGAGGAGATATAAATAGAAGTAATTCACTACTGCAATATTAAAAGAAAATACAGGGGAACTCGCTATGAAGAGAACGCTTCTCTTATGCTGGTTGATTTGCACTACATTCTGCGATGCTCAAATTACAAAATTACCATACTCGGAAAACTTCGATTCGGTTGTTCCACCTTCGCTTCCACTCGATTGGGTCGCCACGGGGTTTACAGTTTCAACCTCCTCGCCGCATTCATCTCCAAATTGTATCTACACAACTGGAAACACACGAACCAAAACGCTGACTTCTCCACTATTCGATTTTACAAATAAATCCCCAAACCAATTAGTATTCTACGAACGGCGTTCTTCGACCGCGCTTTCCTATCGTCTCGAAGTGCGTGCTGCAATCAATGATACCAATTTCAATTACCTCCTCGCACGTTTTGATACTTCATCATCAACGACAGGTTATGTTCAGCGTGTTGTCGATCTTTCCACATCTGAATTAGCGCACGCTTCTAACGTACGGCTCCGCTGGATCCTTCTAAATGATAGCACAAATTCTACCGGGGCATTCCGCATCGATGATATTTCTCTTACCGTAAAAATAAGTACCGATGTTTCTGTTTCATCGCTCACTGTTGCGCCGCCGCATCCATCACGCACAGATTCAGTTACACTCTCGCTCCTTGTGAAAAACCACGCTGAGCAAATTCCATCATTCCCACTCAATTTCTATCTTGACAACAACCAGAACAAAGCGCCAGAAACTGATGAACTCGTTCGTTCCATAATTGTTCCGACTCTTCTTCCAGATGATTCTCTCATCGTTTCGACAACTCTTCCACCGCTCAAAGTTGGAACATATCAATTTTTTGCCATTTCCAATCTTCCAGATGATGAAAATCCAAACAACGATACAGCCACAATTCGTGTTACAATTGGTCAGTGCAGAAATGACGTACTCATCAACGAATTTCTCTACGCTCCTGCTGGCGATGAAGATGAATGGATTGAATTGTTTAATCCAATCCGAGATACCATTAACTTAAAGGGATGGAAAATTTCAGATAACAACACCGCAACGAAGGCAACTATATGCACAACGGATTATTTTCTTCCGCCGCAATCGTATCTTGTGCTTTGTAAAGATCCTGGATTCTTCGATTTGCATCCTGGAATTCCTGCCCTCCGTGTTTCATTTTCTGCGCTCAATAATACAACGAGCGATGCTATTGTTCTGTTCGATGATCGCAACTGTGTCATTGATAGTCTTCGGTACGAGCCATCGTGGGGTGGAAAGAATGGAAAATCGCTGGAACGAATCGACATCGAAGAATTATCCACCGAACCCTCAAATTGGCGTACTTCCGACTCCGCTGTTGGTACGCCTGGAATAGTCAATAGCGTGGCACGGAAAAATTACGATCTTGCAATTACGAATGCATCTGCCAAATTCGTCTCTGCCACCGATTCGTACTGCACAATCAATTGCACTGTAAAAAACTTTGGACGTTTTACAAGGAATAATATTCTTCTGAAAAGTTTTATTTTACGCCAAACAAATTCTGATGAGGAATGGGAAAAACTAAATTCTGTTACGGTTCAATCCGAGCTTGCACCAAAGGATTCTGTAAGTGTTCAACTTACTTTGCAAAACATTCCATACGGCGAGCGCCAGCTCAAGCTTACTCTCGTTGATAGTCTCGACGAACGGCAGCAAAATAATTTCTTCACACTAAATATTACAATCCCCTATCCTTTACACAATCTTATTATCAATGAAATAATGTTCGATCCATCAGAAGGATTATGCGAGTGGATTGAAATTTTCAACAGATCGTCGTTACCAGTTGATTTGCATAAATGGTTTTTTGCCGATCGTCCAACAAGCTCAGGCAATAAAAATTCTTTCATTATTTCGGATACACAATGTTTCCTTCAACCAGACCAATTTGCGATTGTTGCAGCCGATAGCTCCATCTTTCAATTCTTTCCTTCTCTTCTTAATGATACGCTAAATGTCATTACAAGAATTTTGAACAAGACAACCGGTTTTAGCTTCAACAACGATAGCGATGCAGTGATTCTTTACGATCTCACAGGCAAAACCATCGACAGCGTTGCATATAAAGCTTCATGGACACAAACAAAACATACATCTCTCGAGCGAATAAGTACAGAAGCGCCCGGTACTCTTAAAGCCAATTGGGGCTCGCCTGAAAATTCTCTCTACGGAACTCCGGGTTTTCAGAATACTATTGCTCAAAAGAAATACGATATCGCAATTACGTCGCTCTCGGTTCTCCATACGAATGGTCATCCGTCGCTCCAGTGCGTCATTCATAATTTTGGAAAAGAATTATCCTCGCCAAATTGCATTCGCTGTTATGCGGATAGCAATGAAAATTCTTTACCAGAGTCGAACGAAATTTTGCTCACACTTCCACTTCAGTACACAATTTCTCCAGACGACTCTTTGCAACTTCTCATTGATCTGCCAAACATCGGCGCTGGCAGTATGCGCATTATTGTTTTCATCGAAGATTCTCTCGATGAACGAATGAAAAATAACTATGCTGCAATTTCACTTTCGCAACCATATCCATTTCATTCACTTGTCATTAACGAAATTATGTTCGATCCTCTTACGAATCAAAATGAATGGATTGAACTCTACAACCGTTCGTCCTTTCCGATAAATTTGAAGAACTGGCGATTCTCCGATGCGCCAACATCAAGTGGAAACGTCAATACATTCCGGATTACCGATACCTCTTTGATGCTTTTACCCGAAGAGTACCTCGCCATTGCAGCCGATTCAAGCATTCTGACTCTCTTTCAATTCGAAGACAAAGCGCATCTCCGCATTCTCAATCGCGCTGGCGGTTTTAGTCTTGGAAACGATTCCGACGCTGTTATCGTAGTTGATCAAAATGGATGTACAATTGATAGCGTGTTCTATTTTTCAGCGTGGCATCATTCAGGCGTTACTTCGACAAAAGGGCGATCGTTAGAGCGCATTAACTCTGAACTTGATTCGAATGATCCTCGCAATTGGGGAACAAGCGCTGCAATTGAAGGCGGAACTCCTTGCTCAAAAAATAGTATTTCCCTCAACATCATTAGCAATGATAATACTTTGACCATATCGCCTAATCCATTTTCTCCCGATGGCGACGGATTCGAAGATTACTGCGGAATTTCCTTTCGATTTCCTGTAACATCAGTGTTCGTTACAGCTCGAATTTTCGATATTCGCGGCAGACTTATTATCACGCTTGCAAACCATGAATTTCGAGCCGGTTCCGATATGTTAATCTGGAATGGACTCGACGAGGAACATAGACGAGTTCGAATTGGAGTCTACATTGTGCTTATCGAAGCTTCTGATCCTCAAAGTAATTTTTCGGCAACATTGAAGAAGCCGATCGTTGTCGCAACAAAATTATGACCGGAGAAAAATGCGAATCAATTTTGATTGGAGATTTATAAAAAACACATAGCTTTCATACTCCTCAGCCACCGTCAGCGACTCAGTTGCCGAGGTGCCGTAGGCGTATCAAGGCAACAGCTCTAATTTACAATCTGCGTTCATCTGCGCAATCTGCGAGAAATATCCCTTGACTTTTTGCACATAATATCCCAAAATATTTCCATCAAAGATGGGAGGTTAAATTAAGGTTTTTTTCTGTAACCTTAATAAGTAAAGAGAACAATAAAGAGGCAAAAGAACACACTGAAGAAGGACTCTCTCTATGACTCGCCAATGGATAATGAAGATCGCTCTCGTACTATGTGCATTGATGCAATTGGTTTGCTCTGATAATGTTGGTACAGGGAAGGCAGAGTTAAGTTTAACAGTGGAAGATGTAAGCTGCACAGAAGTATGGCTACAGATAAGTACACGGAATAGCATTCATTCGAGGATAGTACTGACTCGAGACACCGTAACGCTTGATACACTGATACTTACAACAAATGAAATGACTTTTGTCGATGAAAATCTTTTACCATCGCATCGTTACGTTTATACAGCATTATTATTAGATGGAGGAAAGAGCGCACAGACGATAGCAGAGACGATGGATACGACAAGTCACGATTTTTCCTGGCAGATATACACATTAGGAGATGGCACCGGCAGTAGTTGTTTATATGATGTAGCGATTATCAATGACACACTGGCGTATGCAGTTGGGGAGATATATATATTGCCCCCGGTCGGAATGAGACAGGTATGTAGTTTAGAGCAAGGACATCATAAATGGACACGA
>DAOOUW010000053.1:0-10706 GCA_035390885.1 Bacteroidota bacterium | reverse complement strand
AGCGTGCGTTCGTAGTTGTTGGGAATAATGTCAATAATAATTTTGCACTTTTCGACAAGCTTTGGATCCAATGGTTTAAGTTTTCGTTGAAGAAGATATTCGCCATAGGTACGAAGTTGTCCTCGTCCGCCGCCTTCAACAATGGTTGCAATGTGCACTTGCTCAATGTTCGAATAGAAATATGCTTTTGTACGAGCCTCGAATTCCTGAATAAGTTCCTGATTGAGCTTCTTTAAGGACGCGGGATTCTTACAGTTTTGAATTAATTCAATGTAATCGCGTAGGTTTGTAAGAGCATACTTGTCTTTTATAATTTGTTTGGCGTAATCGTTGAACTTAAAAAGTGTAATATCCTTTTTGAGATTATTGGTCTCTCCTAATTGTTCCTGTTTTAATTCAAGCAACTCCTGGTCGTAGTCTGCAATCTTTTGCTCGGTGCATACACGAAATTTCTCGAGCATTTCATCATTCACTCTATCCAGAATAAGTCGCAGGTTAAGCTGGGTATTTGCAAGTGGACCAAGTTTCTTTGTATGTACTTTATCGAGCGTGGCAATAATTTTATTATGGAATGCAAACACGAGCGACGTATTCGTGCTCCGAGATTCTGGCGAATCATCGACAAAAACAATTCGCGTCAGATATGGGAACCATTTAATATTGTTAAAGACATTCTTCCGCATATTTTTTGCTTTAACAACAAAGATGCTTGTTCGATCATCATGGATGGTTTCGTAAAGCGCGTCCGCATCGGTAAATTCAATAACGCGCACATCATTTGCATTGAATACTTCATCCCTCAGCAATTCTACGACAGTATTTGCTCCACCGCCAACGGCTGTACGAATAAAGCCGCTCAAGCCGCGGAATGTCGTTGTCAATTCTGAGCGGGCAAGGAAATCTTTCTTTTCTCCGTTTGTCGTGTAGTGCGTGCTTTGAATAATCATCTGATCGAGCACATCCATGAAGTAATTCCACTGCGCTTCTTCGATATCGCCGCTGATTCCAATGACATCGCGGAATTTTCTTAACTCTCGAACATTATCGCCGAGAATAAGTTTGTACATAAACTCCACCTGTCCTTGAGATACCGGAGGAGTTCCAATAGAGAAATCATGAGTTCTAAGAACGTTCAATGTTTGCTTTTTTGTCTCATCATCAACTAACTCGGTGTCAATGAGCGACGTCAGTTCTTTGATGAATTTCTGCTTCTTGGCAGTGTACTGAAATGCTTTTGAGTCCTCGTGTGGAAAGAGAAGAAGCGATACGTCAACATATCCTGGAATAAGCTCCTTTAACTCAAGGATGAATTTATCAATTTCAGTCTGCTGACGAGTAGGATCGTCGGGCTCTTCACAACACAGCCTCACAAAGTACTTCAAGCTATCGAAAACATGTTTGGGAAGAAAATTTTCCGCTCGTTCACCAAGCGACGAGTACAGGTTAATAAAATCCATTGCATCTGCACGCAATGATGCGATTGGTTTACCAGGTAATTGCATAGTATTCCATCTCTATAGATGATGAAACATACATTTTTAATTTTTATCTCCGCGCAGGATTATCGAAAGCACAGGAATTTTGCTGGGCGCTATGCCTTCAAAATTAAGAATTTCCTCGGCAATTTCCGTGCGCAAATGAACCACATGGAGAAACTTCCTTAATATAATGAAGTATTCGATAGAAAACCAACGTGATGTCGATGCAGGAAACTATTGGAGTAATAGAAATTCCTTCCGATGAGAGGATATTTTTTGTGGATTTGGGGGTAAAATAAATATCAGCGGCGCCGCCTTTTTAGTGACGACGCCGCCAAGAGGTAAAAAATTAGAATCGATAGCTAAACGTAAGATTGAATACTTCCGTAGTAATAGATTCGTTCGTTTGTGTAGCTCCATTGACATCGAAGAGATCTCCGGTGGATTGAGTTGATTTCCAATCCCCGAGTGCAAAAGCCAGATTGATGGATATATTCTTTTGCGCACAGAAGCCTATGCCTGCAGTATAGTACATACGATCGTACTTTGTCGTCGAACGATCTGATTTATACGGCGATGGATACCACGCAATGCCGCCTCGTAATTTAAGGATGTCATTCAAGAGCGATACTTCTGCGCCGCCACGAAGATTTGTTGTTTCTCGGAACAAGGAAAATCGCGCTCTGTTCTCTTGCTCTTTGAGGTGATCGTTGAGCGTAGGGTCATCCGCCTTCATTTCTATTTGAGTATAATCAACATACTCAACATCGCCTGATAACAAGAACCAGTGAACAGGTTGAATCGATAATCCACCGCTTAATATCATAGGAGTTGTAATACTATATTCACTGCTATTAGTAATATCCTGCCAATATTTATATCCATTATCAAATTCACTTTGATACTTTGTACCATATCCCTCTGAAATAGAGTACCATGTCGGCGTACGTAATGTTAATCCAATGCGAAACTTATTTTCAACACGGTACATCACTCCAAGTAACATATTAAAACCGCTAATATCATCGGTAACATTTTGCAAATAGAGAAAGCGATTGATATTCCATGGGAAAGCATAGTGATAGACATTGTTCACGTCAGACTCAACATATTCACGATCGTAAGAATACTTCCCTGAAGCCAGATTAAAAGACACTCCAAACGAAAAGTTTGGAGCAATATCTATTCCCATTCCAATCGACCAGTGATTTATTCCACCCTCCTCGATAATATTCCCATGTTGATATAAACTATCCGTCAATATCGGCCATAGATAACCATTAGATGTATCTGAAAGCCAGAGTTGATAAGATATATCATTATCTAAAAAATTTCTCCGGTCATCAGGTGACATCGCCCATAAATCATTGGTTGGCGTCAAAACTTCCACAAAGGAATTCTGGATATTGAATCCTCCAAACGAAGATGCTGTGTTGAATTGCTGCATTCGTCCAAATCCTAATGCAAAAGTGAGACTGCCGCGGCGAGTCGGGATAGGATAAACAAAACCAAGATTGTCGAGATTGAATTTATTATTATCAACGGATTCCTTCCCATGCCAGAAGGAAACATCATTAGAAAAACTATTCTGCGAAAAACCAAGGGAAAACTCATAATCACGTTGTTGTGCCAGCCCTGCAGGATTTGAGAACAAAGCAGTAAAATCATTCGAAATGCCAACCGATGCTCCGCCAAGACTTAATGTCTGAGCGCCAACTCCTAATCTATATTGTGAAAATCGAAGTGCATCTTCGGCTAATTGCGCCTGTGCAGAGAGAGAAACAGTAACTACTAAAAGTCCGATTATCCAGATATTGCGTTTCATAATTCACTCCATTTTTTTAACGTGTTGATCTCCCTTGA
Source organism: Bacteroidota bacterium (assembly GCA_035390885.1). Taxonomy (GTDB): domain Bacteria; phylum Bacteroidota; class Ignavibacteria; order UBA10030; family UBA10030; genus JAOAFT01. The sequence goes on along the minus strand of DAOOUW010000053.1, from coordinate 7,365 downwards.
GAACTGCCCCCGGATCGACCCGAACTTCCACCAGAACTCCTGCTCGGTGCAGGCGATGATGGCTGCGAACTTGGCGAAGAGCTGCGTTCTACACTTCGACTGGAGCCACCTCGTGAATTCGAACTACCTTCCGATGAGCCCGATGAACTACTTCTGGTTGACCCAGAATTTTTCCCACTTTGCTGTTCCTGTCCGTCGCTTGACCTTGAAGGAGCCGCATTATCCGATTGCGATTGTCGTGTAACTCCACCTCGTTGCTCTGTTTGCCGTGGCGCATCCGCACTGCGTGATGGAGCTGCTGTTCGCCCGGTAGATACTCCACGTGGAGATTCAGTCGCTTCAGAACTTTGTTGACGCGATGGCGCTGCTTCACCACTTCTAGAACTACCACTAACTCGTCCAGCCGAAGGAATCGTCAACCGACTGCTTCCGCCTTCTCCAGAAGAACGGCTTGGTCCAAAATCACGATAGTTGTTATCATCAGATGGACGTTGGGAACCCCACGTTCGAGGAACTGTAGGTTTCCCATAGCCATAATATCCATAACCTCCATCATACCAACCCCAGTAATTTGGATAATAATGATGATGGTACCAGTAAGGCGCTGGATAAACAACTATTGCAGCTCCAAACCAGGGATCATACCATGGAGTGTACCATACATAAGGATTATAGTACCATCTTTCATAAATCCAAAATGAAGACCACGAAGGATAATAGAATTGAAATCCCCAGTATGTACTGGGTGGATATACATCATAATTAGAATTATTCGACGAGCTCTGTGGTTCTGCGCTATAAGAGCCATAACCCGAATTGTCTTCGTTGGTTGCTAATTCGGTATAGCATCCCTGCAATAACATTATAATAGCAGGGAAAAGAACCAACAACAAAATTTTATTTTTCATAACGCCCTCTCTTAATTTCTTTCTTACTAATATTTTAACAATTCTCTTGCCAAAAAAGTTTAATAAAAAAAGCCTGAATTCCACAGAATTTTAGCTTTATTCAGGCTCATTCTCAACCAAATGTCTACAAATTTAATCAAATGTGTCTATTAAAATGAACCAATGTAATCAAGCTGCAATGTTCGATTTCCAATATTTATGTCTTTTTGATTTTGTGTAATATTTTTCAAATTAAATCCGACAACCAATCCTTTTGCAACACTCCATCGGAAACCAAAATTCAAGTATCCATTCCCTTCGCCTAAAGCATTGCTGTTGTTATCGTTCGTTGCAAAATCGTACTCGAACATTAACGAAATATCTTTGCCCAAAGATTTTTCAATGCCAAGATAAACATCTAAATCTTTGTCCCCATCGGAATCCTCAAGGGAACGATTAAGGCCAGCATGGAGACTCAAATTTCCCATGAACGCATAATTCTTGCTAGCGGCGACATAAACCCCTGGCGATTTTATGGTGTACCGTTTCAATGAGTCGGCTTTGTAGTATACCTCTTTCCCTTGAGAATCAAAGCCAACCGAAAGAGCTGGAAGTTTAACGCTCTCATTTAAGATACGAAGCTTGGCTTGAACACCAGGGAAAGGATACATTTTGATCTTATCGTGACCAATGATGCTTGTTCCACCATACGAAATACCAAATGAGAAAGGCTCAAAGACACCAACGGAAATTCCAACTAACACTCCACCTTCCTGGAAAAAATCAGACGTCACAGCATACGAGCCTGTTTTGAGCATTCCAGCTGTTGGCTTATCAATCAACATTGTAGGCTCGCCTTGTGCAGCAGAGCCAGCATAACTCTGCGCCAGCATTGTAGCTGTACAACTAATTAACAGAATTAAAGAAAAAATATATCGTTTCACTGTAATCCTCCTTCTTAAATTATTCAATGTCATCTTCGCCAAATACTTTATGTAAATTTTTTTTGATTGATTGAGGTTGGGCAGGCGTTTCAAGATTGGTATTTGTATCAGTATTAATTTTTTCATGATCACGAATAATCCGGAATCCTTCGTCCGACGAAATGCCATCGATCACTTCCTTCTTCGATGAAAAAGGCACTACTAATCCCGCTTCCTGATGAACATTTTCTTCGCCAAGAACAGAATAAATTTGCTTCATCAACGATGAAGCTTCACGTGCAAGTTCATCTTCAGAACAAGTAAGGAGATGTCCTTCACGGACATAGAATTCCCCGCCAATCATCACATCTGCTACATCGTGCGCGGTCATTTCTGAAATGCAATGCTGGAGAACTAATTCAGCGTCTTCACTGACAAGACACGGTTGATGAAAAATACCAGATGCATTAAGAAAAACAATATCCGCTTTCTTCCCTTCTTTAATACTACCAGCCTCATTCGACAATGAGAGCGCTTGCGCTCCACCGATTGTATGCGCCGCGAGAATTTCGAACGGCGAAGCTATCGCTACAGACTTTGACAAATATAAAGAAATCAATTGCCTCATTTCTTCAAAAGGATTTGCATTACCCCAGCCCGAACCAAGAGCAATTGTAACTCGATTTATTAAATCCTCGACTGTCGAGGAATTATCATTGGCATTGGAAAAATTTGTTGGAGTAACTATAACGGGAAATTTCCTTTTTACAATCAATTCAGCATCAGCTTTATCAAATCCTCTTACATTCACTAGAAAAACAGGACTGTCAAAAATATGATGCTCATTCCCAAGCTGAATTATACCTTTGCCAAATTTTTTCTTAAAAGATTCGAAAGCATGAATATCGGCGCAGTCATTTATAATAATTGGAAGCTGCCGTTGTTGGGCAATGCGCAGAGTATTTTGCAAATTGTATAGCGTCAGGTTTCGATCTGTTGGCAATACAGCAGCATAATGAATATTCTTGCTCTTATACAAAAGAGCAGCTTCGTATTGATCGCCATTATGAAGACCGATGTAAGCTCGCTGTTGAGTTTGCTGAAGCGCCTCGATTGCAGCACGGAACGATTTATCGAGATAATCCATTCCATACTCCGAAAGAGTCGTTACTCCAGCCCGCAATGCAGAAAAGAATGCTAAACGATAGAGCGTTTTTAATTCATCTTCTGTGGCTTTGGTGGTAAGGTATTCAGATGCTTTACGTACTAAATTGAGTGAGCGATTTTGTTGAGGTACAAATAAAGGATCTAAGAACCGGAGAACAACAGATTCTGCACGATGATGAGCATCGATGAATCCAGGCAAAAGGATTTTCCCTTCAGCATTGATCCGTTCGAGCTGAGAATACTGAGCGCTCATAGCATCAGCTCGCTTCCCAATTTCGACGATTTTATCTCCTCGAATGAGAATAGACAACACTCCACTCCGCTGATTCTCATCGCAGGTAAATACAAAAGCATTCTCTATGAGCTTTACTGACTCTTGCATCAGAAAATTTCCTGGTACGCTTTTACTTTAACAATAGGCAGTAGAATTTCAATCTCTATCAGATGATTCGTCGCCACGTTGTACCTTCTTTTTTATCTTCGAGAATATATCCAAGCTCTAACAATTTATCACGAATTTCATCCGAAAGATTCCATAATTTTTGCTTTCGGATTTCGGAACGCATGGTAACAAGCAAATCTACCAATTGAGTCTCAACCTCTCTCTCTCCAATTTGAGTTGAACGTGATTCAAGGGTAATTCCAAGCACATTCTCTCCCAATTTTTGAAATACATTCTCGATATTCTGGAGAGCAACTTTATTAAATGATCGGTCAAGATTAAGTATTTGATTAGTTTCCTTTGTCAAATCAAATAAGGTCGCAAGAGCCTGCGGAGTATTGAAGTCGTCATTCATCGCTTCACAGAAACGAGCCTCATACGCTTGAAGATCGAATGGCAATTCCTGAGCGCCACTTTCATCCGATGCTTTTTGGATTGCCAGATGAAGATTCGAAAGTGCATTCATATATTTTTCATAACCTGATTTCGCCGCTTGCAATGCTCCATCGCTGAAATCGAGCGTACTCCGATAATGACTCTGTAGAATCAAAAAGCGAACTACTCCTGGCTTATACTTTTGAAATAGCTCCTTTAGCGTAATAAAATTGCCAAGAGACTTCGACATTTTCTGTCCATTTATTGTAACAAGATTATTATGGAACCAATATTTTACAAATTGTTTTCCTGTAGCGCCTTCGCTTTGAGCAATTTCACACTCGTGATGCGGAAAACGATTATCCATTCCACCGCCATGGATGTCGAAACTTTCTCCCAGATATTTCATGGACATTGCAGAACATTCGATGTGCCATCCTGGAAATCCCTCGCCCCATGGACTTTTCCATCGCATAATGTGTCCCTTCTCTGCTTTCTTCCACAGTGCAAAATCTGCCGGATGGCGTTTTTCTGATCGCAATTCCACACGAGTTCCTTCAACTGCTTCATCAATTGAACGTCCGGACAATTTTCCATACTCCGGAAATTTTTGAACATCATAGTACACCGAACCATCAACAACGTATGCATAACCTCGTTCAATAAGTCGTTCAATCAGTTCGATCTGCTCTGGAATATGTCCTGAAGCTCGAGGCGAAATATCCGGTCGTATGATATTGAGCGCATCCATATCCTCGAAGTAACTTCGCATAATTGTCTCGGCAATTTGCATTGGATGAACACGTTCGTACCGCGCCTGACGGACAAGTTTATCTTCCCCTTCATCTGCATCGTCGGTAAGATGTCCAACATCTGTAATGTTTTGAATGTAAAGCACTTTATAGTCAAGGTATCGAAGATAGCGAGCAACGACATCGAATGAAACGTAGCTCTTTGCATGTCCGACGTGAGAGTGGCTGTAAACGGTGGGTCCGCATACATACATCCCGACATAGCCTGGAATGATTGGAACAAATTCCTCTTTTTGTCGGGTCATTGAATTATAGACAAGAAGACTCATATTTGGATTTTCTTTTATGATTCAATAAGTTCACGAGCGCTTTGAAGACTGGTTTCTGTTACGTTGTCGCCGCTCAATAATTTGGCAACTTCCCGTACATGCTCTTCGTCGGTCAATTTGCGAATTACCGAAACTGTTCTTCCATCCGTCTCAAATTTTTCAACGACAAAATGGCAATCCGCCATTCCAGCAATTTGGGGCAAATGTGTGATTGCAATAATTTGATGGAACTGAGAAAGCTGTTTCAAACTTCGTCCAGCAGCCTGAGCTATCCTTCCGCTAATTCCAACATCAATCTCATCAAAGATCAACAACGGAAGGCGATCGGCTTTTGCAAGAATTGTTTTGAGCGCTAACATTATGCGGGAAACTTCACCGCCAGAGGCTACTTTGACAAGCGGTTGCGGATCTTCGCCAACATTAGCAGAGAGATAAAACTCGACATTATCGATACCGCGAGAGGTTGCCTCGTAACATTCTCGACCAAACTTTACGAACGCGCTCAATTCCGTTTCCTCACTACGCTGAATTTTCTTTTGCTCGATCCGAACATCGAACGTCGCGTGCGGAATTCCTAATTTCGCCAACTCCTGACAGACAGCAAGACTTAAAGAAGGAACAATTTCCTGCCGCTTTGCCGAAAGGCGTTGTGCAGCGGTAGAACATCGTTTTCGTTCTTCTTCGATTGCGGAACGAAGTTGCTGTAGCTCTGTATCGAAATTTTCTGCCAGGGCAAATTCGTCTCCAATTTTCTGTCTCTGTTGAAGCACATTTTCCATCGAACCGCCATATTTCTTCTTCAGCAATGCAAATTGACCAAGTCGCTCGCGGATAAATTCGAGGCGTTCGGGATTGAATTCAATTTTAGAATTGTAACTCTGAACAAATTTTGTCAGCTCGCCAACGATAGCAACGGCGGAAGCGCATTCTTTCTGCGGTTCTTCAAAAGCGACATCGATGCTCGCTAAATCTTCCAGTTGATTCCGCGCTTTTACTAGCGCATCGTAAACAGATTGATCGCCTTCATAGAGAAGTTGATAGAGCTGAGTCGTCGCTTCAAACAATTTTTCTGCATTCTCAAGAATGCGAAGCTCATTCTCTAATTCCGCTTCCTCGCCTGATTGTGGATTGACCGCGTCAATTTCACGCATCTGAAATTCGTACAACTGACATCGATCTTTTAAATCTTTCTCACGCTGAAGTAACTCTTTTAACGTCTCAAGCAACTTTGAAAGCTCTCGATACGATTCCTGATATTCATCAACGAGACCTTCTAATCCTCCAAACTCATCGAGCAACCCGATGTGTGTTTCCGCACGCAGCAACGACTGATGTTCATGCTGACCGTGCAAATCCACTAATCGATCGCCAATAAGTTTTAGCGTTGAAACCGAAACAGGCGAATCATTGACAAAGCAGCGCGATTGTCCTTTGGCAGATATTTCTCTTCGAATGATCAACTCATCCTGCCATTCGAGCGATTCTTCTTCAAAAAATTTTTTTAGCGAATGATGTTGACCGACGAGAAAAGCGCCTTCGACGATTGCCTTCTCCGCTCCTTTCCGAACAACTTCGGCAGTTGCACGCTCGCCAAGAAGAAGACTCACTGCGTCAATAATGATGGACTTTCCTGCGCCTGTTTCGCCCGTAAGGATATTCAAGCCACTTTCAAATTCAACTTCGACGCCTTCGATGAGGGCATAATTTTTTATGGAAAGATTTCTTAGCATAGTTCAATGCAAATGTACGGAAAATTGATAGAAATTCCATTACGCTTTTGTTTTTAGATAAAACCAAACTATGAAGTAGAAACTTGTGAAGACTGCTGCCTCGATACGCCTTACGGCACCTCGGCAACCGATTCTCTGACGGTGGCTGAGTAGAGCGCTAGCTCGTATCGAAGCCACCATTTTGGTTACTCTTCTTTCGCCTATTTTATTATCTTACTTCATCTTATACTTCTATTGCTACCTTTATCGCATAAACTGCGCCGCTGTACAGAATCCACTGTACAGCGGTTTTATTTATTTCATCGGTATCCTCGTAGGATGACAGGAACGGTATTATATATCGCATACCAACCTCCGCCTACAATCACAAAGTCATTCTTCGCCTTTACACTATACCAGTACACAAATCCATCTCCTATTGCTTTTACTTCTGGATACAGAAACCATGAACTACCATTGAAATGAACAACCTCTCCATATCCTGTTGTGATAATATCATTCACACCGGTTGCTGTTATAGCATATATAATAAAGACTGCCGGCGTATGAACTCTTTCAAACTTCCTCGTTTCTACTTCCATCGTCCATTCCCCTGAAACTCCTACAAGATAAAGCCGTTTCCCGTTTGGCGTCCATACAGATGAAAAAGCATGTTGATCTTCCATTGGTACTAATGCATCATCATACAACTTATTCCAGCTCTTTCCATCGTAATAAAGTATCACACTCCTGCTATAATCTCCTTCTGTCCCCACTGCCC
>DAOOUW010000052.1:0-11123 GCA_035390885.1 Bacteroidota bacterium | reverse complement strand
GGTTTTACAATCGAATGCTCGTCAAAATAATGGTGCAATAGCTCGACGACATTACCATGGAAGCCAGCAGAACCATCATCAGTTGCAATGTGAATATTATTTAGTTCTCGTGTAACTATTTGCGCTTTCGATTTGAATCCTGCAAACGTTTCAACATTTTTACCTGCTGATATAAGCATACGCGTCAAGAATGGAAAGGGCGCTATTCCTACTCCACCTCCGACCAAGCATGCAGTATCAAAATCTCCACCAGTTCTGAATGCATTACCTAACGGACCAATAATATCAAGCATCTCGCCGCAATTCTTTTCAGCTAACAATTGAGAGCCTCTTCCCACCACTTGCACAATAATTTCAAACGAAGAATCTGACACATTTGAAATTGTGTACGGTCGGCGAAGTAATGGATTTGAACCCTGACTATCAATACGAATGTTAACAAACTGTCCAGCGCGTCCATACTGCGCAATATTGGATGATTCAATTATCAAAAGGTAAGTCTTCTCGGCAATACATTCTTTATGATTAAGTTTCGCAAACTCCTGAGTCATGGCTCTTCGGATTCCTCTTTCTTCATTTCAAAATCTTCTCTTGGCTTCCTTGAATGCTGGTATTTCGAGGGCACAGGCTCTTCTTTCCTTCCACCATCTGGAGGCATTACATCCTTTGTGCGATTGTTCATCTCTGGTTGTGTTACTGTTTTGGGTGGATTTTTTTTCGCAGCCACTGTATCTGGCGCCACTGTTGGAATTTCAGTCGAGTCAAGAATCATCTTCTTTGCAAGTAAACCGTATTGTGAGTTTGAATACTGAGCGCGGAGTTTCTTATAGTGAACAACGGCGCTATCATAGTTTTTCAAATAATATTCATACGTAAACGCTTTTGCATAAAGACTTTTCGGAGCATAGGGAGAAAGGGGATATTCTTTTTCGATGTAATCAAAAATCGAAAATGCTTTATGATATTCATGTAAATCGAGAAACTGTTCAGCATTACGGTAGAGTTGCTCGGCGCTATCATTTTCAGCGATTTCATACCCAAGACTTTTCATTGCTGGGGTTGCATACGGAGAATTCGGAAATCGAGTAACGATGTCGCGAAAATAATCTAAAGAGCTTCGTGGCATAGGGACTGTCTGCGCCAGTAGTCCGGACATAAAAAAGAGCCGAGGTAATAAGGCGCTATCAGGGCATATTTTTTCCGCTAGTATATAATAATAAGCGGCAGAATCAGGATTGTTGAGTTCAGTAAAGAATATATCTCCCAATTCCTGAATTGCATAGAACTTCAGTACCTGCGCAGAATCTTTTGAAATTACCGGTGAATTTTTTTTCAATTTCTGAGTCGTATCAATTACCGCCTTAGCAAGTGAATCTATGGACAGAGAATCATCAAATGCTTGTGCCGCAAGCAACAGAGTATCCGCTTTCATGCTTCTTTTTTGTACATCGAAGTACCGTGTAAAAATTCTAGTTTTCTGCCGAGCGCTATCTGCAAGATTTACATCCGAGCTCTTTGTTGCTTTAGTATAGAACTTTAGCGCATTCGAATAATCGCCAAGCGTGTATTCATAAAGTTTTCCAAGCTCAAAAGAAGCAAATGTTGAATAAGGGGATTTTGTATATCCTGTATCCACAAGCATAAAATCTGCAAGAGCTTCGCTTGTATCTTTAAGTTCTAAGAAAGTTTTTCCTCTCTCTAAATACAAAAATCCTCGATAATTTTTCATTCGATAATCTTTCAAGAGATTATTTAGAATCTGAAGGGAATATTCACAATCCCCTTTCTTACGAAGAGCGTCAGATGCTCGAGTTTGCGCAATGTAGATAAAGTATGGATCTTTTGTCCCACTGGAAGCCTTTAGATACCAATTTGCAGCAGAGTCGTAGTTGCCAGACAAATATTCAATATCCCCTAATTTCATCAAAGCCTGAATCTGTGATTCCTTATCGCTTTCTTCGATACAATCTTTGTAATACTTTTGAGCTTCGGACATGTTTTTCTGCTTTTCACAAATATCACCCATCATCAGATTAACACGATTGTAGAAAGGCAATGCCTTTTTTGTTATTCTCATACTGAGAAAATTTTTTCCAACTTCAGACGCTTCATCATATTTATTTTGATTATATAATGAAAGGGCGTACCAAGCCATTACTTCTTGCGTTAATTTATCATCAGGGAATCGCGTCAGCAATTCTACAAATTTGCGCTCTGCTTTTTCAAATTGCCCTTGATAGTAAAAAGACTTTCCGATGAGAAAGAGCGCATCATCCACAACACGACTATTAGGATGAAACGCTAGAATATTGGAGCATTTATCTATCACTTTCGTAAGTTTTTGTGAAGCAGAAGCTGGTATCGGTACAGTAGATTGCGATTTTTGTTGTTCCATACCTCGCCTTTTTACATTATCCTCCTTAATTTCTCTTTCTGCATCACGAAACAATCTACTTGCATTGTAGTAAGCATTAAAGTAAGCTACTGTATTATCATATCCGGAGGATATTGCGCGCCCAACTGGCTTTACAACGCTGCATCCTATCATCACAAGTGAGAAGAATACAAAACTGGCAGGATATAAAATTTGGGGTAATCTTTTTTGCATCATCATTACAGATGCAATATACAAAAGATGGAATTATTCTTCAAGGATTGATAGGAACCATCAATGACTGCTTTTTTATACAGCTTCTTTGCGCTTCTTGAGCAAAACCTGTAAATGATCTTCAAAAGATTTCATTAGTTCCACTCTTCCAGTACCATTAATAATCGAAAATGGAACTATGCCTCTACAACAGCCCTTTGTCAACTGTTGTTCGAATCGTTCTTTGTAGTCATCAATGTGTCGCGCCAATTTACTTATAGGCAATTTATCTGCTTTCGTTAGCACCAATAAGTATGGAACTTCATAGTATTCCAGCCAATCCATCATCATCAAGTCCAATGGAGTTGGTTCCTGACGAGAATCAATGAGCTGGAGCGCTAATGCAATCTGTTCTTCCCGTTTAAGAAAATCTTCGATAAGCCGCTTCCAACCTGCTTTCATTTGTTCGGGAACTTTGGCGTAACCATACCCTGGAAGGTCGACAAAATAAAACTGATTATTGATGATGTAATAATTTATCTCACGGGTTTTCCCTGGTGTCGAGCTCGAACGAGCAAGATTTTTTTTGTTACAGATTTTATTCAGCAGTGATGATTTACCAACATTCGATCGTCCAATAAATACGATTTCCTGCAATTCATTTTTGGGTAGTTGACGAAGATCTGTAACCCCTTGTAAAAATTCAGCAGAAGTTATTTTTAACATAGTCATCCTTCTCCCTCATGGAACAAAAACAGCAAAGGATAGTTATTCACTATCCTTTGATTGTTGAGAATTATCTTCTGATGTCTCCTCTGCGTCCGGTTTTGGTTCTTCTTGTGGAACAGAGTGCATAGGCTCTTGAGGAGTTGCACCTTGCACTTCCTTTGGAGTTGGCATCGTTTTTTTCTTTGGCTTCGAGCCAGCGCTGACATTGAAATCTACTAATTCTAAGATTGCTAATTCGGCGCTGTCGCCAAATCGCCGACCGAGTTTTACTACACGAGTATAACCTCCATTACGATTAAGGACTTTAGGAGCGATTTCATTAAACAATTCCTCCACTGCAGCGCGGTTACGTAGCACAGAGAAAGCCTGACGTCTTGCAGCAACATCTTTTGGCGCTCCATCAATTTCACTGGCAATAGCACGTTTTGCACGTGTGATAAGTGTTTCAGCAAACACTCGAGTCTCTTTTGCTTTTGCAACTGTCGTTCGAATTCTTTTATGGATAAGTAAAGAGACGCTCAACGCTGAGAGTGTAGCCTTACGGTGACTCGCTGTTCGTTTTAATTTTCTACCTGCTTTCAAATGACGCATAGTTCAATATCCTTATAAACGCTTTGTGTTCAGTCTTTCAAATACTTTTCGACATCCATGCCAAATTTCAGCCCATATTGCTCAATAATTTCGGATAATTCAGCTAAAGATTTTCTGCCGAAATTTCGGAACTTCAATAATTCTGTTTCACTCCGACGAACTAAATCCGCCATCGTCTTAATATTTGCAGATCGAAGGCAGTTGTGTGATCTCACAGAAAGTTCCAATTCATCAACTGACATCTGTAGAATTTTCCGAATGCGAGCAACTTCAGCTTCCTGATCCGATTCCTGTTTATCTGTTTCCGGTTCAGCTCCTAAATTGATAAAGAGTTGGATGTGATCTCGAAGAATCTTTGCAGCCATAATGACTGCGTCTTGAGGCGTAATAGAGCCATCGGTTTCTATTTCCAGTATAAGTTTTTCAAAATCTGTTTGTCCACCAACGCGTGTTGGCTCAACAACAAACGTTACGTTTTTAATTGGTGTAAATATGGAATCGATCGGTATTGTACCTACTGGTTGATCGACCATTTTATTTTCTTCGGCTGTTACATAGCCCTTGCCTCTGCCAAACCGCAATTCGAGTTCAAAATCAGCTTCAGCGTTCAAAGTTGCAAGGTGACACGAAGGATTCAGTACTTCTACTTCATCAGTAAATTTAGCAATATCGCCCGCAAAGAATTCACACGGACCCTTAATGTGAATCACTGCTCTTGTTGCACGCTTGCTAATAGGTTTAAACCGCACCTGTTTCAAATTCAAAATGAAATCTGCAATATCTTCTACCATTCCCTTAACCGTAGAAAATTCATGTTGAACGCCTTCAATGCGGATGGCTGTAATAGCAGTTCCTGGAAGCGACGAGAGCAATACGCGCCGCATAGAATTTCCTACCGTAACGCCAAAACCCTTTTCTAAAGGCTGAAGGATATATCTTCCAAATGTTGGTGTTGCCGTCGACTGTTCAAGTTCGACATTTTCTGGCATTTGCATTGTGCTCATACCTTTCTTTCCCTCGTATTCGTTCGAGGATAAAATGTTTTGTTAATTACTTTGAATACAATTCAACAATCAATTGTTCATTTGCATTCAGTGGAATATCTGCCCGTTCTGGAATGTTGAGGAACGTTCCTGTCATCGTTGCTTTATCGATGCTTAACCAGGGCAGCATTGATGCGTCTTTCACGCGTTTCATCGAATCGTGAATGAGAGTGAGCTTTTTGCTCTTTTCCCGCACCTGAATAACATCCCCTGGCTTTAGAAGATATGAGGGGACATCGACAATTTTATTATTGATCGTAAAGTGACGATGAATGATCAATTGACGTGCTGCTTTTCTAGAAGGAGCAAATCCCAAACGATAGACAACATTGTCGAACCGGCGTTCCAGCAATTTAACCAGTGCGTCTCCTGTGCGGCCTGGTTGACTTAAAGCACGCTCAAAATAATTTCGGAATTGTGCTTCCAAAATTCCATACATCTTGCGTACTTTTTGCTTTTCTCGAAGCTGTAAGCCGTATTCAGATATTCTCATCCGTCGGTTTTGTCCATGTTGACCGGGTGGATAGTTCCGCTTCTCCATTGGACATTTTTCCGTCAAACATTTTACTCCTTTGAGGAACAACTTCTGTCGTTCTCTTCTACACAATTTACAGTTGGCATTTATATATCGCGCCATAATTCTCCTACATTAAATTCAAATGCATGTGTCGTTTCTGTAACACAGTATTCTTTCGTTATACTCGTCGTCGTTTTGGAGGCCGACATCCATTATGTGGAATTGGGGTTATATCTCTGATAATGGTTATTTCCAATCCAGCTGTTTGCAGCGATCGAACAGCCGCTTCCCGTCCACCGCCGGGACCTTTGATGTACACTTCTACTCGTCGTAATCCAAGATCATACGCTTCTTTGGCGGCAGCTTCGGCGGCAACCTGTGCGGCAAAGGGGGTACTTTTTTTGGAGCCCTTAAAACCATTTTTCCCCGAGGTAGACCACGCAATTACATTCCCATACATATCAGCCAACGTTACAATTGTGTTATTGAACGTAGCCGTAATAAAGGCTTTCCCGTTGACATCAACATGTATTTTCTTTTTTTTCTTCGTTACAGGCGTTGAACCTTGTTTAGCCACAGACGTTTTCCTTTCGTTACTTAAATCAATTTATAGTATTACTTCTTTTCAGAAGCTTTTTTCTTTCCTGCCACAGTCTTCCGTTTACCTTTCCGTGTGCGGGAATTGGTACGCGTCCTTTGTCCACGAACCGGCAATCCTTTTCTGTGCCGTATTCCACGATAACATCCAATATCCATGAGTCGCTTGATGTTCAGTTGAACTTCGCTTCGCAAAGCTCCCTCAACTTTGTAATCGGATTGGATAATAGAACGAATAGCGGCAACTTCTTCATCGTTAAGTTCCGAAACCCGCTTCGTGCTACTAACATTGGCTTCTTTCAATATTTCTTTTGCAGTTGATCTTCCAATTCCATAGATATAGGTCAATGCAATGTCAATGTGTTTATTTTTTGGTAAATCAATTCCAGCTATACGAGCCACGTACGTACTCCTTGTTTATCCTTGTCGTTGCTTGTGTTTTGGATTTTTACAGATCACCCGAACAACGCCTTTACGGCGGATGATTTTACAATGTTCACATAATTTTTTTACTGATGATCGAACTTTCATATTCAAATCTCCTCAACGATCACTGCTAATTTAAATCCATTCAAAAACAGTTTATTTGTAACGATATGTAATTCGCCCTTTTGATAAATCATACGGCGATAATTCTACCGTTACTCTGTCACCGACTAAAATCTTGATATAATGCATACGCATCTTACCAGAGATATGAGCAAGAATTTCCACTCCGTTATCAAGCTTCACTCGAAACGTTGCATTCGGCAATGTTTCGATGATAATACCATCCATTTTAATTGGACCTTGCTTTGCCATTTACTCCGATCGAGTTAATATTTCTGCATTGCCATTAACCATTGCAATCGTATGCTCAAAATGTGCCGATGGTTTCTTATCTGCTGTTACAACCGTCCAACCATCTGACAAAACTTTTACTTTCCACGTTCCACTGTTCACCATTGGCTCTATTGCCAACGTCATTCCATTCTTTAACTCAGGACCAGTTCCTGGTTTCCCATAATTCGGCACTGATGGTTCTTCGTGTAACTGGGCGCCAATGCCGTGCCCGACTAAATCACGTACGACCGAGAAGCCATTTGCTTCCACATATTGTTGTATTGTCGCGGAAATGTCGTGCAACTTCTTTCCAACTCGTGCTTGTTCAATTCCTTTTTCAAGCGCTTCTTGTGTTACCATAAGCAAGCGCTGTTTTTCTTCCGTAACTCGTCCAATTGCAAAAGACCAAGCTCCATCTCCATAGTACCCATTCTTCTTTACTCCAACATCAATGGAAAGTAGATCTCCTTCTTGCAATTCACGATGACTCGGTATTCCATGGACTACTTCTTCATTAATTGATGTACAGAGTGTCGCAGGAAATAAATTCTGCTTATCCCATCCATATCCTTTAAATGCGGGCTCACCGTCGTTCGATCGAATATAATCTTCTGCAACACGATCCAATTCCATTGTTGTTATGCCAGGTTGAAGCATTGATCCTATAAGTTTAAGTACATCAGCAACAATTCGATTGCTCTCTCGCATTCTTTCTATTTCTTCATCTGTCTTAAGCGAGATCATATACCACCATTCATTATCGCCTGCCGCGAATTTTTCCGCTCTTCATAAATCCGTCATAATGGCGCATCAATAAATGAGATTCTATCTGTTGAAGCGTATCGAGCGCTACGCCAACAACAATGAGTAAACTTGTTCCGCCAAAGAATGACGCAAAAGCAGGCGTAATCCCGAAGCGCATCATTATCGTTGGCAGAATAGCAACTATAGCAAGAAAAATTGAACCAGGCAATGTTATTTTTGTCAGAATATTATCTATATACTCAGCAGTATGCGCGCCAGGTCGAATACCCGGAATAAATCCACCCTGCTTCTTCATATTATCTGCAACATCTTTTGGATTGAAAGCTACCGCCGTATAGAAGTACGTGAAGAAAACAATCATTACTGCATAAATAATTGAATACGGCCATGATGTGTATCCAAACCAATCTGTTGCAAGCGTCTGCATAACTTCGCTTTCAGGGAAGAACGAAAAAATAATTTGAGGAATAAACATAATTGCCTGTGCGAAAATAATTGGCATAACGCCAGCAGTATTGACGCGAAGCGGAATGTACTGGGTAACACCGCCATAAACTTTTCTTCCAACGACTCGTTTTGCATACTGAACAGGAATTCTCCGAGTTCCTTGCGTTAAATAAACAACGCCAGCCACAATGAATCCCATTGCAATGAAAATAACAATTTCAACGATGAGGTTTCGCGAACCAGCAATGACAAGCTGAATCTCATCGAAGACGGCATGGGGGAAGCGTGCGACAATTCCGATAAAGATAATGAGTGAAATTCCGTTCCCAATTCCCTTTTCAGTTATTTGCTCGCCCAACCACATCATAAATATAGTACCAGCCGTTAAAAAAGTCATTGTCGATAGATAGAATCCCATTCCTTGAATTTCAGCGGGAACAATCGGCAATCCACCCGAATTCGTATGTACAAGTTTTACTGCAACTCCCCAACCTTGTAACATCGATATCAGCACTGTACCATATCTCGTATACTGAGTAATTTTTTTCCTTCCCTCTTCTCCTTCTTTCTGCAGTTTTGCAAAATAAGGGAAAACAGCTCCAAGCAACTGAATTACGATCGATGAACTTATATAAGGCATAATGCCTAACGCAAAGATTGCGGCATTGCTAAATGCGCCGCCCACAAACAAATCATAGAGTCCAAAGAGCGTATTCTCCGATGATTTTCGAATGCTATCTGCAAGGAGCACTGCGTCGACTCCGGGTAACGTGATGTGAGAGCCGATACGCACAACAATAAGGAGAAGAGCAGTAAAAATCAGCCGCTCTCGAAGTTCCTGAATCTTAAAAATATTGGTAAAAGTATCTGTCAGTTTGCTCATGGCTTTGTGGTTGTTGTTGAAAGTACTGTAACTTTACCGCCAGCAGATTCAATTTTTTGAATTGCCGTTTTACTGAAGGCATGGGCCGACACAGCTAACTTCACATCGAGCGTGCCATCGCCCAAAATTTTGACGGGGTTGTTCTTCTTCGACAGCACGCCTAATGAAAATAGAATCTCTGGCGTTACAACGCCATCAGCAATTTTTTTCTCTTCAACAAGTTTTGAGAGATTGCCAACATTGATAATTTGCATCTCAATACGGTTCCGACTTTTAAATCCAAACTTCGGAACTTGTCGTGTCAGCGGCATCTGACCGCCCTCGAACCATAGTTTATATTTATGGCCAGAGCGCGACTTGGCGCCTTTATGACCGCGTGTCGCTGTTCCACCGTGGCCGGAACCTTGCCCACGGCCAATTCGTTTCATTTTTTTTCGAGATCCTTCTGCAGGGGTTAACCGACTTAAAATATCCTTTGCCATTACTGAACCTCTTCAACTTTTACTAGATGACTTACTTTTTTAATCATTCCGCGAATCTGTGGCGTATCATTCTTGATCACAGAATAATTTGGTCTTCCAAGCCCAAGCGCTTCGATGATGAGCTTTGCATTTTTCTTTTGTTCTATAACGCTCTTTATTTGCGTTATCTTTAGTTTCTTTTGTTCTACCATGCGAACCTACTCAACAATTTATTGGTTAAAAAGTTCTTTCAAAGTCATTCCACGATGTGAAGCAGTCGTTTTAGCATCCGAAAGACTAAGTAAAGCGCTCATCGTCGCCTTCACAACGTTATGTGCATTTGATGATCCAAGTTGTTTGGTGAGAACATCTTTGACGCCAGCCATCTCAAGCACTGCACGTACGCCACCGCCGGCAATCAGTCCCGTTCCAGGTCTTGCTGGTTTGATGAGAACTTTTGCCGCTCCAAATTTTCCAATGATTTCGTGCGGTACTGTGCCGTTCACAACTGGAACTTTATACACATTTTTCTTTGCATCATCGGTGCCTTTAGAAATTGCATTTGCAACTTCATTGGCTTTTCCTAAACCAATACCGACATGCCCATTGCCATCGCCAACAACAACAATAGCGTTGAAGCTAAACCGACGTCCACCTTTGACAACTTTTGCGACTCGATTTACTGTTACTAATCGTTCTTTTAATTCAAGTTCACTTGCTCTCACTTTTGTCATATCATTTCGTCCACATTAAAATTTCAATCCGCCTTCTCGCGCTCCATCGGCAAGGGCTTTTATACGACCATGGTATAAGTAACCATTACGATCAAATACAACTTTAGTAATATTATTCTCTATTGCTTTCTTTGCGATTGCTTTTCCGATAAACTTAAAACGTTCGACCGGTTTTGCAATAGTCTTCGCTTCATCTCGAACTTCTTTCGAGAGAGTCGACACAGACAACAAGGTCTTTCCGCTTAGATCATCAACAATTTGCGCATACGCATGCTTTGTACTCCGAAACACAACTAATCGAGGACATTCAGGGGTGCCTTGTATCTTTTTACGAATACGATTTTTCTTTTTTATTCTCTTACTCTGTGATTTATTTGTTATCATATCACACTATCCTTAATAAACTTACTTCGTACCTGTAGCAGCAGCTTTTCCAGCTTTTCTGCGGATGAATTCACCTTCGTATTTAATGCCTTTTCCTTTATATGGTTCTGGCGGTCTGAACGAACGTATTTTTGCTGCAACCAAGCCGACAAGTTGCTTATGAATTCCACTTATAATAATATTAGTTTGTGTTGGAACTTCAATTTTAACTCCTTCCGGAGGCGCAAATAGAATTGGATGACTAAATCCTAACACAAGATTCAACTTATTCCCCTTCATCTCTGCACGATATCCTACTCCGACGATCTCTAATTTTTTTGAATAACCCTCTGTAACGCCAACAATCATATTTTGAATATTCGCTCGCCACAAACCATGGAGAGAGCGCACCTCCTTCTCATCCGAATTTCGCACAACAACTATTTCATCGTCTTGAATGGCAACATCAATCAACGGATGAACCATATCTTGCAACTCGCCTTTAGCGCCTTTAACCTGAATGGTGTGGTTGTTATAATGAACTGTTACGCCTTTAGGAATTTTAATCGGTTTTCGTCCAACTC
>DAOOUW010000051.1:0-11305 GCA_035390885.1 Bacteroidota bacterium | reverse complement strand
GATTTTATACTTGAAGTGTTTGGTTTTCTTTTCTACATTGTAACACCAAAGTAAAGGCAATATATTCGGTAGTTTATTTAAGGAGTACTTCTATGCAAAGAACATTTTTCTGGTGTGTGTTGTGCAGCTTTCTTTTTGCAGCGGGTTGTTCAACACTGGTATTAAAACCTGCAGATTTTTCATGGCCAATTGAATCTGTACTCAAGGTGAATGATAATGGAGTAGTGCAGGATCAGCGTCATAGTTTTTCAGTAAATGTCAAAGGCTTATTTTTTGCAGAGACAAAGGATTCAACCAACATCAAAGTTCCTGTTCGAATTATTCGCGATTCGCAGGGGTACTATTTCATCACGGCTCAAAAATTTAAAAATGTTTACGTCTTTGAACAGACCGTTGGCGGGTTGAAACTTGTCAATACAATTTTAGTAAAGTCAACAGGAATGGAGTCGCCAGCAATGAATCAACGCTCGCCCTACATTCAGTTAGTCAATGAAAATGATGCCCCACTGTTACTTACAAAAGATGGAATTGAAAAAGGAGGGAAAAAATGAAACGCATCGCTCTGTTGTGTGCACTGGTACTTGGAGGGATTTGTTTTGCGCAGGACAACTCAGATTACGCAATTGTTCAACGGTTTCAGGCAACTACAAAACAAATATCGAAGGCGATAGAAGCCACAAGCTCTGTTCAGGAGTGTGCTTCTATTAGTCGTCGCATCGAAGATTTGGGGAAAGAATTTCAGCAGCATCAGGAATTGCTCGATAAGGCGCTCTATCCCGATAGTTATGCCTCTATCATCAATGATCTTCGGGCTAAGCTCGCATTACGCCAGCGCGATCTTACAACAATCGAGCATCAAGGCGGACAAATTCAGGAGCTTGAGGTCAGAATTAAAGAACTCTCGGCTCAAATTGATGCGCTCACGGCTCAAAATGAAAAGCTCATGAGCGATGTTCAACGTCTCTCGCAAAATTTGAAGAAGCTCACCGGCGATTTATTCTCGAGCGCAACGCCGTTGGACTCGCTTCAGCAATTAGTTGTAAAACTTCGTAATGGTTTGCAGGAACGAGATGCGCTCATTACTTCTCTTCTCGATAGCCTGTTTTTGCAGTATGATAAGAATATTGAGCAGATGAAAGAATCCGACAAGAAAGAACTTGTGTCGAAAGTCGAGCGCTATGGAGCGCTCTCAAATGTCAAGCGTTCATTGCAGGATAATATTACTTTTGTTGAAATAACGAATCTTAAAGGCGCGGACGCACAGGAAATTTATAAGCAGTATCAACGGTTGCAATCCGTCTGGAATAGCGTTGGTCCAAAGCTTACTGCGTTATATTCTACTGGAAAGCAACAGAAGAAAATGGATCTACAATCTGTCGACTCGCTTTTTGCACAATGGAATTTAAAAATCAATAGCGCTGTTTGGCGTTCGCTCAATACGCTCTTCCGTGAAAAGGATTTTTCCGTTATTGAATTTAACAATGGCAATGAATTCGTATCGAATCTCTCAGCCTTCTTAGAGACACAAATAAAAAATAAAGCAGATGAATCGAAAGAGACTCGATATAAAAATTTCACAAAGTTCAATGAGCAAATCTGGATTCCGGAACTTCAGCTTGGATGGTTCCCCACATTGTTAAAGATGGGAGAGATTACCGAAACGCAGAAAGCAGATTTAGAAGAAAAATTTGAAAAATGGAAATCAAGCGTCGAACCAGCGTCTTCGGTTTTACCAGTCGTGCTTATCATCGTTGTTGCAATTCTTTTGATTGTACTTATTGCCTGGTACTGGAGACAACGGAATACGCCTGAACCGGAAGAATCATAAAGTAATTTTTGAAAATGATTTTTTATACAACCTTGCGAAGAGAACATGCCTTCGCAAGGTTTTTTTGTTCTGTTGTATCTTTGTAGCTCTCGAAATCTAATCATTGCATTTCCTGCAATTTTTGGCTTAATTTAATAATAACAAAAATAAATGCAACCAATCATTAAACGGAGAGAATAGTTATGTCACAAATTATTATTGATGTTTGGGCTCGGGAAATTCTTGATTCCCGTGGAAATCCAACAATAGAAGTCGATGTTGAACTTGAAGATGGCATTGTCGGTCGCGCTGCAATTCCAAGTGGCGCATCGACGGGCGAGAATGAAGCTGTTGAGCTTCGCGATGGCGATAAAACGCGTTACATGGGCAAAGGCGTACTGAAGGCTGTTGATAATGTGAACAACATTATCGCGGATGAAGTCATTGGATTCGATGCGACGGATCAAGTCGGCATCGATAAGCTGATGATTGAATTGGATGGAACTCACAATAAAGGAAAACTCGGCGCAAATGCAATTCTCGGCGTATCGCTTGCAACAGCGCGTGCCGCCGCTGCGTCTTTAGGTTTGCCTCTCTATCGGTACATCGGCGGAACGAATGCGAAGATTCTTCCAGCTCCGATGATGAACATCCTCAATGGCGGCAAACATGCAGACAACAATGTTGATCCACAGGAGTTCATGATTATGCCGCTCGATGCGCCTTCATTTTCGGAGGCTCTTCGAATGGGCGCAGAAGTTTTCCATACATTGAAAAAAGTTCTTAACGCTAAAGGTTACAACACGGCAGTTGGCGATGAAGGCGGATTTGCTCCGAGCTTGAAATCGAATGTCGAAGCAATCGAAGTGATTCTCGAAGCTATTACGAAAGCAGGATACAAACCGGGTCAGCAAGTTTTCATTGCACTCGATCCTGCTGCAAGTGAAATGTACGACAGCGAGAAGAAGAAATATGTTTTCTGGAAGTCAGATAAATCCGAAAGAACATCCGAACAGATGGTGAAATTCTGGGAGGATTGGGTTCGTCAGTATCCAATTGTTTCTCTTGAAGATGGAATGGCAGAGAATGATTGGGATGGATGGAAAATGCTTACCGATGCCATTGGCGACAAAATTCAACTCGTTGGCGACGATTTGTTTGTAACGAACGTTGAGTACCTCTCAAAAGGAATTTCCTTAGGCGTCGCAAACTCGATTCTTGTCAAAGTAAATCAAATTGGAACGCTAACGGAAACTCTCGATGCAGTCGAAATGGCAAAGCGTGCGCACTATACGGCTGTCTTGAGTCATCGTTCTGGTGAGACAGAAGATTCAACGATTGCCGATATTGCAGTTGCAACAAACTGCGGAATGATTAAGACAGGTTCTGCCAGCAGAACAGATCGTATTGCAAAGTATAACCAGTTGCTTCGTATCGAAGAGGAACTTGGCAGCAATGCAATCTATGCTGGAAAATCAGCAGTCAATGCAAAAATAGCTTGAACTTATAAAGATAAAAAAATGAGTCGGCTGGATTGGTAATACAACATTCCAGCCGAATTTTTATGGAGGGTGTTTATGAGTGTCGTGATTAAATTTGGAACTGATGGCTGGCGTGGAGTCATTGCCGATGATTTTACATTTGAGAACGTTGCAAAAGTCGCTCTTGCAACGGCAAATTATTATAAGCGTCATAAGAAGATAAAAAACGGAATTGTCGTTGGATACGATGCGCGATTCCTTTCGCAAGAATTTGCAGAGAAAGTAGCCGAAGCGCTTGCAAATAGAGGAATCAAAGTTATTCTCTCTGACAAAATATCTTCTACACCAATGGTTTCGTTGCTCACAAAGCAACTGAATGCCGCAGCTGGCATTATTATTACTGCAAGTCATAATCCTGCCAAGTATAATGGTTTCAAGATTAAAGGAGATTTTGGCGGACCAGCGCATCCAGAAACAATTGAGAAAGTCGAGAAGGAACTGAAGAAAATCTTTCGTTCAAAAATCGAACTGAAGAAATCATTCTCTGACCTCGTCAAGAAAGGAATGATTGTTCACCATGATTTTACAAGCGACTATGTCAAGGACGTTTGTTCGAAGATTGATATTGAACGAATCAAGTCGGCTGGAATTAAAATTGCTTACGATGCAATGCATGGCTCAGGGCAAGGCGTGATGGAACAAATTCTGCCCGTCGCTGTTTCACTTCGAAATAGTTTCAATCCTTCATTTGGAGGAGATCATCCGGAACCTTTACCTCAATACCTTAAGGGATTACAGGATGCTGTCGTCAAAAATAAGTGCGATATTGGCATTGCAACCGATGGCGATGCCGATAGAATCGGAGCTTTCGATGAGCAAGGTAATTTTGTAAACTCGCACCGCATCTTTGCCGTCTTGCTGAAATATTTTGTGGAGGAAAAACACCTGAAAGGCGAAGTGGCAAAATCTTTTTCTGTGAGTCAACTGATTAACAAGATGTGTGAAAAGTATCAAATTCCGCTTCACGAGACTCCTGTTGGTTTTAAGTATCTCTGTCGCTTGATGACGGAACGAGACATCCTGATTGCAGGAGAGGAGAGCGGTGGACTTGGCGTAAAAGGTCACTTGCCGGAACGCGATGGTATCTACATTGGATTGCTCCTATGCGAAATTATGACAGTTCGCAAGAAGAAACTTAGCGAGCTTGTTGCAGAAGTGATGGATGAATTTGGATGGGTGTATTACGATCGTTATGATGCACACATTACAGAAAAAGAGAAACAACGAATTCTTTCTGTGTACAAAAAAGGCGTCAAGAGCATTGCTGGCTATCCAGTGCAACGAGTTGATACAACAGATGGAATGAAGTTGTTCATTGATAATGGTTGGGTGCTCGTTCGCGCTTCTGGAACTGAGCCGCTTATCCGTTTCTATGCCGAAGCTGAAACTTCGGAAAAAGTTGCAAAGCTCATCGAAGCAGCTCGTTCTGTATGATTTCTATTTTGCGGTTGAATTCTCTCAGCCTCCGATTTGGGTTTTATTTATCGGAGGCTTTTTATTTGTGAGGCAATTCCAAAAAATATAGAGTGTAAAAAATGGCAGAGTCTGAAATTGTTCTTCACCGTGATGATGAACTTACGCTGACAATCGAGTCCACTGGTCTTGAAGGGAAATCAATTGCTCGGCATAATTCATTTGTTGTGTTTGTGCAGGGCGGAGTGCCGGGCGATGTTGTAAAAGTTCGGGTGCAGAAAGTTAAAAAGAATTATGCGGAAGCGAATATTCTTGAAGTTGTATCGCCATCGCCAGAACGAGTGTCTCCGCTGTGTAAATACTCTGGCGTGTGCGGAGGATGTAAATGGCAGCACGTTTCGTACGAAGCACAACTTCGCTTCAAACAACTCCATGTTACCGATGCTTTTGAACGGATCGGCAATTTTCCCGTTGTTCCAATTCAACCTATTATCGGTTCTGAGTTGTTGTTTTTTTACAGAAATAAAATGGAATATTCCTTCTCGACGGAACAATGGAAATGGAAAGGAATGAACGACGCTCATGGCTCATCTCTTTATCTTGGCCTTCATGTTCCGCAACGATATGATAAAGTGCTCGACATTGATGAATGCTATCTTCAATCACAACTCTCGAATGCTATACTCAATCGTACACGAGAATTTGCTCGAGACAAAAAATTATCGGTGTATGATTCAAATACAGAGGAAGGATATTTGCGATTTCTGGTTATTCGCGAAGCGAAACGAACAGGTCAAACGCTGGTAAATCTGGTAACCCATCACGAAGATTCTGAAGTGATGAATGAGTATGTTTCGGTGCTCCTCGATACTTTTCCGAATATCACAACAATAGTCAATACAATAAATCCCCGAAAAGCACACGTTGCAACCGGTGAAAGGGAAACAGTTTATTACGGTTCTGGCGTCATCGAAGAGCAGATTGGGAAATATCGTTTTCTTATTTCCCCCTCGTCATTTTTCCAGACGAACACAGTGCAGGCGGAACGTTTGTATGGCATTGTACAAACATTGGGAAATTTTTCTAAGCAGGATGTTCTGTATGATCTATACTGTGGAACCGGCACGATCGGAATTTTTCTTTCCGAGTTTGTTGAGCATGTCGTGGGAATAGAATCTGTCGAGAGCGCCATTCACGATGCGGAGCAAAATGCAGAGAGAAATCAAATATCGAATTGCGCCTTCCTATGCGGCGATTTGAAGGAGATGCTTACGAACAAGACGGAATGGATGTCGCAATTCCCAAAGCCGACGGCAGTTGTCATCGATCCGCCTCGTTGCGGTATGCATCCAAAAGTTGTTGAAAAAATAATTGCGCTTGCTCCTGAAAAAATTGTTTACGTAAGCTGTAATCCAGCCACACAGGCGCGCGATGTCAAAATGTTGTGCGACGAACTATACGCGTTAGTTACTCTCCAGCCTGTCGATATGTTTCCGCATACATATCATATTGAGAATGTCGCTCTTCTAAAGAGGAAGAGTTGAAAAAGCGTTTATCCTAGATTATGCAATAAAGATAGCAGTAAAAGTCTAAGGTGAAGTAAAATAAATGACAGCAGAGAAAATCAAAATGGTGGCTCTGATATCTACTGAAATCCACCTCAGCCACCATCAGCAACTCGGTTGCCGAGGTGCACGAAGTGCGTATCGAGGCAAAAGGTTTCTCTATAAGGAAAATTGACCTAAGAAAAATATGGAAGTAAAACGAGGCGAACGAAGCGTCCGCACAAAATTCTGTTTGAGTCGAGCGCTTTTCAGCGAGACGAGTTTATTTTGTGCAGCGGAGTGAGCCGATGTTTTACCCATATTTTTCTTCAGTCTTGAACTTTTGGTTCTTTTCTTTCAAGAGAAAAGAACAGTAAACAATAAATTAAGGATAAGCATTGTGAACATGCAATCTCACTCACGTGTGAACCCGTGGGTTGCAATCGGAATTGTCCACCTCAGCAACTGTCAGAAGATTGGTTGTCGAGGCGCCGTAATGCAATATCGAGGCAACAGCCTTTGCATGTTTCTAATACATTATTTGGATTAAAGCTAAAGTCTAAAGAAAGGATTTAGGTCTCCATTTGAATCCTCTTACCTTGATTTTCCTGCAAAATTTTCGGTTTTTACAATAACAATGGAAAAACAACAGCGAGCTTTGTTAGAGAAAACAGAACGGAAAGTGTTCTTCTTTTCGGATGTCCACCTTGGCGCTGGTTCGAAAAAAGAGGAGCAGTTGAAGGAAGAGCGGCTCATAAAATTTTTGAATGCTATTAAACATCATGCCTCTGAAATTTATATTCTTGGCGATTTATTTGATTATTGGTTCGAATACAAAACAGTTGTGCCAAAAGGCTTTTATAAGCTCTTTACAATGTTTTCGGAACTCAGGGATAATGGAGTGCGTCTTTTTTTTATAGCTGGCAATCACGATTACTGGATTGGCAATTACTTTCGGGATGAGTTTGGAATGGAAATTCATTATGAGCCATTCGAGAAAGTAATTTTAGGGAAACGGTTCTATCTCCACCATGGCGATGGGTTGATCAAAAATGACGTTGGATATAAAATTCTAAAATGTATCCTTCGTAATCGAGTGAATATAGTTCTCTACTCGTGGCTTCATCCAGATTGTAGTAGTAAAATTGCTCGATGGTCGTCGCGTCAAAGTCGGAACTATACATCGAATCGACAGTATGAAGAAGATGGAATGGTAAAATTTGCAGCAGAAAAAATAAAAGAAGGATTTGATTTCGTTGTGATGGGACACAATCATCAACCAGGAATGACGCCACTTGGCAATGGAATCTATGTGAATTTAGGCGAGTGGATGGAGAAGCCTACATATGGCGTCTTTGACGGTGAGAAAATGGTTCTAAAAAAATGGTTACGATAATCGGGTGAACGTACAATGGGACAGAAATCATTCAGCTCAGAGGAAATGCAGCGTTATTTTTCGGATCCAGAGTATCGTCGGAAATATATGAAAAAAAGAAAGAAGCGATTTGATACAAAGCATATTATTATCTATTGCTTGCTCCTGTTGATTATTGGAACGGCTATTTGGTATTGGAGATATATTGTCAGCGGACTTCCAACACTGGAGCAGTTAGAAAATCCTCGCCCAGAGCTTGCAACAAAAATATATTCCAGCGATGGCGTTGTGCTCGACCTCCTGGCGTATAAAAACAGAATGAGAATTTCCATCGATAGCGTGCCTCCCGGACTTATTCAGGCATTACTAGCAACGGAAGACAAAGATTTTTATTCTCACTGGGGTGTCAATCTCCCTCGCTTCGTTCGGCAAATGGCGCTCAATGTTCTTACATTTCAACAAGCGGGAGCCAGCACAATAACGCAGCAACTTTCCCGGAACCTCTATAAATTGCAGGGAAAGAATGAATCGCTTTTCGATAAGGTTACACGTAAGATTCGTGAATTCATTACAGCCGTTCAAATCGAACGGAACTTTACAAAGAAGGAAATACTCGAGCTCTATCTGAATGTTTCTTACTTTGGATATAATGCTTATGGTATTGAAGCTGCAGCGCAAACCTACTTCAGAAAATCTGCTTCGAACCTGACAATGCCTGAATATACATTACTCATCGGTATGCTGAAAGGTCCAAGCTACTACAATCCTATCAATCATCCTGAGCGAGCTTTCAAGCGGCGGAAAGTTGTCCTGGAATCGATGCTTCGCGATGGTTTAATTACAGACGAGATGGCTCAGAAAGTAGAGGCTGATTCGCTTGACTTTCGTTTCAATGAAGCTGAATTGCGCACAGGAATTGCGCCTCACTTTGTGGAAATGCTTCGGCAGACACTTTCGAAGAAAGCAGAAAAATATGGTTTTGATATTTACCGTGATGGGTTGCAGGTCTATACAACGCTCGATAGTCGAATGCAACGGTATGCAAATCAAGCGATCGAGGAACATCTCAATGGATATCAAAAACTGTTTGATAGTACATGGAATTGGAGTAGCCACACCGATATATTAAATGATAATATCGCGAAAGCAATTCAAGATAATCCGTCGTTCAAAAAGGCGCATTCGGAAACAGCTCGGGATAGTGTACGGAAAGCGCTGTGGTCGAATAGTGTATTTATTGATTCTGTGCGTCGTGCAACTCAAACAATTGAAACCGGATTTGTTGTTATCGATCCGCATACTGGCGAAGTTCTTGCTATGGTCGGCGGACGAAATTTTAGAACATTCAAGTACGGATTGAATCACGTTACGCAAATAAGACGCCAGCCTGGTTCTGCGTTTAAGCCATTTGTGTACACTGTTGCAATTGATAATGGATATCCGCCGTGTTATGAAATTCTAAATCAACCTGTAACAATTCCAATGCCCGATGGAACGCGATGGACGCCGGAAAACTACGAACGCACGATCGGTGGAAAATATACGCTTCGTGACGCAATAAAATTTTCAGTAAATCTTGTTACTGTTCGAGCCGTCATCGAAATTGCTCCGCCGAAACAAGTCGCTGAATATGCTCATCGGATGGGAATCGAATCTCCTATTCCTCCTTATGAGTCGATTGCTTTAGGAACTCCGGAAATTACGCCATTGGAAATTACGACTGCCTATGGTGTTTTTGCGAATGAAGGAGTACTTGTTTCTCCTTATTCAATTGTTCGTATCGAAGATAGTGAAGGGAACGTTATCGAAACGACAAGTCCGGTAAAGAAGGAAGTCTTAAGTAGAGAAACAGCCTACATCATGACAGACATGCTAAAAGGAGTTGTCAATGGCGGAACTGCCACACGCGGCGTTCGAACTTACTTCAATGGACCTTGTGCTGGTAAAACTGGCACAACGAATGATTATGCAGATGCATGGTTCATTGGCTTTACGCCTCAACTTGTTGCGGGCACATGGATTGGATTCGATGATATGCGAATAAAATTCCAAAGCGGCGATGGACAGGGTGGTCGTGCCGCTGCTCCAATCTTTGGAAGATTTATGCAAAAAGTGTATAGCGATCCATCGATCGATCTCCCGCTGGAATTTTTCGAACAGCCGCCTGGAGTTATTACTGATACAATTTGCGCCGAGACGAAGAAAAAAGCGCGACCATATTGCCCGGAAAAGACCACTGAAATATTTAATGCAAAATATCCGATTTCACTTTGCGACAAGCACACAACTCCAGACTGGAAACAAGAAACAGATACAACGGATAACGTTCGGAAGAATAGCAAAATTTCTTGGTAAGCAATGCACAATTGATTTACTTATTAAACCCGGATTATGCAATAAAGATAGCAGCAAAAGTTTAAGGTGAAGTAAAATCACAAAATAGATGATAGAAGAGAAAATCAAAGTGGCGGCTTCGATACGGACTGTCGTCCTACTCAGCCGCCCTCAACTCGGTTGCCGAGTAGCCGTAAGGCGTATCGAGGCAATAGCCTTTGCAAGTTTCTAATGCTTTATGTGGGTTAAAATTGATTAGTCGTTAAACCTTTCTGGCGCTAAAGATCGACATTTACCCTCATGCAGAAATAATCACAAAAATTATTGAGGTGATGAAATATGGAATTCAGTGAACTCATTCGTCGTCGCGAAAGTGTTCGTAATTACGATCCCGCAAAGCCAGTTCCGAGAGATGTGATCCTGAAAATTCTTGAAGCAGGCAGATTAGCTCCATCGGCAGCAAACAAACAGCCATGGAAATTTGTGGTGTTAACATCTCCAGAGGCGTTGGAAAAAATTCATCAGGCTTACAATAAGACATGGTTCCACGATGCGCCATGCGTTCTTGCCGTTACCGGTAACAGGAAAAATGCGTGGGTTCGGGGAACTGATGGATATTGTTCGATTGAAACAGATTTAGCAATCGCTATGACACACATTGTACTTGCAGCAGCCAATGAAGGCGTGGGGAGCTGCTGGATAGCGAACTTTAATCCTGCCATTGTTCGTGAAGCTCTTCAACTTACAGACGATGAAGTTGTCTATGCGTTGACGCCGCTTGGTTTTCCGGGGTCTGATTATCAACCTAAAAATATCAAGGAACGAAAACCTCTCGATGACATCGTTCAATGGTTGTAGGTGAAAGAATTTGGTGCGAAGAGCGCTTGTAGTTGAGCGAGTTGAATATCATTATGGTTTCACATTTAAAAAATTCAAAGATTACATCGGAAATAGACTCTCCGATTATAATTCGTGGTGCAAGGGTCCATAACCTTAAGAATATTTCACTCGCGCTACCACGTAATAAATTCATTGTCGTTACCGGCGTGAGTGGTTCTGGAAAATCGAGCCTTGCGTTCGATACGCTCTATGCAGAAGGACAGCGTCGGTATGTTGAAAGTTTATCGTCGTATGCGCGCCAGTTCCTCGAACGTATGGAGAAGCCCGATGTCGAAAGTATCGAGGGACTCAGTCCCGCAATTGCCATCGAACAGACAACATTATCTCGCAATCCACGCTCGACAGTTTCAACGACGACGGAACTCTACGATTATTTTCGTCTCCTCTTTGG
>DAOOUW010000050.1:0-12803 GCA_035390885.1 Bacteroidota bacterium | reverse complement strand
AAGAACTGCGTCCAGCGCCAGATACGCCGGATAACGAATTGGCGATGATCGATGTTGGATCGAGGATTCCTTCTTTTACTAATGGAGCAAGCGGCAGAATGACGCTTGTTGGATAGCATCCTGGATTTGAGACAAATTGCGCAGTACGTATTTTGTTTGCGAACCACTCCGGTAATCCAAAGACAGCTTCGCTCAGAGTTTCGGGTGCAGTATGTTCCCGCTTGTAATATTGCTTATAAAGATTGGTGTCTTTCAGCCGAAAATCTCCGCTTAAATCAATAACGCGCTTTCCAGCCGCTCGAAGCTGAGGAACCAGAGTAAGGGCTTCTCCAGATGGAAGAGCGACAAAGACAAGATCACTTTGGGCGACTTTCTCAATTGAAAATTCATCAAGAATTAACGAGATACGATTGCGAAAGGCAGGTGCAATTTCATCGAAGCGCTTTCCAGCAGAACTATGAGCAAAGAGATTGTCGATCGTTACATTTCGATGGCGCAGGAGGATGTTTACAAGCTCTATTCCAGAATATCCAGATGCTCCAATAACTGATACATGAATTTTTTTATCCATTCTCTCTCCTATCATAATGAATAAATATGCATAAGAATTGATATTTATGCAATAAGATATTTTTGGATTTTTATTAAATTATTTTCAGCAAACGTATTCTCTATGAAAGGATGAATCCAACGGGAAAGATTCTCTAAGGATAACCGATTGATTTGAATTCCCACGAAACGTTCAATATATTGGTAGAGGAAATTTAGAACAATTGTATAGGTTTCTATGGGCTTTACATGCGGAATAATTGGATTACCGAATGTTGGTAAATCGACGCTTTTCAATGCGCTTACTTCAGCTGGCGCTGCCGTTGCGAATTATCCTTTCTGTACAATCGATCCAAATGTTGGTGTTGTCAATGTGCCTGACCAACGACTTGCTCGAATGGCGCAAATTTATCATACCGAAAAAATTATCCCAACGACATTAGAGTTTCTCGACATTGCTGGATTAGTGAAAGGCGCCAGCACAGGCGAGGGGTTAGGGAATCAATTTCTTTCGCATATCAGAATGGTGGATGCAATTGCACATGTCGTTCGCTGCTTTGAAGATGAAAATATTGTCCATGTTGATGGTGCCATCAATCCTCAGTACGATATTGAAATTGTCGAGACAGAGTTGATATTGAAGGACCTGGAAACTATCGAGAAGAAAATCAAAGATGTTGAGAAACGTATTCGAACAGGCGACAAGAAAGTAAAAGCAGAAGCTGATTTCTATGAAGCGCTCAAACAGCATCTTTCGTCCGGTCGTTTAGCTCGATATTATCAATTGACGCACGAAGACGAAAAACAATATCTCCATGAGTTGCATTTATTGACATCGAAACCGGTAATGTATGTGTGCAATGTCCATGAACGCGATCTTTTACATGAGAATTCCTACGTCGAATCTGTGCGGCGTGTCGCTGAACGCGAAGGAGCAAAAGTTGTAGTTGTATGCGCTGCTGTTGAGGCGGAAATTGCAGAGCTTCCCGAATCGGAACGCGCTGATTTTCTCAAAGGTTTGAATCTTCAAGAATCAGGCTTGAGCAAAGTGATTCGCGAAGGCTACAATTTATTACAATTGATTACTTTCTTTACGGCTGGTCCAAAAGAAGTTCATGCGTGGACAATTCATAGAGGGGCAACAGCGCCAGAAGCTGCGGGTGAAATTCATAGCGATTTTCAAAAGGGGTTTATTCGCGCCGAAATTATTAAGTACGCTGATCTTGATAGACTTGGCTCGGAAACAGCGGTGAAGGAAGCTGGCTTGCTTCACATCGAAGGACATGAGTATGTTATGGAAGATGGCGATATCATGGTTGTTCGATTTAATGTGTAAGAAAATGGGAAGAGAACTTTGATCCTTCAACGATAATCTACTCTGATAAGTGAAATGGTAATTTATTCAAGTTATGTGTTGGAAATTCATTTCTTTTACAGTCGATAATTTTTTCAACACAATGTGTGACTGTATGATTTTTGTTTAGAATTGGTTGCTCATTTTTCCCTTCCTATAAAAATTCTCGCCTTTTTTAGAAAAATCTTACTACCTTTTTAAGTAATTAGATTATATAAAGACAACATTGATATAGGTGTGCAATGGCTACAATAAAAGGTACGGTCGAAATTAACATCGATCTTTGTAAAGGATGCGAATTATGTGTTGTCGCTTGTCCACAGAAATGTTTGGAACTTGCTCCAACACTCAACATCAAAGGTTACAGATACGCTCGATTAAAAGATGACACCTGCACGGGATGTGTAAATTGCGCAATAGTTTGTCCAGATTGCGTTATTACTGTATACCGCCAGGCAAAAGCAAAATAAGGAATTGAAAGCTATGAAAACTGATGGTGAAAAAGAAGTTCGATTGATGAAAGGGAATGAGGCGCTTGCTGAAGCTGCGTTTCGGGCAGGAATGAAAGCCTATTTTGGCTATCCAATTACTCCGCAATCAGAAGTAATGGAATACTTAACATTCCACGCTCCAGAACATCCAGATGTGGTTGTGCTTCAGGCTGAGAGCGAAGTTGCTGCTATCAATATGGTGTATGGAGCCGCTGGCGCTGGCGCGCGTGTTATGATTTCTTCTTCGAGTCCGGGAATTAGTTTAATGCAAGAAGGAATTTCTTATATGACGTCGGCGCAAATTCCCGCTCTCATCGTCAATGTTCAGCGTGGCGGTCCGGGTTTAGGAACTATTCAACCATCGCAGGGAGATTATTTCCAGGCGGTCAAAGGAGGCGGGCATGGAGATTATCATCTTCTGGTTCTTGCTCCAGCCTCGGTGCAGGAAATGGTTGATTTTGTGATCGAAGGTTTCCGACTAACGGAAAAATACAGAAATCCTGCAATGATTCTTGCTGATGGCGCTTTAGGACAAATGATGGAAAAAGTAGCGTTGCCGCCGCAAGGAATTCTTCCACCGACGCCTGCGCCGTGGGCAACAACTGGAAAACCCGAAACTCGAGAACGAAATATTCTTACTTCTCTCTTTATGGAACCAGAGAGAATGGAAAGCATCAATCTTCACCTTCAAAAAAAATATAGAATGATGGAAGAGACGGAAGTTCGCTACGAATGTATTGGAACGGACGATGCTGATATAATTCTTGTAGCCTTTGGACTGATGGCGCGCGTTTGTCTAAAAGTGATGGAAATTGCCAGAGAAAAAGGATTGAAAGTTGGATTACTTCGGCCAATGACGTTGTATCCGTTTCCCTCGGCTATTCTTCGTAAGCTTGCCGAAAGCGTCGATGCGTTTTTGACAGTTGAAATGAATGCAGGGCAAATGGTTGAAGATGTAAGATTAAGTGTCGAAGGGAAAAAGCCTGTGTATTTCTATGGTCGTATGGGTGGAATGATTCCAACGCCTGAAGAAATACTTGAGAAACTCTTCAGTATTGTTCACGTTCAAGTTCGATGAGGTGGAATATGACGATGCATAATGATATGGAAGTTGTTTATAAAAAACCGCAAACGCTTACTGATACGCCAATGCATTATTGCCCCGGTTGCGGGCACGGCGTGGTTCACAAAATTTTGATGGAAGTGATCGATGAACTTGGTATTCAATCACAGACAGTTGGTGTTGCTCCTGTTGGCTGTGCAGTCTTCGCGTATGATTATATGAATATCGATATGCAAGAAGCGGCGCACGGAAGAGCGAGTGCGGTTGCAACCGGAATTAAACGGGTCTTGCCGGATAAATATGTTTTTTCTTATCAAGGCGATGGCGATTTAGCCGCCATTGGCACAGCTGAAACAATTCACACTGTCAATCGTGGCGAAAATATTCTTATTGTTTTTATCAATAATGCAATTTACGGAATGACCGGCGGACAAATGGCGCCCACGACGCTTGATGGAATGATAACTTCTACATCGCCGTATGGACGCGATGTGCATACGATGGGTTTCCCATTGAAAATCACTGACCTTGTAGCTCAACTTCCGGGCGCTTACTATGTAACCCGTCAAGCGGTCTATTCAACGCAACATGTGAGGAAACTTAAAAAAGCTATTACGATGTCATTTCAGTTTCAAAAAGAGAAGAAGGGAACATGCTTCATCGAAGTTGTATCGAATTGTCCGTCAGGATGGAAGATGACTCCTGTCGAAGCAAACCAGTGGCTGGAAAAAAATATGATTCCATTTTATCCGTTGGGCGATTTGAAAGCTCCCAGATGATAATGTAAAGAAGGAAAAGTTCTATGAAACAAACTTATGAAATTGTTATTGCTGGATTCGGTGGACAGGGTGTATTATCGCTTGGACAAATTCTAGCGTACGCTGCAATAAAGGAAAACAAAGAAGTAAGCTGGATGCCGTCGTATGGACCTGAGATGCGTGGTGGAACAGCAAATTGCATCGTTATTATTTCAGATAAAAGAATTAGTTCGCCAATTGTTACAAAATTCGATGTTGCATTTTTGCTCAACCAGCCATCAGTCGATAAATTCGAATCAAAAGTCTATCCAAATGGAATGCTTCTCTATGAGCAATCGACTGTCATAAATCCGCCAACTCGAACTGATATTGAAGTTCTTGGAATCCAAGGAATGGCGGAGGCAGAAAAAATTTCGAGTAAACAAGTTGCAAACATGATTTTACTTGGCGCTTTTCTTGAACGTCATCCAATTGTAAAAACCGAAAATGTTCTTCAAGCGCTGCGAAGTGTTTTACCTTCTCATCGACAACATCTTATCGGCGTAAATGAACAAGCTCTTGAAAAGGGGAAAGAAATTGCGAAGGCGACTGCGCAGGTAAAACTATAAAGAAGTGCAGACTGCAATAGGATGGGGTGGATGGGAAGTGGAGAATATAATCATTGTGTGAAAAATTCTATTAGAACGTCATTGCAGGAGGTAAGAAAAGAGGAAGATGGATGTTGCAATTTTTTCTCAAACAAATAAGTCCATTGAATTACAATAGACAAACTGAAAACTCGCTTTGGAACATCATCCAATAAATTTGCTTTTTGTGTCGTTGCAAAACACAATGAGGAATCTGGTTTTACTCAAAGTATGAATCGGTATTGAATCTATAGAGGAGGAGAATGAGCGATGAATATTGGTGTAATAAAAGAACGATTTGTGTCCGAACGTCGAGTATCGCTTACTCCGGGAGGAGTTCGTACACTTGTAAACCTTGGAGCTACAGTGTACGTCGAGCGAAATGCAGGTTCACAGAGCTTCTTCTCTGACCACGAGTATCAAGAAGCTGGTGCGACAATAGTTTATAGTCCCGAAGAACTCGTAAATCGCTCTGATGTAATATTAAAAATTGCTCCCCCATCTCTTGAAGAAATACAAATGCTTCACGAGAATCAAACTCTCTTTTCGGCTCTTCACCTCTCTATTGCGAAACGCGCTATCATCGAAACGCTTTTAGAGAAAAAAATAACAGCGATTGCGCATGAACTTATCGAGAATGAACGTGGCGAATTACCGATAGTTCAAATGATGTCCGAAATTGCTGGACAACTTTCGATTCACGTTGCCGCTCATTACCTTCAGAGCAGGCAGGATGGCCGTGGTGTTTTGTTAGGAAGTATTCCCGGTGTGCCTGCGGCTAATGTTGTTATTCTTGGTGCAGGTACTGTTGGAAGAACCGCCGCTCGTGTTGCATTGGGATCAGGCGCTTTTGTTACAGTTATTGACAGAAATATTGTTCGACTACGAGAAATCGAAAATATGTTCCAATGGCGTGTCTCGACCGCAGTTGCCGATCCGTATAACATTGAACTTGCCGTTCGGAAAGCCGATGCGCTCATCGGCGCTGTGTTGATGAAAGGTGAAAAAACCCCTCATATTGTTACGGAAGAGATGGTAAAGCGTATGAAGCCAGGCTCTGTCATTGTTGATCTTTCCATTGACCATGGCGGATGCGTTGAAACTAGCAGACCAACAACGTTGCTCGATCCAACTTTCGTTCTGCACCATGTTATTCATTACTGTGTTCCTAATATGCCTGCAGCAGTGCCACGAACTGCCACGGTTGGTTGGACAAATGTTCTTCTTCCATTTCTCCGTGAGGCGACAGAACTTGGAATTGATGGAGTCCTGCGTTCGGATGTGGGACTTGCCCATGGCGTTTGCACTTACAAAGGACACTGTACGAACAGTATTGCATCTCGTGTGTTCGATATTGATTACACTGATATTGCTTTGTTGCTCTGAAACGAAACTTATAGAGGAATTGTGCTATGGATTGGATAGATCAGTACAAATCGAAAATAGTTTCGGTTGATGAAGCTGTTGCCTGTGTTCAATCAGGAGATAAAATTTTTCTTAGCGGGAATGCTGCGACGCCATTATTTTTAACCCGAGCGCTTGCGAAACGTGCATCCGAACTTACCAATGTCGAGGTCGATCATCTTCTCTTAATGGGCGACGATCCGCTTACAAAACCTGGAATGGAGAAGCACTTTTATCACAATTCACTCTTCGTTGGGCCAGGCGATCGCCAATCAATTGCCGAAGGAATTTCTGATTACGTCCCTGTCCATCTTTCCGAAGTACCGGATCTTCTTCGTCAACGGTACATTCCTCTCGATGTAGCTTTTATTCATGTTTCGCCGCCGGATGCCCATGGCTTTATGAGCTTTGGCGTTGAATGTGCCGCAACGAAAGCAGCAGCGGAGAATGCAAATATTGTTGTAGCTCAGGTGAATGATCAAATGCCGCGGACACTCGGCGATGTTTTTATCCATGTCTCGCGAGTGGATAAGATTGTCGAATGTTCTGAGCCTCTGCTTGAGTATTGTCCCACAGCATCGTCCGAAGTGGAAGAGCGACTCGCAGAGTTCATCGCCCCAATGATTGAAGATGGCGCAACGCTTCAATTAGGTATTGGCGGAATACCAGATGCAGTGCTCGCTCGTCTTGAAGGAAAACAACATCTAGGTATTCATTCGGAGATGGTATCGGATGGAGTTATGAAAGCGGTAGAGAAAGGAATTATTACAAATCTCAAGAAGACGCTTCATCCAAACAAAGCTGTTTCTACATTTGTTCTAGGATCGAAGCAATTGTACGAGTATGTCCATAATAATCCACTCTTCGAAATTCATCCTTGTGATTATACGAATAATCCTTTTATCATTTCCCAGAATGAAAAAATGGTGTCCATCAATTCCGCAATTGAAGTAGATATTACCGGGCAGGTCTGCGCCGATTCGATTGGTACGAAAATTTACAGCGGATTTGGCGGTCAGGTTGACTTTATTCGCGGCGCTGCGTATTCGAAAGGTGGAAAACCAATTATTGCATTGCCCTCGACTACAAAAGATGGAAAATACTCTCGCATTGTTCCGCAGTTACGGCAAGGAGCTGGTGTTGTAACCACACGAGCGGATGTACACTATATCATAACTGAATTCGGCGTAGCATCACTGCATGGGAAAAATATTCACCAGCGTGCAGAAGCGCTTATTGCAATTGCTCATCCAAACTTTCGTAGTGAATTAGAGCAGTATTTTTCGTCACTCTATTCAAAGAAGAAATGAAGAGAGTAATTCTATTTGATCATTCATCATACTCAGTAAATTATTCTCACCAATATTTTTAGGAAGAGAAATAAATGTTCGGTACAATCAGTCTCTGGTTTTCATTTATTGCTATTGCGTGTTCGATTGTATTGTATGGTTTATCATTAAAAAATGATAAACGCCTTCGCCTCGCACGGAGTTCGACCGTTGCGGCAGTAGTCGGTGTGTTTTTAACGGCGGCAATTTTATTGTGGCATATTCTTAATCATCATTTCGAATACAATTTTGTCTTCAGCCATACGTCAAGAGATTTAACTTTTCCATTTATAATTTCGGCATTGTGGGCAGGACAGGAAGGAAGTCTATTACTTTGGGCAATGTTTACAGGAATTGTCGGTTGTATTCTCATGCAGCAATCGAAACAGAGAGGCAATGAAAAAGAAACAATGATGCTCTATAACGGAATTCTGTTTTTCTTGATTCTGTTGCTTGTTGCTCGTTCGCCGTTTCGTTTAGTCTGGGAAGTAAGGAAAGATATTCCTCAAGGAGTGATACCTGCAGATGGAAGAGGACTCAATCCGTTACTCCAAAGTTTCTGGATGCTGATTCATCCTCCAATTTTGTTTTTAGGATTCTCGCTTCTTTCTGTTCCATTTGTTTTGGCAATTTCGGCTCTTTGGCGTCGTGAATATTATCAATGGATTCGTCAAGTGCTGCCGTGGCTTCTTTTGGGAATTACCTTCCTTGGTGCAGGAATGATTTTGGGTGGATATTGGGCTTACGGCACGCTTGGATGGGGCGGTTGGTGGGGCTGGGATCCAATTGAAAATTCATCTCTCGTTCCCTGGCTCATCTCCGTAATATTGCTCCACACGATGATGGTTTTTCTCCGCACACGCAAACTTCTTCGCGCTAATTTTATTTTAGCAATCCTCCCATTTGTTTTTATACTCTACAGCACTTTTTTGACGAGAAGCGGCGTACTCTCGAATGCTTCTGTACATTCTTTTGCGAGCTCGGGCAATTTTATTTACATCTTCCTTCTATTATGGATCGTTAGTTTTCTTGTTCTTGGTACAATTTTCTTCTTCAAGAGGTTTCGAGAACTTCGAGTAGAATCGTCGCCTTCTCCATCTATTTCTCGTGAATCGTTTGTCATACTTGCTGTATCGATGCTGGGAATTATTGCATTTGTGGTTTTCTTTGGAACAAACCTTCCTTTGTTTACACACAGTGCAGTCGAGCCGTCGTTCTATAATAATAGAACATTGCCGCTTGCGGTTTGCACCGTGTTACTTCTTGCGATGAGTCTAGTTGTTGGTTGGCAAGAGAATGGTTCGAATGTAATTGTAAAGAGAATGAAAGCGCCGTTCTTTTTTTCTATCATTGGCGTTCTTATTCTATTCATTTTTGGGGTGAAGGATGCTGGATCGCTTGCATTGATTTTTGCATCGTTCTGTGCGCTCTATACTTCTGTCCGTTATTTATTTCAGATTGTACAGCAAAAGTCGCATGCGCTTGGAGGTGCAATTTCACATATAGGCGTTGCATTGTTTTTTTTAGCGGTCGTTGCTTCGGGTCGTTTCGCTCAGCAAGAAACGATTCTTTTGGAAGAAGGTACTTCTCGTTCTGCACTCGGAATGGAGTTGACGTACCTTGGCGCTGAAAAAGCTCAAGATGGAAAAATTCGGTTTGGGGTACAAGTCAAAAAAAATAATTCATCGAAAATTTTGTACCCTGCCATTTTCTTCAAACAGAATTCAAAGATGGTCTTTGAGTATCCAGACTATTGGGTCCGATGGAATGAAGATATTTATGTTGAACCAGATTCTTTCAAAACTGGAAAATCAGAAATTCGATATCGGGCGGAGCTTTCTTTAAAAAAGGATAAAGATACACTCTATGCGGGATACAAATTCAGATTACTTGACATCCAGATGGAACAAAATGGAAATGCGACAACGTCGAAAAACAGCGATACAATCAGAGCAATTGTGTTGGTGCACTCGAACAAGGGGAAGGATACCTTAAAACCGATAGCGATATTCAAAGCCGATTCTATAATAACATTACAACCAGCATTTCTCAAAGAAGACACAATCGGATTAGCCTTGCTTAATGCGCAAGTACTCAGTGAGGATACATTACCGACCGTTGTTGTTGGAATTGTATCATCTTCTATGGTAGGGGAGATGCAGCATCGGGATGCTCTTCTGGTTGATGTTAGTGTAAAGCCATTTATGAGCGTTCTCTGGATTGCAGCGTTCTTGATTCTTCTTGGCGTTCTTCTAATGGGGTGGGATAATAGAAGAACTGAAAAATCTCTATAATGAGAGGATTGTAAATATTGATGAAGATTCTTCATGTGCTTTCTCAATACGAAGTTAATGGAGCGGAAACATACGCTGCAACATTGGCGGATGAATGCATTCGGCAAGGGGATAGTGTTTCGATTGTATCCGATACATTTCGTACTCCAACGCAGGCGAACGTCGTTCAGTATCCCATCGGAAATCGTTCCTACATGCAAAGATTTCGCAATATTATTTTCCTTCATAAATATATTGAGCAACATGGAATTGATGTTGTTCACGCTCATTCGAGAGCGGCAAGTTGGGTTTCGTACTTTGCAACGCGGCAGGCAAGAGTACCGCTTGTATCCAGTATTCATATGCGTCAACATCTCCATGCGTCGAGTAAATTGTATTCTGTGTATGGGGAAAAACTAATTGCTGTGTGTAAAGCAATCTATGATCACCTTAGAGATGAAATGCACTTTCCTGAGGATAAGCTTGTCGTAATTCCTAATGGCATTGATCTTTCCCAGTGGCGCTTTCAACCAAAGAGCAACCATGATGGAAAAAAATATGTGGCTGTCGTAGGACGTTTTACTGGTTTCAAAGGCGATGCTTTGGTCTCATTCTTGAATAGAGTTGTTTCCGATCTCTATAAGGAATATCCTGAAGTTGAATTCCATATTGTCGGAGGAATGAGTAACAAAGAGAAAATAGGAAACATTGTGAAGTCTATCAACGACCAACTTGGTGAGCATTGTCTTTTTTTAGATGGCTTCACAACGGAAGTCGAGCGAGTGTATCATCGAGCCGATGTGGTGGTTGGAGCTGGACGGGTTGCAATGGAAGCCTTAGCTTGCGGTTCTCCAGTTGTAGCAATGGGTGAATCGGAGGTCGTTGGACTTATTACCGAAAAAACTGCTGAACGAGCTCTCTATAGTAATTTTGGCGATTTATCTCCCCATGTTCCTTTCGATAGTGAGAAGTGCATCGATGCTCTCCTCTCCTTGTTACGGAAACCTGAAATTTTTTCACCTCAATGGGGAAGAAGATTTATTGAAGAACAGTATGATATTCGGATAATCGCCCAACGTATTCGGAAGTTATACGAAAGCTTCATATAAAATTATC
This sequence comes from Bacteroidota bacterium, assembly GCA_035390885.1. GTDB lineage: Bacteria > Bacteroidota > Ignavibacteria > UBA10030 > UBA10030 > JAOAFT01. The sequence continues at coordinate 1,841 of DAOOUW010000050.1, read as the reverse complement.
TAAAAAATTACATTAGCTAACTTTTGTAGAAATAAATACGTAAGCGATCTTAAATGGAAAAATGTTTATTTCCAATAGAATCGATCGCATCCCTAATCTTTTTTAACAACTCTTCTGGTTGATATGGTTTTTGGATAAATTCTGCTGGTTCATTTTGTGGAAATTGTAAATTGTCTTGAGGTTCAAGGTATCCACTTGCAAGGATAACTTTTTGTTCTGGATTTAATCGGCGAATTTTTTGGAGTACCTTTGTCCCATCCAATATTGGAAGATCGATATCCAGGATAACAAGTGAAATTTCCTTTTGATATGCTGTATAAAGTTGAAGAGCTTCGGTTCCATCTCGAGCTATTAAAACAGAATAACCTTTTGATTCAAGATGTTGTTTTATTGCTAATGCAAGAGCCATTTCATCTTCTGCAAAAAGCAGAGTCTCAGTTCCACCGGTATCTTTTCCATGAGGACCTTCCTTCTTTTCTTCAGATGAATGATGAACTTCATTGGAAGCCGGAAATAGAAGACTAAAGGTCGTGCCCTTTCCAGGTTCACTATGAACATCGATACTGCCGTTATAGCTTTTTACGATAAGATTAACAACCGATAGTCCTAGCCCGGTCCCTAGCCCCGGCTTTTTTGTTGTAAAGAAAGGTTCGAATATTTTTGGAAGTAAGGCTGCCTCTATTCCTTTACCGCTATCCTGAATTTCGATGCACACGTATGGTTGATTGGAAGTAGCCCCTGAATAGTGAAGAATATCATTGCCTGAAATTACAAACGTACGGAGTGCAATCGTTTCTTCATGCGAATCTTGTTCTTTTTCTATGATGGCATCACGTGCGTTAACGCATATATTCAATAATACCTGATGGAGATGTCCTTCATTGATCAAAACGTTCGGGAGATTTTGCTCAAGTTGAAGAAGGATGCGTATCCTTTTGGGAAATGTTGCTTTCATCATCTTTGTGAGTTGTTGAATCTCAGAGTTGACATCAACCAAAGATAGAGCATGTTCATCCTGATGGGTAAATGAAAGTATTTGTTTCGTAATATCAGAACCACGATCGATTACACGATTAATTGTATCGATTGTCGAGAGTAATTTATCGTGTGATAGATTTTTATTTGCAATAATGGATGTGTATCCCATAATAATGCCAAGAATATTGTTGAAATCGTGCGCAATGCCTCGTGCAATTGTGCCGAGTACTTCGGTGTTTTGTTTTTGAGTTATATATAACTCAATTTTTTTTTGTTCGGTAACATCAATAATAAAACCATGGAATTCCAGAGCAGCCGTCGCAGGATTTATTCTTGAATATGCATTGAATTTTATCGTTAGAGAGGCGCCATCCTTTTTTCTCATTTCAACTATTTGTTGATCGAGAACTCTATTTTGAATTAGATCTTTACTGTGCTGTTCAAAATGTTCGAATTGAGCATAGAGATTTGCAAAAGATTGTAAATGTGCTTCTTCAGGAGAATCAAATCCAAAAAGAGATACAAAAACGGAATTGCATGCCGCTATTTCTCCACTTGGTTGAAAAAGTACCTGTGCAATTGGCGAATGTTCAAATGTTTCAGTCCATGCATTTTCATAGAGTTTGAGAATTTCATCGCGCTTTTGAAGTTCTCGAGTTGTAAAATTATTCTCAGCGGTTTTTCTCGAAAGTCGCGATTCTAATTCTTCTCTCGTTTGTTGTACTATTTCGACTGCTTGATTATGTTCGCTAATATCGTGAAGTATACAAAAATGAATATTCCGGTCTGGAATGTATACTGAGCATACCTCAAACCATTTATAGAATCCATCACAGCATCGCAAACGATTTTCAAAATGAATT